>NZ_JBITGJ010000016.1:0-144926 GCF_044456925.1 Streptomyces sp. NPDC050743
TCGGCAGCCTCCGCCGCGAGGTACTCGACCACATACTCGTCATGGGAGAGGCGCATGCCCGGCAGGTGCTCGCGGCCTACCAGAGGCACCACAACGAGCATCGGCCCCAGCAGGCGCGCAACCAGCTACCACCCGATGCCCAGAAACAGCCCACCGCGATAGACAGCGGCGCCCACAAGCTGCTGCACACCCGGATCCTCGGTGGCCTCATCAACGAGTACAGATACGCCGCGTGACCTGCGGCGACGACTTTTCGAGCGGCACACGACATGCGTTTCCGGCCAGAGTCCGGCCGTCACGACCGGGCCGTCCCTGCGATGATGACGGTCATGACGTCCGCGCTTCCGATGCGGTGGAGGACGAGTGGGCAGTGGCCGTGCTCCGTGGTCCGGACCGCGGAGCACGCGCGGCCTCGGTCCGGCCGCCAGTCACCGGATCCAGATGCCGGAGGAAGAGAACCGTGAGCTCCGACACGCACCACCGGATCGCCATGCTCGTCTACGACGGGGTGAAACTTCTGGACGTCTCAGGCCCCGCCGAGGTGTTTGCTGAGGCGAATCGACTTGGAGCCGACTATCGGATCACCCTGCTGTCGACGACCGGTGCCGACGTCACGTCGTCGGTCGGCATACGGATCACCGTCGACGGCAGCCCCGACTCCGAGCCGGCTCCGGACACGCTCGTGGTGCCGGGCGGCGACATCTATCCCAGGACTCCCGTCACGCGCGATCTGGTCGAGGCAGCGAGGGACCTGGCGGCCCGCTCCGGCCGTGTCGCCTCCGTCTGCTCCGGGGCGTTCGTCCTGGCTGCCACCGGCCTGCTGGACGGAAAGCGTGCCACCACTCACTGGAAGGTCACCGGCGAACTCGCCGCCCGGTGTCCGAAGACCCGTGTCGAGCCCGACGCCATCTACGTACGCGACGGCACCACCTACATGTCGGCGGGCGTCTCCGCCGGCATCGACCTGGCGCTGGCTCTCGTGGAGGAGGACCACGGCCCCGAACTCAGCCGGGACGTCGCCCGTGCCCTGGTGGTCTACCTGCAACGCGCGGGCGGTCAGTCGCAGTTCTCCGCTCCGCTGCAGGCCCCGCCACCCAGGTCTCCCGCGCTGCGCAGAGTCGTCGACCTGGTCCAGGCGGATCCTGCGGGTAATCACTCCCTCGGCGAACTCGCCAAGCATCTCAATGTCAGCCCCCGCCATCTCACGCGGCTGTTCCGTGAGGAGCTGTCCACCACGCCGGCCCGGTACGTCGAGTCGATCCGGTTCGACCTCGCCAAGGCATTCCTCGATCAGGGGCATTCCGCGACCCAGGCAGCCGCCTTGGCGGGATTCCCCAGCTACGAGAGTCTGCGCCGGGTCTTCGCACGGGAGTTGTCCATGAGTCCCACTGCCTATCAACGCCGCTTCGGCACGGCTCGCCGCGCGCAGGCGGGGGCGTGACGATCAGCCTTGTGCGCGGCGGCCCGTTTGTTCGGGGACGTCGAAGTCGTGCGTTGTCGCGAACCGGGCGCGGTAGTGGCTGGGTGAGACACCGAGCCGGGCCATGAACGCCCGTCGCAGCGTCTCGGGACTGCCGAACCCGGCGGCGCGGGCGCTCTCGGACACGCTGTGACCGGCGTCGAGCAGGGCCTTTGCGTGATCCAGCCGCACGTGTTCGACGAACCTGGCCGGGGTCCTGCCGAGCTCGGCGTTGAACAGACGGGTGAGATGCCGGGGGCTGACACCGACGAGGGCCGCCAGCGAATCCGTACTGTGCTCGAGCGCGGGATGCGCCGAGACGAGGTCGACGACTGCCCGCAGTGCGGGCGTGCGTGGCACGCTCACCTTCAGCGGCGCAGAGAACTGGGACTGCCCTCCGGGGCGCTGCATGAACATGACCAGGTTCCGGGCGACGTCACGTGCCAGATCCGCACCCTGGTCGCGTTCGACCAGGGAAAGCGCAAGGTCGATGCCGGCCGTGACGCCCGCCGAGGTGAAGATGCCACGGTCCTCGACGAAGAGGGAATCGGGCTCGACGCGAATGTCGGGGTAGGCGCGCGCGAGCAGCTGGGCGTGACGCCAGTGAGTGGTCGCGCGGTGCCCCGAGAGCAGGCCTGCGGCAGCGAGAACGAACGAGCCGGTGCAAATGGAGACGAGCCTGCGTGTGCGGGCGCGCAGCAGCCGGACGGCCTCCGTCAGATCCGACGGGATCGGCTCGGTGACGAGTGGATCCGCACCCGGGACGACAAGTGTGTCGGCGTCGACCTCTGCCGCGGCCGCGTCGACGGGCAGGCGCGTACCGATTGAGGTGCGTACCGGCTCGCCGGACGACGAGGTGTAGCGCAGCGAGTAACAGGCGCCGAGAGTGTTGGCTTCCGCAAACACCTCCGCGGGGCCGGAGACGTCGAGCATCTTCACTCCGTCGAACACGAGGAAGGCGACACGATGGACGGTCATGCGGTTGTCGGTTCCTTTCCTCGATCACATTCCTTGATCAAATCACGGCGTCCGAGAGCGGGGGAGTCCCTCGCCGTCCGGACCGGTCCAACTCGCGGCGCAACGGGCCGCTCGGTGGGCCGGCCTGGGCCAAGAGCGCCGGCCGGCCCCTCGCCGACTGCTGGCCGACCCGCGACGTTGCCATGATCGCGAATCAGGTCACTCGGGCCAGGCGTTGGACCGTATGACATCGACGAAGTCCTTGCGCTGGAAGGTGGGGTCGAAGTGTGCCAGGACGTCGTCGTTCATGGTGCCGAACGTGGTGTCCGGCCGGTCGGCCATGCCGTCGTAGAAGGCTTGGAGAATGCGGTTCTTGAAATCCGGTCTTGGATGGGCGGCGACGACCTCGGCGCGTTGTACCGGGGTGATCTGCTCGAGGTTCAGGCCCAGGACGTCGGTCTCGACGCCGAGCGTCACCACGGCGACTTCGGGCGCGAGGTGGAGGGGAACCTCCGGTGTGGTGTGCAGCGCGATGGCAAGCCAGACGTTTCGTGCCTCCTCCTCGCTGCGCCCGTGGTCACGCAGGAAGCCGTACGCCGCCTCGGCGCCGTCGAGCTCGAAGCGGCGGTCCTTCGTGCGGTGGTCGGCCGTCAGCCCGAGATCGTGGAAGAGGCCGCCGACGTAGGCGAGTTCGGGGTCGACCTCGAGTCCCCGGACAGCGGTCTTGAGCATTCCCCACAGGAACACCCTGCGGGAGTGGTGGAACAGCGTGTCGTCGGCCGACTGGCGTACCAGAGCGGTCGCCTCGTGGACCAGGGCGGTGTCCGGGACCGTGATCCCGGCAATCGTTTCGGGCATGGGGACTCCTGAAGGGGAAGGTCGAGGAATGGGTCGCATCCGATTCATCTCCACGGTCCCCATCCGGTCCGGTAGCCGGAAGTGTCCAAACGGACATGCATCCCACAGATCCGGACGCAGGCTCTGCGGGCGGCGATAGCCGACCGGCTCCGGGCCCGGCCACGGAACGAACTTCCCGTGGCCGAGTAAGTGCGGGGACGCGAGCTTGTCGGCCGCCTGTGCGTGGTGCGGACATCGACAGCACAACGGCCTGCGACCGGTCCCGGCTGTGGAGCGCTTGGCGGGCCGGGACCGGGTACGGTGCTCGGCTGCTTTGACGGGGGATGCGGCGCGCCGCGGCCTCGCTCGGCCGGCCCTGCCCTGCTCCGGACCGGTTACCGGCTGGGCAGGAGCCGTGCCGGCAGGACACAGGCGTCGAGGGCGAGGCGGCCGTCCGTGAAGGCGTCGGCCCCCCAACAGCCGGTGCACATTGAGCAGGGAGAACATGGTGCGGTCGCTGAGGAAAGCCTGCCCGAACGCGGCGGGCAGCCGCTGCTCCAGATCGCCGCGCCCCCGCTCGGCCAGCGTCTGCGCGATGTGAGCGCCGAGGATATCCGCGAGTGGCTTGTTCTCAGGGATGTTCAGCGTTGTGGTGAGGTGCTTCTCCAGCGGGGTTGCCTCGGGTTCGGCCAGGCGTACGACATGGAAGTACGGCACCCGTGAGGGGTCGACGCCGTTCGCGTACATCTGCTCGACCAACTGCTCCGAGCGGCCCGCGCCACTGTCCAGCAGCTGACGTTTTCAGTGGGCATGTTGTCCCAGGTCATGATGCTGCTCTCGTGAGCACAGGGATCGAGGACGGCGGACACCTGAGGTGTCGTCCGCGTGGGGTGGTACGCGCCTCGCGGTCGACGGTCCTGCTGCGGCTCTCTGTCTGAGCCTTCTCCCCTCACCGCATCCCGATCGCGGACAGTTGTTCCACCTGCTGCGCCGACAAGGCTGCGGCCCTGTCGTGCTGGTGGTGCGACCCTTCCCGGGTCGTGTCGTCGTGCTCAGGTGCGGGTGAAGTCCGGCTGGGTCAGGTCGGCGATGCGGGTGGCGCGTCCGAGCAGGGCGACCTCGCGGAACTGCCATAGCAGGGCGCCGGTCGGGGCGTGGATCACCATGCCCCGTCGCAGCGGCATCTGCAGCAGCGGTCGGCCCTGCGGATCCGTCCGCCAGCGCGGAACGTCCGGATCCGTGAGCCAGCGCAGCGGGATCGGGTGCAGGGAGTGGACCTCGTCAGGGTTGCGTTCCAGTCGTAGCGGGAGCCGCGGCAGTACCACTACGGGTGTGATGACGAATCCCGAGTCGGTGACGAAGTCGTCCAGCTGTCCTGCCACTTCGGCCGGGTCGGCGTAGATGCCGGTCTCTTCGGCGAGTTCGCGCAGCGCCGCTTGCTGCGGGGTCTCGGTGCCGTCGAGCCGGCCGCCGGGCAGCGCCCACTGGCCCGCGTTGCGGCCGCGGGCGACCCGTTTGATCAGCAGCACGTGGGGTTCGCCGCGGTGCGGGTGGAGGGTGAGGCATACGCCCGCGCGACGGGCGTTGGGCGGTGGCGCCGCGGTACGCCGGTGGAAGGCGGCGAGGTGGGCGCGGACCTGCTCCTCCAGCCGGTCCATCCCGCTTACCTCCGGCTCGTATGGATCAGGCGCCGGCATGTTCCACCTGGTTCGTGGGCGCGTTCTTAGGCGCGAGGAGCTCGCGGTCGATGAAGTCCAGCAGGACGCTCCGCATCCGCTCGGGCGTCACTCCAGGCGCCCCGGTCAGTACCTGGATGGCCAGGCCGTCGGTGAGCGCGGTGAGGCCGAGCGCGAGCTGTTCGGCGTCGGTGTCGGCCCGGAACTGCCCCTGGTGCTGGCCCCGGCGCACGATGCGGACCACGGCCTCGCGCCAGCGGGCGTAGAAGTCGTTGTGGATGGAGCGCAGTTCGGGGCGCAGGGCGGTCTCGGCCCAGAACTGCAGCCAGACCAGCCATTCGTTCCGGACCCGGCCGCCGGCCGGAAGCTGCATGTCGATCAGCCGCAGCAGCCGTGCGTGTGCGCTGTCCACGCTTCTCAGCTCGTCGCTCTGCCGCTCGAAGGCGCTCTCGACGCAGTGCAGCAGAGCGGCGTTGAGGACGTCCTGCTTGGTGGGGAAGTAGTAGTGCACGGCGCCGCTGCTGGTGCCGCAGGCGCGGGCGATGTCGGCGATCCGTACGGCGTGGTAGCCGTGTTGCGAGATCAGCCGCCAGGCGGCCTCGCGGAACTCGGTACGGCGCGCGTCCGTCCGGTCCGGGTCGCCGGGCGTTGTCCGTGAGCGCCGGGTGAGTACGGCCGTCCCCGTGCCGTTCGGTACGCCCATCCCGCAGGCGGAGCCCCACCGGGTGCGCCTGCCAGACGGCGTACGGCTGCACACCGAGGTCCACCTGCCCCCGTCGCCCACGCGGCGCCCGCGGCTGGCGGCGGTGCTGATCCGCACCCCCTACGACAAGACGCACCCGGACACCCTGCTGCCGGACATCGCGGCCCGGCTGACCGAGGCCGGACTCGCCGTGCTGACGCAGGACGTCCGCGGCAAGATCCGCTCCGAGGGACGGCCGGTCCCCTTCACCGCGGAAGTCGCCGACGCCTGGGACACCCTGGACTGGATCACCGCCCAGCCCTGGTCCAACAGCACGGTGGGCTGCTGGGGCAACTCCTCCTACGGCTTCACCGCCTGGGCCGCGGCCGCGTCCGGCCACCCGGCCCTACGCGCACTCGTGTCCCGCCTGACCACCACCGACATCGGCAAAGAACTCGTCCACCGGGGCGGGGTGTTCAGGCTCGGGCCCATGGTGGAGTGGCTGACGTCCACCTGGGCCGGCCGCGCCAATGTCCTGCCCGCCCCCGACTGGTCCCGGCGGCCGCTCGCCGAACTGCTCGACGCCCTGCCCGACACCGGCTCCCCGCTGCCGCCGGCCCAGTGGGCCACCGCAACCCCCGGCGACGCGCGCCGGCGGCAGCTGGCGTTCGGCGGCCGCGACCCGGGGCACGGGCGGATACCCACCCTGCACTGCACGGGCTGGTACGACCTGTTCCAGGGCGGCCAGCTGCGCGACTGGCAGCGGGCCCGAAGCTCCGCGAGCGCACCGCAACACCTGCTCGCCGGCGCCACCGACCACCAGGACGACCTGTTCACCCCGAACGGGCGCAGCCCCGACCACCTCACCGATCCGGCCGCGCGCAAGGCCATGCTGGACCGCTCACTCAGCCCGGCGACCGACTTCCTGCTGCGGCACCTCGCAAGGGGCGCAGCAGGGGCGTCGCTGCCGCCCGTCCGCTGGCAGAGCACGAGCGGCAGGTGGCATACGGCCGGTGCCGGCCCCCGCCCGGAGCGGTCAGCGTCCGGCTCCACCTCGTCGACGCATCTGCCGCGGCCACCAGGCCCGCAGGGCGGAGCGCTCCTCCGCACGGCCCGACACCACGCCGCACACGGCGAGGTGGGACCACGACCCCGCGAACCCCGTACCGACCACCGACCTCAACTGGTGGCGCCCCCTGCTCGCACTGCCTAACGAGCGGACGGTCGAGCGCAGGCCGGACGTCCTGACGTTCACCGGCCCCGCCTTTGGCGAGGCGCTGCAACGGGCCGGCCCGGTCCGGCTGGTGCTGCCGGTCACTTCCACCGCGGCCGTCGGCCACCTCGTCGTCAAGCTCTGCGAGGTGGCGCCCGACGGCACCAGCCGACGCATCCTCGAGGCGCCGTACCGGCTGTCCGGCGCCCACGAGTGGCACCGGATCCCCATCCACCTCGGCGACGCGGGACATCGTGTGCCACCGGGCCACCGGCTCCGCGTCCAGCTGGCCTCCAGCTGCTTCCCCCTCTACCTCCCGCACAGCGAAGGCACCGCGCACCCATGGCGGGCGCACCGCCCCACCGGCAGCACCCAATGGCTGCTGACCGGCGGGCACGACGGCGCCCACCTGGAGCTCACCGTGCTCCCCAGGCCTACGTACTCCTGAAGGAACGAACGACCCTATGGACACCATCCGCCGTATCGGCGTCGTGGGCGCCGGACTGATGGGCTCCGGCATCGCCGAGATCTGCGCCAGGACCGGGCTGGACGTTCTCGTCGCCGAGAGGGGCCCCACCGCACTGGCCGCCGGCCGACGGCGCGTCGAACGGTCCCTCGCACGCGGCGTCAGCAGCAAAAAACTGTCGCACGCGGACCGCGAACGGGCGCTCACCCACCTGCGCTTCACCACCGACCTCGGCGAGTTCACCGACCGGGATCTGGTCGTCGAGGCCGCAGCCGAGACCGAACGGATCAAAATCGACGTATTCGCCACCCTCGACAAGGTCGTGCAGCGCGAGGACGCCGTCCTCGCCTCCAACACCTCCTCGATACCGATCACGAAGCTCGCCATGGCCACGGCACGGCCCGAGCAGGTCGTCGGCATCCACTTCTTCAACCCGGTGCCGGTGCTCCCCCTGGTGGAACTCGTGCCGTCCCTGCTCACCGGCGAGGACACGCAGCGGCGTGCGGAGCACTTCGTCACCGCCGTGCTGGGCAAACACATCATCCGTTCCACCGACTGCGCCGGCTTGGTGGTGAACGCGCTGCTCATCCCGTACCTGCTCTCCGCAGTCCGGATGCTGGAGTCCGGCTTCGCCTCCGCCGCGGACATCGACCAGGCCATGGTGCTCGGCTGCGCGCACCCGATGGGCCCGCTGGCACTCGCCGACCTGATCGGACTGGACACGACGCACGCGATCGCCGAATCGATGTACACCGAGTTCAAGGAACCGCTGTACTCGCCGCCTCCGCTGCTGCTGCGCATGGTCGAGGCCGGTCTGCTCGGCAAGAAGAGCGGCCGAGGCTTCCACGACTACGCGACCGCGTAGGCCGCAGCGGCGGCCACCCGGCCCTGACAGCAGCGCCGGGTGGTCCGCGACCACCGTGCAGGAGCCTGGAGCGATCTCGGTGAAGCCCCGCATCCCGGACGACCGGGAGCCCGCTCGCCATGAGCGAACCAGTCTGCTACGAGCTGCGCCGGTCGGCCGAGATCGGCCGGCAACTGCTGCGGGACGCCGCCGACCTGCTCCAAACCCAGGACGCCGGCTCTGCGCGGCCATCGTCGACCGCCTCACCTTCAACGGCACCATCATCGAGACCGGCACTGACCCCTATCGCCTCGCCAGCACACGAGCCCGGGCTGAGGAACCAGCCAAGGTCGGCTGAGTCATCGGAGAGGCCGGTGTCCACGGCCGCCACGGCGGCAAGCCCACCTGGGGCCCACCCGGCCACGCCGCACTGCGACGCCTCATCGCAACGGTCCGCTGAACGACTGAACTGGGCCGAGCAGGCCGTCGGAGCAATGTCGGCCTTTCCTACCGGACATCGGAACGAAGGCCGGTGCTAAAAGAGTGTTGTATGTGGGTTCAGCGAGTGATCGAACTGACCGGGTGGGAGCCACTCGGGATCTATGTCGACTGGGCGGCGATCGAGGGAGAGCTGGGGGTTGCGCTGCCGGCGGACTACAAGGAGCTCTACGAGGTGTTCGGCGGCGGCGTCTTCAGTGATTCCCTCTACTTTCTGGGGCGCGACGAAGGCCCCGCGTTCGACTTCCTGACACAGTGGCGAGTCGACCTGTCGGTCGACCAGGACAGCAAGCTCGGAAACGTCTCCGCCGTCGAGCCCTATGCGATCTACGCGCCGGGCAGCAAGGGGCTGGTTGAGTGGGGCTCCACCGAATGGGCCGACGAGTACTTCTGGCTGATCGATGCCGAGCGGCCGGGCGAGTACCCCGTCCTCGCGCGGTCCAATGACGTCGGCGCATGGCACCGATACGACATGTCCACCTCGGAGTTCCTCTACCGCGTCCTTGCCGATGCCGATTTCCAGCCGTTCGGGATCGCGCAGTACGACCTCGGCACGACGTTCAAGCCCGGCTCCGACGACCCCTTCGACGGCCAGCCACTGTGACGAGAGGCTGGCCGTCCCACGTTCGTGGACACGACAGTGCCGTCGTTTCTCATCGAGATCCGTGAGCCAGGTGATCACCAACCGCCTCCGGAAGCCGGTCGCCAAACGCTGGCCCTAGAGATCAACGAAGCCAACACCCGCGCCGGGCACCGTACGGCTGACGTTGACGGGGCCCAGGCCCGCGACCCGGACGCCCACGGGGCTCGGCCATGCATGGCTCGCTTGAGCGTTTTCGCCCCCTTCACGTGTCCTGCGACGACACCGGAACTCCAGGGAAGGGGTGAGCCCGGCAGTAGCGAGCTGCTGGACCGCACCTTGGCCTGGAACCAGCGGCAGCTCTTGCGTGTACTGCGCGAGTTCGAGGACTTCTACAACGGGCATCGACCCCACCGGACGCTCGGCCACGCCGCGCCGCTGCGCGCACTTCCCGCACAGATCAAAGATCAGGACCGGATCACTCGTCTCGACGTCCGTCGACACGATCGAGTCGGCGGAGTCCTCCAAGAGTACCGACATGCCGCATGACCAGCACCGATGCTTTATCGGCACCCGCACTGCCGGCAGCAGCGCCTGGTACTCGGAACGCCCGGTGCACCGGGTGCTCGTCCCAGCCCAGGGAGGGCAAAGCTCGTTCCATGAGATGGCCGGGCCGGTGGTGTACGGGCAGAGTCATCGCGGTTCACCCCGCGAAACGACGGCATTCGGGTCATCTCCGTGCTGGGGGTATCCGCCACGGCCCGCGAATCGGGCCGGCCGACGACCGGCTCCAGGGCCTCGGGGGCGTGGACTTGTCTGATCAGCAGTGCCTGTCATCCCTTCGGGTGAATCCGCTCCAGCGCCTTCGTGCCTGATCAGTGGCGTGCTCGTTGTTCCCAGCAGGATGGCAGGCATGGGCCACTGGGTGTACGAGTTCTCGGGTTGCCCCGACTCGGGGGACTACCAGCAGATCGCGGATGATCAGGAGCCGGGCGATGTGGTGCTGCGTGAACGCCCGGGCGGTCTTGGCGTCGTGGACGGGTTCGTGCGGGAGAGCGTTGACGACATGATGATGGTGGCCCGCTTCCGGTGGGTGGCCAGCGGAGACCCGTCCGTGGTGGCACCAGCGGTGCTGCAGGCATCCGGACGTCCTCTCCTCACACGGCGGGATGCGTGACCGGTGGGTACGGGCAGCGAGCTGGCTGTCGGCGAGTCCGCTTGAGGGGTGTCCCGAGCCGGCTTTCGAGACTGCCGTCGTGGCTGTGCGCGACGGTCGTCGCGCACAGCCGTTCTCCTACTCCTCTGTAGCGGGTTCTTCGGCCCCGGTTTCCTCGGCTGTGGTGGGGGTGGGTTCTTCGGCCCCGGTTTCCTCGGCTGTGGTGGGGGTGGGTTCTTCGGCCCCGGTTTCCTCGGCCGCGGCAGGGGTGGGTTCTTCTTCTTCTTCTTCTGCTTCCGTCTCCGCCGCCTCGGGGGTCGGCTCTTCGCCCTCCGCAGGGCCGGCCTCAGTCGTGGCCGGTGACTCCTCGGGGGTGGTCTCCGCCTCTGTTCCTTCGGCCGCAGTGGGCTCCTGCTCGGTGTCGCTCACGTGCTCACCGCCTTTCCGTACTGACAGGCAGGAAGAGGCTCAGGTGTCGCCTGGTCGGACGACCGTCATGACGCGGAATTCATTACTCATGATGTCACCGAACCGCATGATTTGAGGCTTATCGCGAGGCCATCGGGAATACTCCGAACCGTGCCGTAGGCCGCTGTGATCAACCCCGACGGCGGACGGCGGGGTCAGACGCGGCGACGCGCGCGGCGACGGCGTCGACGCTCGCGAGAGGCGCGAAAAGGGACAAGGACAGCAGGGCGGTGGTGGCCAGACGCCGCCACGAGCGCGAAGTGATCACGAGAAGACGCCTACCGGCAACACCTACTGGCCGATGGGATCGCCGCTCTGATGTGGTGTGTCCCCAGCCCGGGATTGACGAAGCTGGGCGTACTGGGGTGCCCCGCCCCGACGCAGCCGCACGACCCTGCGCCTGCCGAATACTCATCCGCTCTGGTGGGAGGCAGTGTGCCTCGGTCACCGGGCCCCGACCGCGTCGCCGGAAGTGTCAAAGTCAGCAGCCTAGCCGCCCTATGGATCAAGGCGGCATGATGATCGACCGTGCTGCTGAAACTGGCCTACCTCGGCGTCATGAATGCCCTCGCCCTCCTGCGATTGCTCCCGATGAGCGACCGCGAGAAGGACACCGAGATACTCGCCTTGCGTCACCAGATCACGGTGCTGGAACGCCAACTCGGCGAGAACAGAGTCCGGTTCACCCCCGGCGACCGGGCGTTCCTGGCAGCTCTCCTTTGTCGGCTGCCGCTCGACGCTCTCCGCAGCATACGGCTACTGGTGCGCCCCGAGACGGTGCTGCGCCGGCACCGCGAACTCATCGCACGCCGCCACGCTGCGGCCTCCCACCCCAGGCGCCCCGGCAGGCCGCGGACCATACGCTCCTGAACATCGTCCGTGTCCACCGCCGCTGGGGCATGGTCAACATCCCCAAGGTGGGCCGGGTTCGCTTCCGCTGGACCAAAGACCTCCCCGTGGGCAGGCGAGCCAACACCGATAACCGGATCACCGGCGCCCGGCTGGTCAAGGACGCTTTGGGCTGGCACATCGCCTTCCGCGTCCAGACCCTCGAAGCCAAGCCGCAACCCCACCAGGGCCCGGAAGTCGGCATCGACGCCGGAGTGAACATCCCCCTCGCCCTGTCCAACAAGGACCACCAGGACCACGGACGTCCCCCGCGCCTGCCGGACCAAACCGCCGACCGGGACAAGTGGCTCACCGAGAAGGAGAAGGCCAAGCTCCTCACGCTGGAGCGGCAGGCCGCACACCAGAGGTCTTTCCGCAAGAAGGGGGAGAAGACCTCCCGCCGCTTGCAGCACACCTACGACCAGATCAAGCAGCTCCGAGCAAAAGCCACGCGACGAGCCTTGGACTGGCAGCACCAGACGACCACCTACCTCGCCCGCACCTACGGCACGGTCGTGGTCGAACAGCTCAACATCCTCGGCATGACCAAAGCGCCCAAGCCGAAGCCCGACCCCGACAACGAAGGCAATTACCTGCGCAACGGGGCCAAGGCCAAGGCCGGTACGAACCGCTCCCTCACCCAAGAGGCGTGGGGGCGGACGGTCATGATGCTGACGTACAAGCTCGCCCGGTGCGGCGGCGAGCTGGTCAGGGTACCGGCCCCGTACACCTCTCAGCGATGCTCGGCGTGCGGCTTCATCACGCCAGGCAGCCGAGAGACCCAAGAGCTGTTCGCGTGCAAGAACACCGAGTGTGGATGGACCGCAAACGCCGACTGGAACGCGGCCCGGAACATCCTGCACCTGTATCGGATCGGCCACGTCATCACGGAGATCCCGGCCGCCGGAAGGCGCGGTCGCAGGGCGGGTAAAACCGTCAAACCTGTCGCCGAAAGGTAGACGGGAATCCCCTTCCCGAGCTTGCGAAGGGAGGGGAGAACTTCAAGACTCGGCGTATCAGGAGGTCGGCGCCTGGCGGGTGGTCGACTCCTGAGCGCCTTCTCCCGCGCTCCGTGCCGCCTCCCGAAGGGCCCGGCGGCACAGGGCGTCCGCCCGGCGTGTGGTCTCCGGCAGCCGGTAGCGCGGGGTCAGGGCCAGCGTGTGGGCCACGGCATTGTCCAGGCTCACCCGGTGGCCGACGGAGACGAAGACCGGTTTGACGCCGTCCCGGGTGCGCAGCGCCCGCCCGACCTCCTCGTGCCCCGCGAGCAGCGGGGCACAGGCACCCCGCGCCGGGTCCGGATCGTCGTACGTGAAGGTGAACGGGTTCTTGGCGACGCCGATGACCGGCAGGCCGGTGAGCACGCCGAGGTGGCTCGCGAGGCCGAAGCGGCGCGGATGGGCCAGGCCGTAGCCGTCGCACACGACCAATTCGGGCGGGCACGGCAGCCGGTCCAGGGCGGCCCGGACGGTGGGGATCTCGCGGAAGGCGAGCAGGCCGGGCACATACGGGAAGGAGACCCGGCCGACGGCCGTCGCCTCGGCCACCACGTCCAGGGTGGCGGCGTCCAGCACGACGGCCGCGGCCGTGACGAGGTCGAGCTCGTCGTCGTAGGCGACGTCGACCCCGGTCACCCGGCCCGTGCCCGGCTCGGGTCCGCGCTCGTCGAGCACCACCCGCCCGCGCAGCTCGTCCTGCACCGCGCGGGCCTCTTCCTCGGTCGCGGGCCAGCCCGCGGGTACGCCAACGGTCGTCATGGTGACGTCGACTGTACGATCCCGGAGGCCGTTGTCGGAGCCAAGGGGTACGCTCGCGATCATGTTCGTGCTGGACCTGACCTACACCGCACCTCTCGACGCCGTCGACGCGCTGCTGCCGGACCATGTGGCGTGGCTCGAGGAGCAGTACGAGAAGGGCTTCTTCCTGGCCTCCGGGCGCAAGAACCCCCGGGACGGCGGGGTGATCCTCGCCGTCGCCGGGGACCGCGCCCGGATCGAGGAGATCGTGGCGGGCGACCCGTTCGCCGTCGGCGGCGTGTGCACGTACCGCATCACGGAGTTCACCGCCACGAAGACGGCTCCGGAGCTGGCCCGCCACCGGCAGACACTCGACTGACCGCCGCTCATCCCTTCTTGGCGTTCAGCGCGCGCTGCAGCTCGTCCTTGTTCATGTGCGAACGGCCCTCGATGCCGCGCTGCTTCGCCTCGTTGTACAGCTGGTCGCGGGTCGGGCCCTGGGAGCCGACCCGGTTGCCCGACCGCTGACCGCCGCGCTTGCTGGACGACATGTCCTGCTTCGAGCTGCGGCTCGCGGTGCTGGACTCGCCGGAGCGGGCGCGTTCCTTGTTCACGGTCCGCGCGGCGATCTCCTTGGCGCGCCCGGTGCTCTCGCCCCGGTCCTGCGCGCTCTTCTTGATGTGCTCGTACTGACGCTCGCGCTTGGAGCTGGAACCCGCGGGCATGATGGCTCCCTTCGTCACGGTTCCCGTGCGATCCGAGTACCCGGTTCCGGCCGCTCACCTCATCGTTCCAGCCGCGCGACCCTCCCCTGCTCGCCGGCTGCCCAGCAACTGAGGTCGGGCGTGCAGTCCACGGTGTCGTACGAGCCGGTGTCGATCGTGCGCCAGCTGCGCCCGGCGTCGGTGGTGAGGTCGGTGCCGGTGGGGCCGACGGCGAGCGCGGCGGTGCGGCTGTGCGGCAGCCAGGCGGCCCCGGAGCGGTAGGCGGGCGGGGGCGTGACGGCCGGTGCCCAGGTGCGGCCGCCGTCGCCGGTGACCGCGGCGGCGTGCGGCGAGGCCTGGTCGGGGCGGTAGTCGCCGCCGACGGCGAGGCCGTGGTCGCGGTCGCGGAAAGCGAGTGCGAAGACCCCCTTGGCCGGATCGCCGGCCGGGACCGGCGTGTCGGCGGCCGTCCAGGTCAGTCCGCGGTCGGCGGAGTGCAGCACGCGCGCGTGGGCGCCGCCGCCGGTGGCCAGCCAGACGTCCTTCGGGCCCGAGGTGACCAGGCACTGGCCGCTCGCGGCGAAGCCCGCCTCGCCGTCCAGTGCGGGCGGCATGCCCGTTGAGGGCAGCACCCGCCAGGAGCGCCCGCCGTCGCTCGTGGACAGGATGCGGAACCTGCCGTCCACGGGGTCGCTCATCGCGAGGCCGTGCCGGCGGTCGAAGAACGCCAGGCAGTCGTAGAACGCCTTCGGGTCGGTGTTGCGGAAGGACTCCGTCCAGGTCGCCCCGCCGTCGTCGGTGCGGTACACGCGGGAGGCCTCGCTCTCGCCGATGGCCAGCACCACGGCGCGCCGCGCGTCGAACGCCTCGACGTCTCGGAACTGCAGATCGGCCGCGCCCGGCGGAGAGACGTTGCGCCAGCTCGCTCCGCCGTCGGTGGTGCGCAGCACCGTGCCGCCGGTGCCGGCCAGCCAGGCGGTGTGCCGGTCGACGGCCGCGAGGCCCCGGAAGCGGACCTGCGGGGTGCCCGGGTCCTTCGGCGCCCAGTGCGGACTGCCCTGCCCGAGGGGCTTCGCCTCGGCGGCGGGCACGGTCAGCGCGGCCAGCGCCGCCCCGCACGCCACTCCCGCCGCCACCAGCCTGCTCCTGCGTCCTCTGCGTCGCGTGCTCCCCAAGCGCCTCATGGCGGGCGAAGCTAGCCCACCCGGCCGACGCCGTCCAGAGGCCAACTGCCGTCCGCAGCAAGCGGAAACGAGCGGACCCGCGCCGTGCATGAACGCGGTGACCGAGGTCACTCGTGCTTCCTGTGCACGGATCGGCCGGATCCGTCGTCTCTTCCGGTGCCGGGTGTCGCGCACCCGGACGTAGTCCAGCCGTCACGAGGGAGCAAGGCGTTGTCCACCGTCATCGAGCAGCCCGTAGAGGCCCGTCTCGTCGCCGCCGCACCGCGCATGCCGAGCATTCCCGCGACGCTGCGCTACGACCGGCGCGATCCGTTCGCCGTCGTCATGACCTTCCCGGCCCCGGCCACCCTCGAAGGGGTCGAGGTGTGCTGGACGTTCTCCCGCGAGCTGCTCACGGCCGGGCTTCTGGGGCCGGAGGGGCACGGGGACGTCCGGGTGCGGCCGTACGGCTACGACCGCACGGTGCTGGAGTTCCACGCCCCCGAGGGCACCGCGATCGTGCACGTGCGCTCGGGGGAGATCCGGCGCTTCCTGGAGTCGACCGGCGAGCTCGTCCCCGTCGGCCTCGAACACCTCCAGCTCGACCTGGACCACGACCTGGCCGAACTGATGCGGGACGCCTGCTGAGCGGTTGGCGCGCGAGGCCGAGCGCCACGCACGCGTGCAGCCGAGAGTGCCGTTCCGCGCGCGGTCAGCCCGCCGGGCGCATGAGCAGGGTGTTGAGCTCCCCGTAGTCGTAACCGTCGGCCAGCGCCCCGTACGTCCCCGCCTCCAGCAGCTCCCGCGCGGCGCGGCGGACCAGGGCGTGGGCGGTCTGGGCGAGTCCGGAGCCCGCGCTGATCCGGGCGACGCCGAGGTCGGCCAGCTCGGCGACGGAGGGCGCGCCGGGGAAGACCATCACGTTGACCGGGCCGTCGATGCCCGCGACCAGCGCCTTCACCGTCCCCGGGTCGACGGCGCCGGGGACGAAGATCCCGTCGGCGCCCGCGGCGCGGAAGGCCGCGGCCCGCTCCAGGGTCGCCTCCACTCCCCCGGCGCCGCGCAGGAACGTGTCGATGCGCGCGTTGACGAACAGCGGCACGCCCGCCTCATCGGCGGCCGCACGCGCCGCGGCGATCCGCTGCGCCTGCTGGGCAATGGGCCGCAGTGGCTCGCCGCCCTCCTCGTGCGAGGCGTCCTCGATGTTGATGCCGACCGCGCCCGCGGCGAGCACCGCCCGTACGGTGTCGGCGACCCCGGCCGGGTCCGTGGCGTAACCGGACTCGATGTCCGCGCTGACCGGGACTCGTACGACGGCGGCGATGCGGGCCACGGCCTCGATGGCGTGGTCGCGGTCGAGCCGGTCGCCGTCGGCGGCGCCGAGCGACCAGGCCAGCCCGGCGCTGGTGGTCGCGACGGCCGCGGCGCCGGCCCGGGCCACGACGGCGGCGCTGACCGCGTCCCAGGCGTTGGGCAGCACGAGCGGCCGGCCGGGCACGTGCAGGGCGTGGAAGGCGAGGGCGGTCTCGCGAAGCGGGTGCTGATGCGTCATGGGCCCAGCCAAGCATTCGGCGCGGGCCGTGGGCTGGCAGGAATCCGACATGAGCGTGGGCACGCCCCGTCGGCGGCCGCCGCACGGATGGGGCGGCCATCAACCGACGGGGCCGCCATTAATCGCGTTGACAGCCATCAGGCCCCCTCCTACGGTGGACATCGGTCCTGTTGTCGTCGATTGGAGAAGGACGTTGCTCGTCTGAGGTCCTGAGGCATCGCGTCGCACCGGTTGAGGTGTGCGCGGCGTACGACCTCGGCGTCCGAGCCGTCCCCCGGCACAGGCCTTTTTCGTGGCCTCCTCGTGCCTCACGACCTTTCGGTTTCCGCCTCGCGGTGTCTCGACATGCGCCCACCGACCGCACGAAACCCCTCGCGAGGCCCTCATGTCATCTTCCCTCACCTGTACGTCCCTCTCCTTCACCTGGGCCGACGGCACCGCCGTCTTCGACGGCCTCGACATCGCCTTCGGGCCCGGCCGGACCGGTCTCGTCGGCGTCAATGGATCGGGGAAGACCACCCTGTTGAAGCTGCTGGCCGGTGAACTCACCCCGGCCGACGGCACCGTCAAGGTGTCCGGCGAGGTCGGCTACCTCCCGCAGAACGTCACCCTCGACACCGCGCTCCGCGTCGACCAGGCCCTCGGCATCGCCGAACGGCGGGCCGCGCTGCACGCCATCGAGGCGGGCGACGCCGCCGAGGAGCACTTCGAGACGCTCGGCGACGACTGGGACGTCGAGGAGCGCGCCCTCGTCACGCTCGGCGAACTCGGTCTCGGCCACATCGGCCTGGACCGCACGGTCGGCGAGGTCTCCGGCGGCGAGTCGGTGCTGCTGCGGCTGGCCGCGCTGCTGCTGCGCCGCCCGGACGCGCTGCTGCTGGACGAACCCACCAACAACCTCGACCTGTACGCGCGCCGACGGCTGTACCAGGCCGTCTCCGCGTGGCCGGGCGTCCTGGTCGTGGTGAGCCACGACCGGGAACTGCTCGACCTGGTCGACCGGATCGCGGAACTGCGCTCCGGGGAGGTCACCTGGTACGGCGGCAACTTCTCGGCGTACGAGGAGGCCCTGGCCGTCGAGCAGGAGGCGGCCGAGCGGATGGTGCGCGTCGCCGAGGCCGATGTGCGCAAGCAGAAGCGCGAACTGGCCGACGCCCAGGTCAAGCTGGCCCGCCGCAAGCGGTACGGGCAGAAGATGTGGGACTCCAAGCGCGAGCCGAAGATCGTCATGGGCGCCCGCAGACGCGCCGCCCAGGAGTCGGCGGGCAAGCACCGCATCATGCACGAGGAGCGGCTCGCCGAGGCCAGGGAGCGCCTGGACGAGGCGGTGGAGGCGGTACGGGACGACGACGAGATCCGCGTCGACCTGCCGTACACGGCCGTTCCGCCCGGCCGGCAGGTGCTCACCCTGCGGAACCTGGAAACGGCCTACCACGCGCGCGTGGAGGGCATTCTGGATCTGCGCGGCCCGGAGCGCATCGCGCTGGTCGGCCGCAACGGCGCCGGCAAGACGACGCTGCTGCGCACCGTCGCCGGGGAGCTGGCGCCGGTGACCGGCGAGGCGTTGGCGCACGTCCCGCTGCGTTTCCTGCCCCAGCGGCTGGACGTGCTGGACGACGCGCTGACGGTCGCCGAGAACGTGGCCCGCTTCGCGCCTGACGCCACGAACAACCGGATCCGGGCGCGGCTCGCCCGCTTCCTGTTCCGGGGCGGGCGGGCCGACCAGAAGGCGGGCACCCTGTCGGGCGGCGAGCGGTTCCGGGCGGCCCTGGCCGCGCTGATGCTGGCCGAGCCCGCACCCCAGCTGCTGCTGCTCGACGAGCCGACCAACAACCTGGACATCGCGAGCGTGCGGCAGCTGACCTCGGCTCTGGACTCGTACCAGGGCGCGCTGCTCGTGGCGAGCCACGACCTGCCGTTCCTCGAGTCGATCGGCATCACCCGCTGGCTGCTGATGGAGGAGGGGGTGCTCAAGGAGATCTCGCCGGACGACATCGGGGTCTCGGCGTAGGACCTGACGTCTCAGGAGGGCCACAGCCTGACAACGAGGGTTTTGTCGTGGCCGGGACGGATTGCATGATGGCGGACCGGTGCCGTCTCACCGGCACCGGAGAACCGCACCATCGATTCGAAAGGCCCCTCGTGCCCAGCAAGAAGGCCCTCGTCCGCCGCCCAAGCCCCCGCCTCGCCGAAGGCCTGGTGACGCACATCGAGCGGGAGAAGGTCGATGTCGGGCTCGCCGTCGAGCAGTGGGAGGCCTACGTCGAGGCCCTGCGCACGCACGGCTGGGAGACGATCGAGGTCGACCCGGCGGACGACTGCCCCGACTCGGTGTTCGTCGAGGACACCGTCGTCATGTACAAGAACGTGGCGTTGATCACCCGGCCCGGCGCGGAGTCCCGGCGCGCCGAGACCGCCGGTGTGGAGGAGGCGGTGGCCCGCCTCGGCTGCTCGGTCAACTGGATCTGGGAGCCGGGCACGCTGGACGGCGGTGACGTCCTGAAGGTCGGCGACACGGTGTACGTCGGCCGCGGCGGACGTACCAACACGGCCGGTGTGCAGCAGGTGCGGGCCGCGTTCGAGCCGCTGGGCGCGCGCGTGGTGGCCGTTCCCGTGAGCAAGGTGCTGCACCTGAAGTCCGCGGTGACCGCGCTGCCCGACGGCACGGTGATCGGGCACATACCGAAGGTCGACCGGCCGTCGCTCTTCCCCGGCTTCCTGTCGGTGCCGGAGGAGTCCGGCTCGCACGTGGTGCTGCTCGGCGGCCACAAGCTGCTGATGGCGGCGAGCGCACCGAAGACCGCGGAACTGCTGACCGAGCTCGGCCACGAGGTGGTCACGGTGGACATCAGCGAGTTCGAGAAGCTCGAGGGTTGTGTGACGTGCCTCTCGGTGCGGCTGCGGGAGCTGTACGCCTGACGGGCGGTCTCCACAGCGCGACGGCTCCGGGATCCGCAGCTCCCGGGGCCGTCGGCATGTTGGGGAGCGGCCGGGGAAGGCGCGGGGACACGCGGGGAAGTCATCCGTCCGGCCGTACTGATCGGCGATCTTTACAACGGCCTTAACCTACGGCTTCGTAACCTACGGATTCGTAGCCTACGATCACGTAGGTTTCCGGCACCGCTCGCCGGACCGTCCCCTTTCCCTCCCCCGTTGTTCGGCGTCCCCCTGGAGTTCCCGTGACGATCACTTCCCCTCACCTCGGCAGCCCGTCCGCATGGACCGACGCGCGGCTGCTCTTCGCGCTGGAGGAAGTGGTCGAGACGGAACTGAACCGGCATCTGAAGGTCGCCAAGGACTGGATGCCGCACGAGTACGTGCCCTGGAGCGACGGCCGCAACTTCCCCGGCCTGTTCGAGGACGGGGAGGCCTGGGACAAGGACCAGTCCAAGGTGACCGAGATCGGCCGCATCGCCCTCGTGGTCAACCTGCTCACCGAGGACAACCTGCCGAGCTACCACCACGAGATCGCCACGCTCTTCGGCCGCGACGGCGCCTGGGGCACCTGGGTGCACCGCTGGACGGCCGAGGAGGGCCGGCACGGCATCGTGATGCGCGACTACCTCCTCGCCTCGCGCGCGGTGGACCCGGACAAGCTGGAACGTTTCCGTATGGCCCATATGAGCGAGGGCTTCGAGTCCGACAACCGGCACTCGATGCTGCACTCGGTCGCCTACGTCGCCTTCCAGGAGCTGGCCACCCGGATCTCGCACCGCAACACCGGCCACCAGTCCGGCGATCCGGTCTGCGACCGCATGCTGGCCCGTATCGCGACCGACGAGAACCTGCACATGGTCTTCTACCGCAACCTGCTGAAGGCCGCCTTCGAACTGGCCCCCGATCCGACCATGCAGGCGGTCCGCGACGTCGTGGTGAACTTCCGCATGCCCGGCCACGGCATCCCCGGCTTCGAGCGGGCCGCCGCGCAGATGGCCATCGGCGAGGTCTACAACCTGCGCATCCACCACGACGACGTGCTGCAGCCCGTCCTGCGCTTCCTGAGGGTCATGGAGATCGACGGCCTCGGCCCCGAGGGACGTCAGGCGCAGGAGGAACTCGGCCTGTTCATGGGGGGCCTGGACGCGGAGGCCCTCAAGTTCGACGAGAAGCTGGCCGCCCGCAAGGCCCGGATGGCGGCGCGGGCCGGGGCCTGACGCACGCCGGTGCCCGACGCTCGCCCGGCCGGCCCTTCCAGAAGGACCGGTGACGGGGGCGTCGGCACACGACGTCAGTGGGACGTGCGGCGCAGGGCGAGGCGCTCCTTCTCGGACAGCCCGCCCCAGACGCCGAAGCGCTCGTCGTTGGCCAGCGCGTAGTCCAGGCAGGCCGGGCGCAGCTCGCACATGGCGCAGATGCGCTTCGCCTCGCGCACCGAGCTGCCGGGCTCGGGGAAGAAGAAGTCCGGCCCGGTCTGCGCGCACAGGGCCTGCGCCTGCCAGGCGTCGTCGGCAGGGGTGATCGTCTCGAAGTGCATGCCCTGGATCGTGCCGCGTGGCGAAAAACGTTCGATCAACGCCGGATCAACGCCGCCGGCAGGGCCTCCGGCCGCCTCCGATGATGCTCCCCGGGACCGCACCGGTGCACGGCGGCGCGCGGGGCGCGGCGAAAACCCGGAGAACGCGCCTGGCCGCCCGGCGTGGGAACGGGATCCGTCCGGCGCGTCGCGGCGCTACGGCGGCGATTGTCAGTGGGGGGTGCCAGACTCGGCAGTGCAGAGGACGGGACCCCTTTCGAGGAGGGCGAAGATGCTCACCACCCGTTTCGTCAACGGCGCCCCGAACTGGCTCGACATCAGCACCCCCGACATCGACGGCGCCACCTCCTTCTACGGCGGTCTCTTCGGCTGGCAGTTCCAGTCGGCGGGACCGGACGCCGGAGGCTACGGCTTCTTCCAGCTCGGCGGCAGGACCGTCGCGGGCGGCATGCAGTCCGGCCCCGAACAGGGCCCGCCGTCCTGGACGGTGTACTTCCAGAGCGCGGACGCACAGGCCACCGCCAAGGCCGCCGAACAGGCCCACGGCACCGTGCTGTTCCAGCCGATGGACGTCATGGGCGAGGGACACATGGCCGTCCTCGCCGACCAGGCGGGCGTGCCGTTCGGGATCTGGCAGCCTGGCCGGACCAAGGGCGTCGACATGGCGAGCGAGCCGGGCTCGCTGTGCTGGGTCGAGCTGTACACCCCGGACATCGCGGCGGCCGCCGCCTTCTACCACCAGGTGCTGGATCTCGAGACCTCCGCCGCACCCTTCCCGGGCGGGACGTACACGTGCGTCAATCCCGCCGAAGGCGGCGAAGATGCGATGTTCGGCGGGATCGTGCCGCTGGCCGACGACCCGACCGAGGCCCAGGGCGGCCCGTACTGGCTGCCGTACTTCGAGGTCGAGGACACCGACGCGGTCGTGGAGAAGGTGCAGCAGCTCGGCGGAACGGTGCGTGTGCCGGCGACGACCATGGAGGGCGTCGGCCGCATGGCCAGGCTCACCGACCCGTACGGCGCCCGCTTCGCGGTGATCAAGAGCGAGGCGCCACAGGGCTGAATCCGGTCGGCCGACCGGACCGGGGCCGCCTTGCGCGTGCGGGGCGGTTAGGCGGACGCCCGCCGTATCAGCGTGGTCGGGAGGACCACGCCGCCGGCGGGCGTCGCTGCGTCCGCAGTGGTTCCGGTCCGGTCGCGGCCGTCCGTCCGGTCGCGGCCGTCGGACAGTCCGCGCAGCAGCAGGCGGGCCATCAGGCGGCCCATTTCCTCGATGTCCTGACGGACCGTCGTCAGCGGCGGGTCGGCCTCCTCGGCGACGGGCAGCATGTCGTCGAAGCCGATCACGGCCACGTCCTCGGGCACCCGGCGGCCACTCGCGCGCAGCACGCGCAGGGCGCCGAGCGCGGTCAGGTCGTTGGCGGCGAACACGGCGTCCACCTCCGGGCAGCGGTCGAGGAGTTCGCGCATGGCGCGTTCGCCGCCGGCCGGGGTGAAGTCGCTCTCCACCACCAGCCGGGGGTCGTTGCCGCCCGGCGCCTCGCCCATGACGTCCCGGTAGCCGTCGAGCCGGTCCACCGCCGACGTCTGGTCCAGCGGGCCGGTGAGATGCGCGATGCGGCCGCGGCCGAGGTCCACGAGATGCCGTACGGCCGCGCGTGCCCCGCCCCGGTTGTCGCAGTCGACGTACACCACACCCGGGTCCTTCGCCGGGGAGCGAGCGGGGCCGGCCGCCCGGCCGTTGTCGCCCCAGCCGGGCCGTCCGCCGAACACGGTGGGCACGCCGGCGTCGTGGATGAGGCCCGGCAGCGGGTCGTCGAGGTGCAGGGAGAAGACGAGCGCGCCGTCGACATGGCCTCCGGAGAGATACCGGGCCACGCGCGCGTGATCGTCACGGCCCTCGGTGAGCAGCAGCACCAACTGGTTGTCGTGCGCGGTGAGTTCCTTGCTGATGCCGCGCAGCTGCAGCGCGAAGAAGGGGTCGGCGAAGACCCGGGTCTCGGGCTCGGCGATGACGACCGCGACGGCGTCGTGCCGCCTGGTGACGAGGCTGCGCGCCGCTTGGTTGGGGACGTAACCCAGTTCCGCCACGGCCTGCCGGACGCGCTCGGCCAGAGGTTCGCGCACCCCGTCGCCGCCGTTGACCACCCGCGACACGGTGGCCCGGGACACCCCGGCCCGCGCGGCCACGGCCTCCAGCGTGGGACGCGACACTGCCTCGGTCACTTCGGGACTCCTCATCGGCGGCTGCCGGTCAGGATAACCGCGCGGTGCAGACCCCGTCGGCGCCGCGATTCAGGCGCGGCCGTGCTCGCTCGCGCGGTGTGCCGGGCGTCGGCGCCGAGGCTCGTGAAGTGCCGTCCGGCACGGCCGTCCGCGTGGGCGAGCAGCAGGGCCCGGGACGGGTCGCCCCCGGCCCGGCGTCCCGGCACGGCCGCCCGTCCGGCCGAGACGGCCCGTCGGCGGCGCCTGCCCTCCCCCTGATACGCGCGCCAGTCGTCCTCGCGCCGGGGCCACTCCAACACCGCCCCCGCCGGGGGAGCATCCGCTGCGGCGTTGCTTCCCACACCTCAGGACGTCTGCTCCCGCCGGGCCCGGCTCGGCTGGACGCGTTTGGGTTCGCCGGGCATCTTCGGGTACTCCGGCGGATACGGCAGATCGCCCAGACCGTGGTCGTGCTCGTCGCGGCGGGCCAGCTCCAGCAGGGCGTCCAGGGAATAAGCGTGGTCGTCCATGTCGGCGTGCACGTCGCCGACTTCGGCGAACCGGGCCGGCATGGTGGCGAGGTCGAAGTCGGCGGGGTGGGCCACGCCGACCTCCTCCCAGAGCAGGGGTGCCGAGACGGTGGCCTTCGGGTGGGGGCGTACGGAGTAGGCGGAGGCGATGGTGCGGTCCCTGGCCGTCTGGTTGTAGTCCAGGAAAATACGGCGGCCCCGTTCCTCCTTCCACCACTTGATCGTCACCTGGTCGGGCATCCGGCGTTCCATCTCCCGGCCGACGGCGATCGCGGCGCGGCGCACCTGCGTGAAGGTCCAGCGTGGCTCGATCGGGACGAAGACATGCAGGCCGCGGCCGCCGGAGGTCTTCGGCCAGCCGCGCAGGCCGCCGAACTCGTCGAGGACGGCGCGCAGTTCCTGGGCGGCGCGGGCCGCATCGTCGTAGTCGGTGCCGGGCTGCGGGTCGAGGTCGATGCGGAGCTCGTCGGGGTGGTCGACGTCCGTGGCGCGCACCGGCCACGGGTGGAAGGTGAGCGTGCCGTACTGGGCGGCCCACACGACGGCGGCCTGCTCCGTGGGGCACATCTCGTCGGCGCTGCGGCCGCTGGGGAAGGTGATGTGGGCGGTCGGGATCCAGTCGGGCATGCCCTTCGGGGCCCGTTTCTGGAAGAACCACTCGCCGCCCACGCCGTCCGGGTAGCGCTCCAGGGTGGTGGGACGGTTGCGCAGCGCGCGCAGGATGCCGGGGCCGACGGCGACGTAGTACCGCGCGAGGTCCAGCTTGGTGAAACCCCGCTCGGGGAAGAAGACCTTGCCCGGGCTGGACAGCCGTACGGTCCGGCCGTCCACCTCCAGTTCCACCGCATCACCCATGCGGCCACGGTAGGCGCACCCCGCACGGCTCGCATACCGGGCGGCACGCGGCGTGTGCGAGCAGAATCGGATCCATGGATCTTCCCGTCATGCCGCCTGTGAAGCCCATGCTCGCCAAGTCGGTGGCGAAGATTCCGCCGGGGATGCACTACGAGGCGAAGTGGGACGGGTTCCGTTCGATCGTGTTCCGGGACGGGGCCGAGGTCGAGTTGGGCAGCCGTACCGGGAAGCCGTTGACCAGGTATTTTCCCGAGCTGGTGGCGGCGCTGAAGGAGCGGGTGCCGGGGCGGTGCGTGCTGGACGGGGAGATCGTGATCGCGCGGGAGGGCCATCTGGACTTCGACGCGCTGACCGAGCGGATCCATCCGGCCGACTCACGGGTGCGGATGCTGGCGGAGAGGACACCGGCGTCCTTCGTCGCCTTCGACCTGCTCGCCCTGGACGACCACTCCCTGCTCGACGTCCCGCTGACCGACCGCAGGGCCCTGCTGGAACAGGCGCTCGCCGAGGCGACACCGCCGGTGCACGTGGCGCCCGCGACGACCGACGTCGAGGTGGCGCAGCGGTGGTTCGAGCACTACGAGGGCGCCGGCCTCGACGGAGTGGTCGCCAAACCGCTCGATCTGCGCTACCGGCAGGACGAGCGGGTCATGTTCAAGGTCAAGCACGAGCGGACGGCGGATGTCGTCGTGGCCGGGTACCGGTTCCACAAGACCGGCCCGGTGGTGGGCTCGCTGCTGCTCGGCCTGTACGACGACCGGGGGCAGCTCCAGCACGTGGGCGTGTCGGCGGCCTTCCCCATGAAGAAGCGGGCCGAACTGGTCGAGGAGCTGGAGCCGCTGCGGATGGAGGACGTGGCCGGGCACCCGTGGGCGGCCTGGTCGGACGAGGCCGCCCATGAGACGTCCCGGCTGCCGGGCGCGCCGAGCCGCTGGTCGGGCAAGAAGGACCTGTCCTGGGTGCCGCTGCGGCCGGAGCGGGTCGCCGAGGTGGCCTACGATCACATGGAGAACGGGCAGCGCTTCCGGCACACCGCCCGCTTCCGCCGCTGGCGTCCGGACCGCACGCCGCAGAGCTGCACCTACACCCAGCTGGAGGAGCCGGTGCGCTACGACCTCGCGGAGATCCTAGGCGAGAAGGACCGGGGCTGAGCCGGGCAGGGGCCCCGGATCGGAGTCCTACGGCTGCATGAGGATCTTGATGGCGCCGTCCTGCTTGTGCTGGAACATGTCGTAGGCGTGCGGTGCCTCGGCGAGCGGCAGCCGGTGGGTGGCGAAGTCGTCGACGCCGAGCGGGTCCTCGTCGGTCAGATACGGCATGATCTCCTCGGCCCAGCGGCGGACGTTGGCCTGGCCCATGCGCAGCTGGATCTGCTTGTCGAACAGGGTGAGCATCGGCATCGGATCGGCCATGCCGCCGTACACGCCGCTCAGCGAGATGGTGCCGCCGCGCCGTACCAGGTCGATCGCCATGCGAAGGGCGCCGAGCCGGTCGACGCTGAAGCGTTCCGCGAGGGGCGCGCTGATCTTGCGGGGCAGCAGCCCGGTGGCCGTCTGGGCGAGCTTGGCGGCGGCACTGCCGTGGGCCTCGGTGCCGACGGCGTCGATCACGGCGTCCGGGCCCCGGCCGCCGGTCGCGTCGTGGATCGCGTGGACCAGCGCCTTCTCGTCGTCGAAGGCCCGCAGGTCGTAGGTCTCCACGCCGTCCCGGCCGGCGCGCGCGAGCCGTTCCGGCACCAGGTCGACGCCGAACACCCGCTCCGCGCCGCGTGCCTTGGCGATCCGGCAGGCCATGTCGCCGATCGGGCCGAGGCCGAGGACGGCGAGGGTGCCGCCGGGCGGGACGGCGGCGTACTCGACAGCCTGCCAGGCGGTGGGCAGTACGTCGGAGAGATAGACGAAGCGGTCGTCCGGCGGGCCCTCGGGCACCTTCATCGGCCCGAACTGCGCCTGCGGCACGCGCAGGTACTCGGCCTGCGCGCCGGGCACGGCACCGTACAGGCGGGTGTAGCCGAACAGGGCGGCGCCCATTCCCTCGCCGGTGACCTGGGTGGTCTCGCACTGGGTCGGCAGCCCGGTCAGGCACATCCAGCAGGTGCCGCAGGCGATCTGGAACGGCACCACGACCCGGTCCCCCGCCTTCAGATCGGGCACTCCGGCGCCGACCTCCTCGACGATGCCCATCGGCTCGTGCCCGAGGATGTCGCCCGGTGTCATGAACGGTGTGAGCACTTCGTACAGGTGCAGGTCCGAGCCGCACAGCCCGGTGGACGTGATGCGGATGACGGCGTCGGTGGGCTCTTCGATCCGCGGGTCGGGAACGTCCTCGACCCGGACGTCCCGCCGCCCCTGCCAGGTGACTGCCTTCATGGGATCCCGCTCCCTCGATCGCGTGGGCGTTTGGCGGTGGCGCCCGGGTACCCGCGCCCACCAGCGCCGAACCCCTCGCGACGGAGCCGGAGCCGCCCACGGACCTCGCATAACCGCAAGCGTTCGGATATGGCCAGCGATGACCCGATGAGCGCACAATCGGAAAAACAAACAGGGGTGGTCAGGGTGGGCACAGGACACAGAGCGCGCAGACGACGCGCGACGCTGACGGTGGCCGCGCTGGCGGTCTCGGTGACCGTCTCGCTCACGGCCGGCTGCACGCACCACGGCCGGGAGGACGACCGCGCGCGGCGGCACACGCCGACACCCACGTCGCAGGCTCCGACTCCGACGCCCTCGGTCACCGCGGCCGGTTCCCCACTCGCCGTGAAGATCGACAACGTGTCCGCGGCCCGCCCGCAGACCGGGCTCGACGCGGCGGACGTGGTGTACGCCGAGCAGGTGGAGGGCGGTCTGAGCCGGTTGATGGCGGTGTACGCGACCCGGTTCCCGCGGACCGTCGGACCGGTGCGCAGCGCCCGTGAGTCCGATCTGGAGCTGCTGCGCCAGTTCCACCGGCCGACGCTCGCCTTCTCCGGCGCCCAGCACAAGCTGCTGCCGCTGATCGGCAAGGCGCCGCTGCGGGCGGAGTCCCCCGACGAGGCTCCCGCCGCCTACTTCCGGGGCACTGCCAAGGCCGCCCCGCACAACCTTTATCTGCACCCCGCCGAGCTGCTGCGGTCCGCCCCGGGCAAGGCGGCGCTGACGACCGGTTTCCGCTACGGCCCGGCTCCGTCCGGCGGCACCCCGACCACTTCGCGCACGGTCCGCTACCCGGCCGCCCGCTTCACCTTCACCTGGTCCGCCGAGCGGCACCGCTGGCTGGTCGCGATGGACGGCACGCCCACGGTGACGACGGACGGCGCGCGGGTGGCGCCGGCGACGGTCGTCGTGCAGTACGTGAGGATCCGGAGCTCCCGCTACCACGACGTGCTCGGCAACCACACGCCGTACACCGAGACGGTCGGCTCGGGGAAGGCGCAGGTGCTGCGCGACGGCCGGTCCTTCGACGCCTCCTGGTCACGGCCGGCGGCGACGGACGGCACCACGTTCACGGCGGCGGACGGCAGCCGGATGGACTTCGCCGACGGCCAGGTGTGGGTGGTGTTCGCGCCGGCGCCCTGAACCGCCGCGGCGGACCGGTCGGCGAACCGCCGTACCCGACCGGTCAGCCCCGCGTGGCCAGCGGCTCGCCCGGGTTGCGCAGGCCCTCGGCCGCGTCCGCGACCCGGCGGATCAGGTCGAAGAACACGGTCTGTTCCTCCGCGGACAGCGGCGCCAGGAAGACCTGGTTCATCCGGGCGGTGCGCACGGTCAGCTTGCGGTGGACGCGCAGGCCGTCGTCGGTCAGCCGGAGCAGGAAACGCCGGCCGTCCTCGGGGTCGCGCACCTTGGTCAGCAGCTCTCGGCGGCCGAGCCGGCTGATGACCTCTGCGATGGTCGAGCGGTCCAGGCCCACCCGCTCGCCCACGGTCCGCTGGTCGAGGCCCGGCTCGGCGACGAGCGCGTTCATGACCGCGAACTGCGGCGAGGTGATCTCCTCGGAGACCATCGTGTTCCACAGCAGGTAATGCGCCTGCTGCAGCCGCCGGGCCAGATGCCCGGGATGGGTGGTGAGGTCCACCGCGCCCATGTGCGCTCCCTGATCACTTCGTTGGTGCACTGAACAATACTCGGCGACCGGACCTCCTGTCTCCTGCGCGAAGTGCAAATACTCCACGCCTTGACGGACATCGTCTCCGGTGGCAGCGTGTGAGAACACCTCGCTGAAATACTCAGTGCGCTGATTAATGGCGAAGAGATGAGGCTTCACGGATGGACAAGGTGGTCGCCACGGCCCTGGAGGCGGTGGCCGATGTGCCGGACGGCGCGTCCCTCGCGGTCGGCGGATTCGGGCTGAGCGGTGTGCCGAACGTGCTGATCCAGGCGCTGTACGAGCGCGGGGTCGGCGCCCTCTCGGTCGTCTCCAACAACTGCGGGGCCATGGAGTCCGGACTCGCGGTGCTGCTGGCCGCCGGGCGGATCAGCCGGGTGACCGGCTCCTACATCGGCGGCAACAAGGAGTTCGCCCGCCAGTACCTCGGCGGTGAGCTGGAGCTGGAGCTGATTCCGCAGGGCACGCTGGCCGAGCGGCTGCGCGCGGGCGGCGCGGGCATCCCCGCCTTCTACACCCCGGCCGGGGTCGGCACCCAGGTCGCCGAGGGCGGGCTGCCCTGGCGCTACGACGGCTCCGGCGGCGTCGCGCTGGCCTCGCCGCCGAAGGAGGTGCGGGCCTTCGACGGCACCGAGTACGTCCTGGAGCGCGCCATCCGCACCGACTTCGCGCTGGTTAGGGCCGCGAAGGGCGACCGGCACGGAAACCTGGTCTTCAACAAGTCCTCCCGGAACTTCAACCCCCTCGCGGCCATGGCGGGGAAGGTCACGATCGCCGAGGTGGAGGAGCTGGTCGAACCCGGCGAGATCGAACCGGACGCCGTCCACCTGCCCGGCGTCTTCGTGCAGCGGGTGCTGGCCCTCACCCCGCAGCAGGCGGCGGACAAGCGGATCGAGCAGCGGACGGTGAGCAGCTGATGGCCTGGACACGCGAGGAGATCGCCGCGCGGGCGGCGCGGGAGCTGCGCGACGGCCAGTACGTCAACCTGGGCATCGGCCTGCCGACGCTGATCCCGAACCACCTCCCTGCGGGCGTCGAGGTCGTCCTGGAGTCGGAGAACGGCATCCTGGGCACCGGCCCCTACCCGACCGAGGACCAGGTCGACCCGGACCTGATCAACGCGGGCAAGGAGACCGTGACGGTCCTGCCGGGCGCGTCCTTCTTCGACTCGGCGCTGTCCTTCGCGATGATCCGCGGCGGGCACATCGACGTGGCCGTGCTGGGCGCGATGCAGGTCTCCGCCGGCGGTGACCTGGCCAACTGGGCGGTGCCGGGCAAGCTGGTCACCGGGATCGGCGGCGCGATGGACCTGGTGCACGGCGCCCGTCAGGTGATCGTGGTGATGACCCACACCGCGAAGGACGGATCCCCGAAGATCCTCAAGGAGTGCACGCTGCCGCTCACCGGCACGTCCTGTGTGAACCGAGTCATCACCGACCTTGCGGTGCTGGACGTCACCGAGGGGGGCCTGGCCCTCGTGGAGGCCGCCCCCGGCGTCACCGTCGACGACGTCGTCGCCCGGACCGACGCCGAACTCACCATCCCGGAGAATCTGCTGTGAACGCCGTCAACAGGCTCAATACGGTGTACCTCGTCGACGCCGTCCGCACCCCCATCGGGCGTTACAACGGCGGCCTGGCCTCCGTACGCCCCGACGACCTCGCCGCCCACGCGATCCGCGCCCTCCTCGCCCGCACACCGGAGCTGGACCCGGCCCGGATCGAGGACGTCTACTTCGGCAACGCCAACGGCGCCGGCGAGGAGAACCGCAACGTGGCCCGCATGGCCGCGCTGCTGGCCGGGCTGCCCACCAGCGTGCCGGGCGTGACCGTCAACCGGCTGTGCGCCTCCGGCCTGGAGGCCGTGATCCAGGCGGCCCGCGCCATCGCCGTCGGCGACGCCCACATCGCCCTCGCGGGCGGCGTGGAGTCCATGACCCGCGCCCCCTACGTCCTGCCCAAGTCCGACCGCCCCTTCCCGGCCGGACACGCCGAGCTGTACTCCACCACCCTGGGCTGGCGCATGGTCAACCCGGCGATGGATCCGCAGTGGACCGTCCCGCTCGGCGAGAGCGCAGAACTGATCGCCGACAAACACAAGATCAGCCGCGAGCAGCAGGACGAGTTCGCCCTGCACAGCCACCACAAGGCCGCCGCCGCCCAGGAACAGGGCCTGTTCGACGCCGAGTCGGCGCCCGTGCCCGTCCCGCAGCGCAGGGGCGAGCCGGTCCCCTTCGCCGCCGACGAGTGCGTACGCCCCGACGCCTCCCTCGCCGCGATGACGAAGCTGAAACCGTCCTTCCGCACCGAGAACGGCACAGTGACCGCCGGCAACGCCTCCCCGCTCAACGACGGCGCCGCCGCCCTGCTCCTCACCGACGAGGCGGGCCTGAAGGCGACCGGCCGCGAACCGCTCGCCCGGATCTCCACCACCGGAGTCTCCGCCACCGACCCGCACTACTTCGGCCTCGCCCCCGTCGAGGCCGTCAACCGGGCGCTCGCCAAGGCCGGCAAGGCATTCGCCGACCTGTCGGTGCTGGAGCTGAACGAGGCCTTCGCCGCCCAGGTCCTCGGCTGCCTCGCCGAATGGCCCGGCCTCGACCCGGCGATCCTCAACCCCCAGGGCGGCGCCATCGCGCTCGGCCACCCGCTCGGCGCCTCCGGCGCCCGGCTCGCCGGCACCGTCGCCCACCAACTCGCCCGCCGCGGCACCGGCACCGGCGTGGCCACCCTCTGCATCGGCGTGGGCCAGGGCCTCGCCCTCGTCCTCGAACGCTGACCCCCTAGGACGTCCCATGACTCTCACCCAGGCCGACATCGACCTCGAAATCGCCACCGAGCACGCCGCGTACGAGAAGCGCGTCGCCGACGGCGCCCCCGTCGAGCACCACCCGCGCCGCGACTACGCGCCCTACCGCTCCTCGGTGCTCCGCCACCCCAAGCAGCCCCTGGTCGCCATCGACACCGCCCAGGACCCGGAACTGGTGGAGCTGCACTCCCCCGCCTTCGGCGAGCGCGACATCACCGGGATCGACAACGACCTCACCCGGCACCACCGGGGCGAGCCCATAGGCGAGCGGATCACCGTCTCCGGGCGGCTGCTGGACAGCGCCGGGCGCCCGGTGCGCGGCCAGCTCGTCGAGATCTGGCAGGCCAACTCGGCGGGCCGCTACGCCCACCAGCGCGAACAGCACGACGCACCGCTCGACCCGAACTTCACCGGTTTCGGCCGCACCCTCACCGACGCCGAGGGCCGCTACCACTTCACCACCATCCAGCCCGGCCCCTATCCGTGGCGCAACCATGTGAACGCCTGGCGTCCGGCCCACATCCACTTCTCGGTGTTCGGCACGGCGTTCACCCAGCGGCTGGTGACGCAGATGTACTTCCCGAACGACCCGCTGTTCCCGTACGACCCGATCCTGCAGTCGGTGACGGACGACGCGGCCCGGCAGCGGCTGGTCGCCACCTACGACCACGGCCTGTCGGTGCCGGAGTTCTCGCTCGGCTACCACTGGGACATCGTGCTGGACGGCCCGGCCGCCACCTGGATCGAGGAAGGACGCTGACCGCCATGACGAAGATCGACACGAGCAGCCCGGAGCAGGTGCTGCCCACGCCGTCCCACACGGTCGGCCCGTTCTACGGCTACGCCCTGCCCTTCCGCGGCGGCGAGGAGATCGCCCCGCTCGGCCACCCGGACACGATCACCGTGCACGGCTACGTCCTCGACGGCGAGGGCAAGCCGCTGCCGGACGCCCTGGTCGAACTGTGGGGGCCGCGCCCCGACGGCACGGTGCCGCGGGTGGACGGTTCCATCCGGCGCGACCCGGCCACCGGCGGATACCTCGGCCGCAACGGCGTGGAGTTCACCGGCTGGGGCCGCATCCAGACCGACGCCGACGGCCACTGGTACGCCCGTACGCTCCGCCCCGGCGCCCGCGGGCAGAGCGCCCCGTACCTCAGCGTCTGCGTCTTCGCGCGCGGCCTGCTGGTCCACCTGTTCACCCGTATCTACCTGCCCGACGACGCCGCGGCACTCGCCGCCGACCCGCTGCTCACCCGGGTGGGCGACCGGCGCGACACACTGATCGCCGCCGAGGAGAGCCCGGGCACCTACCGTTTCGACATCCGCCTTCAGGGCGAAGGCGAGACGGTCTTCCTGGAGTTCCAGTGACACCTGCGTCCCCTCCGTACGCCGACACCGGCCTGCTCGCACCCGAGTGGGGGCAGTCGGGCGCCGCGTCCGCGACCGGTGACCACGCGTATCTGCGGGCGCTGCTCGACGCCGAGGCGGCGCTGACCCGCGCGCAGGCCGCCCTGGGCCTCGCCCCGGCCGAGGCCGCGGCGGCGGTGACCGAGGCTGCCGTCCCGGACCGGTTCGACATCCGCTCCCTGGCGGCTCGGACCCCAGCCGGCGGCAACCCGGTCATCCCGCTGGTCGCCGACCTGACCAGAGAGGTCGGCGAGCAGTACGGCCCCTACGTCCACAGGGGCGCCACCAGCCAGGACATCATGGACACGGCGACGATGCTGGTCGCCGTGCGCGCCCTCGGCCCGGTCCTGGCCGACCTGGGCCGCACCGAGCGGGCGCTGGCCCGGCTCGCCGCCGAGCACCGGGACACGGCGATGCCGGGACGGACGCTGACCCAGCACGCCGTACCGACCACGTTCGGGCTGAAGGCGGCCGGCTGGCGCTCGCTGGTCCTGGACGCAACGGACCGCGTCACCCGGGTACGGGACTCGCTCCCCGCCCAACTCGGCGGCGCGGCCGGTACGCTGGCGGCCTTCCAGGCGTACGGCGCCCAGGACGCCGCCGCGCTGACGGCGGCGTACGCCCGCGAAGCGGGGCTTGCGGCACCGGCGCTGCCCTGGCACACGCTGCGCACGCCGATCGCCGACCTGGCGGGGTGCCTGGCCTTCACCACGGGCGCCCTGGGCAAGCTCGCCGTGGATGTACTGACGCTGACGCGCACCGAGATCGGCGAGGTGAGCGAGGGCAGCGGCGGCGGTTCGTCGGCCATGCCGCACAAGGCGAACCCGGTGCACTCGACGCTCCTCCTGGCCGCCGCCCGCCGTGCCCCCCAGCTCGCGGCCACGCTGTACGGCTCCGTCGCCGCCGAGGACGAGCGGCCGGCCGGCGCCTGGCATGCCGAGTGGGAGCCGCTGCGCGACCTGCTCCGGCTGGCGGGCGGCTCGGCATCCCACGCGGCCGAGCTGGCCGAGGGCCTGCGTGTGCACCCCGCCGCGATGCGCCGGAACCTCGGTCTCACCCGGGGTCTGATCGTGTCCGAGCGGCTGTCCGCCGCTCTCGGCCCCGTTCTCGGTCGTGCGCGGGCCAAGGAGCTGCTGACCGAACTGGCGCGCCGTGCCCACGCCGAGGACCGTTCGCTGCGCGAACTCCTGAGCGAGCAGGTCGAGTTGAAGGACCTCGACCTGGACGACCTGTGCGCCCCCGCCGACTACACCGGTTTCGCCGGTGCCCTCACCGACCGTGCACTGGAGCGACGTTGACCGAGAAACTCCTCAACCACCTGGCGGAAGGCTCCGCCTCGGCGCCCCCGCTGCTGCTGGGGCCGTCGCTCGGCACCTCGTACGCCCTGTGGGACGCGGTCGCGCCGGAGCTGTCGGCCGCCCATCGCGTGGTGCGCTGGGACCTGCCCGGCCACGGCGGATCGGCGCCCGAGTTGATCGGGCCGGGCGCGACCGTCGGCGACCTGGCCGCGCTGGTGCTGGCCCTCGCCGACGCGCTCGGCATCGACCGGTTCGCCTATGCCGGCGTCTCCCTCGGCGGCGCCGTCGGCCTCCACCTGGCCGTGCACCACCCCGACCGGCTGACCTCGCTGGCCGTGCTGTGCTCCTCCGCCCACTTCGGCGGCGCCACGGCCTGGCGCGAGCGGGCTCAGCGGGTGCGCGGCGAGGGCATGGAATGGCTGGTGGAGAGCGCCGACGCGCGCTGGTTCACCCCCGGCTTCAGCGTGCCGGGGCTGGTCCGGGACCACCGGGAGGCCGATCCGGAGGCGTACGCCGCCTGCTGCGACGCGCTCGCCGCGTTCGACCTGCGCGACCGGCTCGGCGACATCGCCGTACCGACACTCCTCGTGGCGGGCAGGCAGGATCCCGCGACACCGCCCGCGCATCTGCGGGAGATCGCCGACGCGGTGCCCGGCTCGACGCTGGTCGAGCTGCCCGGCGCCTCCCATCTGGCGCCCGCCGAGTGCCCGCGGGCCGTGCTGACGGCGCTGCGCACCCAGCTCGACGGGCCTCCGGCGAGCGGCATGGCGGTGCGCCGGGAGGTGCTGGGCGACGCGCACGTGGACCGGGCGCAGGCCCGGCAGACCCCGTTCACCGCCCGGTTCCAGGACTTCATCTCCCGCTACGCCTGGGGCGAGATCTGGACCGATCCGACGCTGTCCCGGCGCGAGCGCAGCATGATCACGCTGACTGCGCTGGTCGCGCACGGCCACTACGACGAACTGGCCATGCACGTCCGGGCGGCGCGCCGCAACGGGCTGACGTCCGAGGAGATCGGCGCGGTGCTGCTGCAGACCGCCGTCTACTGCGGGGTGCCGGCCGCCAACTCCGCCTTCGCGACGGCCCAGCGGGTCCTCGCCGAGGTGGACGAGGAGGAGGGGCGGGCCGAGGGCCGAGGGTGACCCTGCCGGTCGTAGCTTCAGCAGCACCTCCCTCGCGGCGCCGGGCCGTGCCTAGGGTGGCAGCATGTCCACCATTCTGATCACCGGCGCCACCTCCGGACTCGGCCGGTACGTGGCCTTCGAACTGGTCCGCTCCGGCCATGTCGTCCTCGCCCACGGCCGGGACCGGGACCGCACCGAGCGGCTGGTCGCGGAACTGCGCACCGAGGGCGAGGCCGAGGGGTTCGTCGCCGACCTCGCCCGCCTCGCCGAGGTGCGTGAGCTCGGCGCCCGGGTCGCCGAGGCGCACCCCGGCCTCGACGTGCTGATCAACAACGCGGGGGTGGGCGGCGGCGCGCCCGGCTCCGGGCGGGAGCTGAGCGCCGACGGCCACGAGCTGCGGCTCGCCGTGAACTACCTCGCGCCCGTCGTCCTCACCCGGTCGCTGCTGCCGGTCCTGCGGGCCAACGCGCCGGCCCGGATCGTGAACGTCGGCTCGGCCGGCCAGGAACCCCTCGCCTTCTCCGACCCGGAACTCACCCGCGGCTACACCGGCATGTCGGCGTACTGCCGCAGCAAGTTCGCGCTCGCCGCGCACACCTTCACGCTCGCCGAGGAACTCGCGGACAGCGGGGTGTCGGTGAACGTCCTGCACCCGGCCACCTTCATGGACACGGCGATGGTCCGCGAGAGCGAGATCGCCCCGTGGAACTCGGTCGCCGACGGCGCACCGGGCGTCCTGGCCCTGGCCACCGAGGAGTCGGGCAGCGGTGGCTACTTCGACGGCACGCGGCGGGCCCGGGCGCACGAGGAGACCTACGACCCGGAGGTACGCAAGCGGCTGGCGGCGGTCACGGAGCAGCTGCTCACGGTGTGAGGTCCGCGGCGGGGCGCTAGCGCAATCCCCGTCCCGTCTCCAGCACCTCCCTCGCCTGGGCCACGAGTCCTTCCGCGCCGCAGGCCCGGGCGAGGTCCAAGCCCCGGTTCAGTTCCGCGACGGACCGGGCGGCGATGCCGTACTCGACGCGGGCCGCCGCGTGTTCGTACTGGCAGGGTGAGGCCTCCAGGTAGGTGACGGCCTGGGCGGCGAGCTGGACCGCGCGCCCGCCGGTCTCCAGGGCGGCGGCGCAGCGCAGGGCCTCGCCGATGGCGGTGTCCGTGCCGAAGCGCTCGGCCTGCCGGCGGGCGTCGGCGGCGAGCTGCGCGGCACGGTCCGGGTGCTGTTCGGCGAGGGCCTTGGCGAGGTCGATGGACCAGGGCGAGAGGACCGGGTTGTGGCCGCCGCGCGAGGCGGCGGTCTTCTCGGCGGCCTCCAGCTCGTGGACGCCCTCCTCGGTGCGGCCGACGGCGAGCAGCAGCCGGCCCCGTACGCAGCGGATGTCGGGCAACACGATCGTGGAGGGGTAGGGCGGCGCGAAGCCGTACTGCTTGGCGATCGACCAGGCCTCGCCGACCCGGCCGCGGGCGAGCAGCGTGTCGACCAGGCCGCAGGTCGCCGACCAGTACAGCGGCAGCCGGCGGCCGACGCGTTCGGCGAGGACCAGGGCCTCGCGCAGGGTGGACTCGGCGTCGCGCAGCCGGCCCTGCCTGCGGTAGGCGAGGCCGAGGAAGGCGTTGGCGAGGGAGAGGTGGCCGCCGCGCCAGCCGGCGCCGGTGTAGACGCGCAGGGCCTCGGCGAAGAGGCTCTCGGCGCGGTCGAGCCGGTCGGTGTAGGCGTAGGCGCTGCCCAGCATCATCAGCAGCTCGATGCCCCACTCGGGGTCGGTCCAGCCGAGGCCGGGGGCGAGACGGCCGTTGACGAGGGCGCGGTCGCACAGTTCGAGCACCTCCTCGGCGCTCTCGCCGTGGGTCATGGCGTCGAAGCCGCGCAGGATGAGCAGGGCGCGTTCGGCGTTGTCGCGGCCGGTGCAGGTGTTCGCGAGTTCGGCGAGGCGCCGGGAGCGGGCCGGGGAGACGGTCTCGCCGTGGATGCCCTCCCACATGAACTGCACGGCCTGCAGCCGCAGCTGCACGGGGCCGGGTTCGTGGCGGGCGGCCTCGGCCTCGACCGTGCGGACGGCCTCCTCCAGCTGGTCGTTGTGGAGCAGGGCCTGGGAGAGCCGGACCACGGCGTCCACCCGCCGTTCGCCGTCGAGGCCGGGCATGCCGAGCGCGTGCTGGAGGTGCTCGATGGTGACGGCGGGCGCGGTGAGCAGGGTGGCGCAGCCCAGTTCGTACAGGACGTGGGCGTGGACCTCGGGGAGCGGCGGCTCCTGCAGGGCGCGTTCCAGACAGGTGTGGGCCGCGTCCGGCGCTCCGACGGCGAGGTGTTCGCGGGCGGCCTCGCGCAGCTGCTCGACGAGTTCCTCGTCGCCGTCCGGGTGCACCTTCAGCAGGTGCCGGGCGGTCTGGGCGGCGCCGCGGCCCAGCTCGGTGATGAGCTGGGCGGCGACGCCGTGCATGGCGGTGCACACCCCGGACGGGATGGAGTTGTAGACGGCGCTGGCGATGAGCGGGTGGACGAACTCCAGCTCGCCCTCCTCGCGTTCGGTGCCGGCGCCCTGTGTCCCGACGGGCTCGGGTTCGGTGAGGATGCGGGCGGAGCAGAGCAGTTCGGCGCAGTGCCGGGCGACGGACTCGTCCATGGTGGCGAGGCGGGCGACCATGCCGACGGTGATGCCGGTGCCGAGGATGGCGGCCGCCCAGGCGAACTGGGTCGCCTCCAGGCCGAGCCCCTTGAGCCGGTCGACCAGTCCGCCGCCGCGGGCGGCGCGGTTGAGGGCGCGCAGTTCGCCGGCCCAGGCCTCGACCGGCTGCAGTTCGCTGTCCTGCACCTTGGCGAGGAGTTCGGTGGTCTCGTAGGGGTTGCCCGCGGTGACGGCCCAGACCTCGCGGCAGAACGCGTCGTCCGCGTGACGGCCGAGGGTGGCACGGGTGAGCCCCGCCGCCGCGTCGGGCGTGAGGGCGCTGAGGTTGTTGACGGGGCGGGCCGCGGCGGCGGCCACCGCGTCGAGGTGGCGGGCGCTGTCGCCACTCACCTCGCCGGGGCGGCGGGCGACCACGACGAGCACGGAGAGGTCGTCCAGGCGCTCGGCGAACGCGGCGAGCCAGCGCAGCGTCTCCTGGTCGGCCCAGTGCGCGTCGTCGATCAGCAGCACGAGCGGCCATTCGCGGCGGGCGAGCCGGCGCACCGCGGCGACCAGACCGTCGCACACGTACTGCGGGTCGGCGGTGCCCTCCTGCGGATCGGCTATGCCGAGGGCGGGTCCGGCGATGTCGTACCAGTCGCCGAGGTACTCGCGGGCCTCCTCGGGCAGCAACGACAGCAGGGCGGGCTGGAGCAGCTGCCGTACCACGTTGAACGGGACGGACTTCAGGGTCTCCGCGCCGCGCGCGGACCACACGGCGCAGCCTCGGCGTTCGGCGATGCGCCGTGTCTCGGCCAGCAGCGCGGTCTTGCCGAATCCCGCCTCGCCTCGGAAGACCAGCAGACTCCCTGCGGAGGACTGGTCGGCGCACAGGAGGTCGAGTGCCTGTGCGACGGTGGCGATCTCGGCGTCCCGCTCCCACAGGGAAGCCGAGGCGGCCGTCGGCGGCCGTCCCTCCGTCATCCCGTTCCCTCCCCAGGTCGCCCGAATGACGTACAGACCCTGAGCGTAGCCGTCCGGTGGGGTGCGTGGTGGCCGCTCGGGGCAGCTGTTGCCCCGGCGGGTGAAAGCGGGTATGCACAGGCGACGCGCACCCCGCCCGAACAGCCGGTCAGGCGGCGGACGGAGCGTCAACCGTTCGGCTGGACGCGGCGGTCCGGGCGTTCGGCGGCGGACGTACGGCGGACGACGCGGACGGCGCGCCGGCAGGCCACGGGCGATCGGAGCGGCGGTTGCTGCGCGGGCCGGTGCCGTTGGTGGTGGAGGCGGCGGAACCGGGGCCGCAGGACGGCTGCGACCGGGAGTCGGAACAGGGCACGGGAAAATTCTCGGCGGTGAAATGTCCGGTCCGGTCGATTGGCGGCGGATCCTCTCATCACACTTTCACTGTCGCCTCATACGGTGGGGTCATGACGCAGGTGACTCCCCCCGGGTGGTACCCCGACCCCGGGCAGACGAACGACGGTCCGCCCACCGAACGCTGGTGGGACGGCAAGGCCTGGACGGACCAGACCCGCCCCGCCGGGACGGCCGCCACGTGGGGTCCCCCGACGCAGCCGCCGCCGGCCGGCGGTCCGCACCCGGCCGCTCCGGCCGCTCCCCCCGCCTATGGCGCGCAGCCGGGGTATCCGGCGTATCCGGGTTACCCCGCCCCGCCGCCGGCCGGGCAGCCCCGGCGCGGTGTGCGCACGGGGATAGCCGTCGTGGCGGCGGCCGCGGTTCTGGCGAGCATCGCGGTCGGTGTCTGGGCCCTCGCCAAGGACCCCGACGGCGGCAGCGCCGACCGGGCCGGGTCCGGCCAGAGTGCGGCGGGCGGACAGGACGGCGGTCAGGGCGGGCCGGGCGGCGGCTTCGGCGGCCAGGGCGGATCCGGGGGCTCGGACGGCTCCGGGGGCTCGGGCGGGTCCGGCGGTCCGGGCGGGTCCGGCGGCGCCTCACCCTCGCCGAACCAGTCCGAGGCACCCAAGGTCAAGGGCGGCGGCACGGTGCCGGACCCGGTCAACGGCATCAGCCTGCCGGTGCCCGACGGCTGGACCGGGCAGACGATCAGCGTCGGCGCGGAGGTGACCTCCGACGACTCCTACAAGTGCCCCGGCAACTCCACCCAGACCTGCACCCCGGGCGGCGCCTACTCGGCTCCGGCCCAGGCGCTGGGCATCAAGGGCGACACGGCCGAGAAGGTCGCGAAGGCCGACATCGCGGCCAACGCCAAGCAGTCCTACGGCGGCACCACCTACGGCAGCATCACCTCGCACCAGGTGCTGGGCTCCGGCGCGGTGACGGTGGCCGGGCAGAAGGGGTACATGGTGCGCTGGAAGGCGGTCACCAGCAAGGGCGCCGACGGCCTCGTCGAGTCGGTCGCCTTCCCCTCGCCCGACGACGCCAAGCAGATCGTGGTGGTGCGCTTCGGCATCGACGTCGGAGAGAAGACCTCGGTGATCGACGAGATCCTCAAGGGGATCAAGGTCTCGTCGGGCGGTGGGAACGGCCAGGACGTCTGATCCGCGGCCGCCGGACCGTGATGCGGTCCACGGCCGACGGGAGATGATTGCGGCCGGGCGGGGCTCCCCTCCGCTCAAGAGGAGCCCCACCCGCCGGGGGGTGCGCGCCGCCCCCGTCCCCACGGTGCGGCGCGGTCAGGTCGCCGTTCAGTCATCCCGTGAACGGCGGCCTGGGTCTCAGGTCAGCCCGAGCGCAGGCAGCACGGTGGCTTCCACGAACCCGGTGAGATAGTTGCCGTCGGCGTACTGGCCGCAGAGCACCGGCCGGATGCGCAGCACGCCGAACATCATGGCGGGGATGTACTCCAGCGCCGGATGGCCCGCCCGGACCTCACCCCGGGCCACGCCGCGCGCGAGCATCTCCTGCAGCGCGGCGATCTCCGGGTACACCAGCGCCTCGCGCAGCGCCTGGGCCAGCTCGTGGTCGGCCGTCACCGCGGGCCCGAGCGCCTGCAGCAGCCTGGTGTCCTTGGCGGACCAGTCCCCCGCGGCCCGCGCCGCCTGGCGCAGGTCCTCGGCGAGCGATCCGGTGTCGATGCCGGCGAACCGCACCCGGCGGCTGGCGCGCAGCGCGGCCGCGACGAACTGCGGCTTGGTCTTCCACTGCCGGTAGAGCGTGGACTTGCTGCACCGGGTGCTGGCGGCGACGCCCTCCATGGTGACGGACTCGTAACCGCATTCGCGGATCTGCTCCAGCACGGCGTCGAAGAACTCCCGCTCACGCTCGGGCGTGATCTTGGAGCGGCGCGAGGCGACGACCGTCTCCGGTCCGTCCGCGGCCTGCGACGTCATGCGGTGTTTCCCCTCACTCGTGACCTGAGGTCATTCCTGCACGGCCCGCCGAAGCACGGCTTGAACCCGCGCTCCGGGCGGTGTCTCCAGTGTGGCGCACATCAACCGAGACGCAAGTGTACCGGTACTCGGCCGTATCGGTACACTGACGTATCGGTACGATCACGTATCGATGAGCTCCGGCCCCGCAGGCGGGGGCTCGCCCGCACCACCACACGCACCACCGTCAGCGAAGGGGCCGGGGGATGAATGCCCGAACCGAGCCTGCAGAGGCAGAAGCGGAGCCGCCGGACGCGATAGCCCGGCCGCCGCTGCTGCGCGAGTTCCTGCTCGTCGCGGGGCTCTTCCTCGTCTACAAGCTCGGCCGGCAACTGGCCACCGGACACACCGCGAACGCACTCCACAACGCCCACCGCGTGTGGGACCTGGAGCGGGCGCTGCGTCTGCCCCACGAGAACGCCGTGCAGTCCGCACTGCTGCACGGCGACACCCTCGTCCACCTCGCGAACACCTACTACGCCACCGTCCACTTCCCGGCGACGCTGGCCTTCCTGGTGTGGCTCTATCTCAGGCGGCCCGCGCACTACGTGTGGGCCCGCCGGATCCTCGCGGTCGTCACCGCGGCCGCGCTGGTGCTGCCGTTCACGTTCCCGCTGGCCCCACCGCGCATGCTGACCGGCGACGGCCTGGTGGACACCGCCCGCCTCTACGGCCCGTCCGTGTACGGCCCGCCGTCCAGCGACCATCTGTCCAACCAGTTCGCGGCGATGCCGTCGCTGCACTTCGGCTGGGCACTGATGGTGGCGATCGGCCTGATCGCGGCCACCCGGTCCCGGTGGCGCTGGCTGTGGCTGCTGCACCCGCTGATCACCCTGCTGGTGATCGTGGGCACGGCGAACCACTACTGGCTCGACGCGGTCGTCGCGACGGCCATGCTCGGCATCACCCTCGCCGTGATCCACCCGCCGCACCGGACGGCCGGCCCGGTGGGGCGCGGGGCCGGCCGGCTCGCGGCGCGCGAGCCCGTCCTGGCGGGAGCGGGCCGATGAGCGCCGCCGCCCTGATCGCCATCGCCCTCTCCCTCGTCTCGGCCGTCGCCTACGCGCTGGCCGCCGTCGCCCAGGAACGCCTCGCCTCCCGCAGCGCCGGTACCGGCCTGCTGCGACTGCTCGGCACCGGCGCCTGGTGGTCGGCGGTCGGACTGAACGCGGGCGCCGCCCTGCTGCACGTCGTCGCCCTCAAATACGGACCGCTCACCCTGGTCCAGCCGCTGGGCGCGCTCACTCTGGTCGCGGCCGTACCGCTCGGCGCGCGGGCGGCCGGGCGCCGGGTCAGCGCGGTGGAATGGCGCGGTACGGCGCTGACGCTGCTCGGGCTCGCCGCGCTGCTCGTCACCGCATCCGGTCCGGCGCCCGCGCGGGTGCTGTCGCTGACCGAGGCACTGGCGGTCGCGGGTACGACCGCCGCCGCGATCGGCATGCTGTCCTGGCCCGGCGCCCGGCCCGGCCTGAGGCATGCGACGGCGTCCGGTTTCGCCTCCGGTGTCGCCTCGGCGCTGACCCAGACGGTGACCGTGGCGGCCACGGACCGCACCGGCCCGGTACTGAGCACCGAGGTCATCGTGGTCGCCGTGCTCGTCGCCGCGTTCGCCGTCGGCGGGCTGCTGCTCTCGCAGACCGCCTACCGCGGCGGCCTCGGCGCGCCGCTGGCCGTGGTCACCCTCGCCAATCCGGTGGCCGCCGCGGTCATCGGCCTCACCCTGCTCGGCCAGGGTCTCCAGGGTGGCCCCGCCGGCGTCCTGCTGGCCCTCGCCGGAGCGGGCCTGGCCTCCTGGGGCGTGGTCCTGCTCACCCGGGTGACCGTCCAGCCGGTGCCCGCGGACGACGACCATCCCGTGGCGGCGGTGCTGGCCCTGGAGCCGGACACGGCGACCGCCGAACCGGCCCTGATGCCACGGCAGCCGGAACAGCCCGGACACCTCACGGCACTCTGAGAGGGCACGGGCCTCGCCGGCCGGCCCGGGGCATGAGTGCGCCTGCCCGGACATGCCGCTCGGCCGCTTGACTTCGAGAGCACTCCAATTCGTAGCGTTCCGGGCATGAGTACTGCACAGCACAAGATCGGCTCGGGTTTCGGCGCCACCAGCACCGCCGACGACGTCCTGCGGGGCATCGACCTGACCGGAAAGCTCGCCCTCGTCACCGGCGGTTACTCGGGCATCGGCCTGGAGACCACCCGCTCGCTGGTGAAGGCCGGCGCCCACGTGGTCGTGCCCGCCCGCCGCCCGGCCACCGCCGAGCAGGCCGTGGCCGACATCCCCGGCGTCGAACTGGACGAGCTGGACCTCGGCGACCTGGAGAGCGTGCGCGGCTTCGCCGAGCGCTTCCTCGCCTCCGGACGGACCATCGACATGCTGATCGACAGCGCCGGGATCATGGCGTGCCCGGAGACCCGCGTGGGGCCCGGCTGGGAGGCCCAGTTCGCCACCAACCACCTCGGTCACTTCGCCCTGGTCAACCGGCTGTGGCCCGCGATCGCGCCGGGCGGTGCCCGAGTGGTCTCCGTCTCCTCGCGCGGCCACCACTTCTCCGGCATCCGCTGGGACGACATCCACTGGCGGCGGGGCTACGACAAGTGGGAGGCGTACGGCCAGGCCAAGACCGCCAACGTCCTGTTCGCGGTCCAGCTCGACAAGCTCGGCCGTGACGCAGGCGTCCGCGCCTTCGCCCTGCACCCCGGCGGCATCATCACCCCGCTCCAACGGCATCTGCCCAAGGAGGAGATGATCGAGCGCGGCTGGATCGACGAGGACGGCAACGTGCTCGATCCCGAGGGCTTCAAGACCCCGCAGCAGGGTGCGGCCACCCAGGTGTGGGCGGCCACCTCGCCCCAGCTGGACGGGCTCGGTGGCGTCTATCTGGAGGACTGCGACGTCGCCGAGCCCGCGCCGGAGGGCGAGGAGCGTGCCGGTGTCAAGGACTGGGCGACCGACCCGGAGCAGGCGGCTCGGCTGTGGGCGCTGTCGGCGGAACTGACGGGCGTCGACGCGTTCGCCGCCTAGACATGTCGGCGCGGCCGCGCCCCGGACATCCGACGACGACACGCGACGGCGGCCGGTGCGCACGTACTCCGCGCGCGCCGGCCGCCGTCGCCGTGCTCTTCGTGTCTCGTTCTCCCCCGTCGGGGCCTGTTCAGTTCCAGCCCCGCGAGTCCTGCTTGAGGGCGGTGTCGACGGTCAGGGCCGTCGCCACCACGAGGCTCAGCAGCGGCTCGGGCAGCTGGTAGTGGATCTGCAGGACGTAGTTGTCCGCGGTCGTGAAGAGCGTCTTGGCGAGGCCCTCCCAGGTCTTGGTGATCCGGGCGACCTCGTTGTCCGCGTGGTCGACGATCGCGAAGTTCCACGCCCGCCAGTTCTCCGCCTTGATCGCGCCGACCTGCTGGCCGTTCGCGTTCATCGCGAAGTTGATCTTCCCGATCATGTTCTGCTGGACGATCTCGCCGACCTGCGAGCCGTCCGGACGCGACACGATGACGCGGGACTTGAAGAACTTCGCGGGCCGGGTCAGCAGCAACTGCGGCTGGCCGTAGGCGTCGCGGATCTCCAGCTTGTGGGTCATGAACTGGTCGAGGCTCGAGACGAAGCGCAGGATCTTCTTCAGCGCGCCCTGCCCGACCTCGGTGACCGAGCCGATGTCCCGGCCGTGCTGATCCATGACCTTGTACTCGTTGGTCAGCTCGATCAGCTTGGCCTTCTGGTTCACGACCAGGACGGGCTCGGTGAAGAGGGTGCCGCCGCCGGGGCCGCCGGCCGCGACCCCGGCCTGCTGCTGCACCTGGCGCTGCACCTTGGGGTCGACGGCCGGCGCCTGCGGGGCGCCGTACTGCTGCGGGACAGCCTGCTGCTGGGGAGCGGCCTGCTGATGCGGCACCTGACCGGCGGGCTGCCCCGCCGGGTTGGTGTGCTGGGTCCACTGCGCGCCGTCCCAGTAGCGGAGCGTCTGCGGCGCTCCGTGCGGATCCGGGTACCAGCCTGCCGGAGTGTTCGATTGCGTGGTCACCGGGGCACACTACCTTGATGTGACTGGTACCTGACCAGTCCGCACGGAGCGGTGTTCATCGCCCGTTCACTCCGAGGCGATCGCCGGGTCGCTGACGCCGGGGTGACCGTTCTCGACATGGCCGGCGAAGCCGCGCAGGAAGGCCGGGTCGGCCTCGCTGGTCACCGTCACGTCGTACCAGCGCTTGCTCGCCCTGAGGTCCACGGTGTGCTTGACGGTCGCGCCGGGCCGTACGGTCACGGTGGCCGGAGCGCCGCCGTAGCCGTTGGCCACCTTCAGCTTCACGATGCCGGAACCCTTGTTGGTGAAGGTGAGTTCCAGGTCGTCGCCCGCGTGCCGCGCGGTCGCCTCCGGTCCCGCGGCCTTGCCCTTGCCCTTGAAGACGCGCAGGAAGCCGTTGGGGCCGTGCACGGCGAGGTCGTGCACACCGCCGGAGTAGGCCGAGTTCCAGGTGTCGGTCAGGGACTTGCCGGCCGCGGTGGTGTAGGTCCAGGAGCCGTCGGTGCGGTTGCCGGAGGTCACCAGGAAGGCGGCGCCCGCATGCGCCCCCGAGGCGAACGTGAGCGTGAGGGTGCCGGCCGCGGTGTCCGCGGAGCCGTCGACCACCGGGGCGTACTTCAGCGGGCGGGTGGGCCGGCTGCCGCGCTCCTGCTTGGGCAGGGCGGGGTGGGCGGGCGGCTTGGGCACGTAGTCGGGGTGCCGGTTGTGGTCCGGCGGCTCGTACGCGGCCGTGGACGGCAGCGCGACCGGCTTGGTGTCCTTGCGGGAGAAGTCGAAGGCGGCCGTCAGGTCGCCGACGACGGCGCGGCGCCAGGGGGAGATGTTCGGCTCCTGCACACCGAAGCGGCGCTCGATGAACCGGACGATCGAGGTGTGGTCGAAGGTCTCGGAGCAGACGTAACCGCCCTTGCTCCACGGGGAGACGACCAGCATCGGCACGCGCTGGCCGAGCCCGTAGGGGCCGGCGACACGGCTCGCGTCGCCCTTGTACAGGTCGAGGGAGACGTCCACGGTCGACTTGCCCTGGGCGCCGGAGGCGGGCGGGTACGGCGGGATGACGTGGTCGAAGAAGCCGTCGTTCTCGTCGTAGGTGATGAACAGCGCGGTCTTGCCCCAGACCTCGGGGTTGGAGGTGAGCGCGTCCAGGACCTGGGAGACGTACCAGGCGCCGTAGTTGGCGGGCCAGTTGGGGTGCTCGGTGAAGGCCTCGGGGGCGACGATCCAGGAGACCTGCGGCAGCTTGCCGGCCTTGACGTCGGCCTTCAGCTGGTCGAAGAAGCCCTCGCCCTTGCGTGCGTCGGTGCCGGTGCGGGCCTTGTCGTACAGCGGGTCGCCGGGCTTGGCGTCGCGGTACTGGTTGAAGTAGAGCAGGGAGTTGTCGCCGTAGTTGCCGCGGTAGGCGTCGTCGATCCAGCCCCAGCCGCCGGCGGCGTCCAGACCGTCGCCGACGTCCTGGTAGATCTTCCAGGAGACCCCGGCCTTCTCCAGCCGCTCGGGGTACGTCGTCCAGCCGTAGCCCTTCTCGTCGTTGCCGAGGACCGGGCCGCCGCCCTGGCCGTCGTTGCCGACGTAACCGCTCCACATGTAGTAGCGGTTCGGGTCGGTCGAGCCCATGAACGAGCAGTGGTAGGCGTCGCAGATGGTGAAGGCGTCCGCCAGCGCGTAGTGGAACGGTATGTCCTCGCGGGTCAGGTGCGCCATGGTCGTGGTGCCCTTGGCCGGCACCCACTTGTCGTACTTGCCGCCGTTGAACGCGGCGTGCGTGTCCTGCCAGCCGTGCGGCAGGTCCTGGAGGAACGCGAGGCCCAGGTCGTCGGCGTCCGGGTGGAAGGGCAGGATGTCCTTGATGCCGTCGGACTGCTTCCAGACCGAGCGGCCGTTCTGCGTCACGGAGCGGGGGTCGCCGAAGCCGCGGACGCCTCGGAGGGTGCCGAAGTAGTGGTCGAAGGATCGGTTCTCCTGCATGAGGACGACGATGTGCTCGACGTCCCGGACCGTACCGGTGCGATGGTACGCGGGCAGTGCGGCGGCGCGCTGGATGCTGCTGGACAGCGCGGTGAACGCCGTCGTGGCGCCCGCGAGTTGGAGGAATCGGCGCCGATTGACTTCGGGCATGGGTTTGCGGGTCCTCTCGTCCTGACGTTCGCGATACCGCCCACATGACGGAATGTGCGCGCAGCGAGTGTTCCAAGAGCAACAAACGTCAGGGAAGGGCCTGATGGCGCCCGTGTGAAAGTCGGGGGTACGGCGGGGGTGCGCCGCACGCGCGAACAGCGGCCCGGCGAGGAACCTGAGCCAGTTGCTGTTATTTCATGGCCAGGAACGCGGCTACGCCGCTCCCCGAAATCCGGAGAAAGCCGACAGCCAGGCCGCCCGTCCACGCGAGGGCTCCCTCGGCAGGCGGGCACCCGACTTCGACGAGGGACGGTAAGGAAGCGCAACACCGTCGAGCGGGCGGTCAATGAGCTCAAGCAGTCCCGGGGGCCCTCGCGCCCCCGCTGCGACTGACGCGGCTGTGTCTTTCGCGCACCGCCACCGTTGCAGCCCTGGTCATCTGGCTACGTACATGATGGCCATTCGCCATGTCCTAGGCGCCCGCCGAACGGCGACCCAGGATGGGCTCGGCGAGAAGTCTCGCCATCCCGCAGAGAGTTTGGCCGTGCCGGGCGAAAAGTTCGTCACGCGAGTCGAAATGGCCGAGGTCCGCCAGAACGTAGGCCGAGAGATCGCACGCGGCGCCGGCGGCCGGGCAGACCGTCGCGCCGTCCCAGTCGATCGCTGTCCTGGACAACGCCTCGAAGAGCGTCTCCGCGCCGGCGTTGGTGAAGCCGCCACTGCTGCCTTCGCTCAGCTCGTCGAGACCACCGAAGAGTTCCGAGACTGTCAACCAGGGCGCGGTGAGGTGTTCGGTCGGTGACAGCCCGTCAAGGCGGAACTCCGGCCATGCGAGCACAACTTGGTGGGGGACGATCCGATGGAAGCGAGGGAAGCGCGGATACCAGAACCGCCCGTCCACCAGCAGGCCACGCACCCGCGTGGCCACCCCGGATGCCCGCGCCACGGCTTCCAGTACCGCCAGGCGTTGACTGCACGAGCCGCGGCGGCGGCGAAGCACCTCCGACACGGGCCGCTCGTCCTGGACCGAGTACACCGGCTGCACGACTGCGGCAATCCATCGGTGAGCCTGGCGCAGGGCCGCTATCCGGTGGTCGGGATTTGAAGTCCCCGTAGAGTCCGCCGGGATGCCGATGCGTCGGAGCAATGCGGCAACGTTCGGATGCTGCCAGTCGAGAATCCGCGTCGGGGCCCTGCTCCCCGCGACTGTTCCCCTGGCGGCCCTGCGCATGCGGACACGGCCTCGCGGCGTGAGGAGCGAGCTCGTCATGACCGTGATCCTCTCGTCCAGCACATTCCAGGCGGCAAGACGTATCGTGACAGGAAATTTGAACACGTTCAACTGTGGTGGAGCCTTGCCGGCCTGACTCGGCAAGACCGACCGGACAGGTCCTGGTCGGCGGAGTGCCGGGGATCCCACCGCAGCAAGTGCACTCCCAAGCCTGGGACGACCTCATGCCACGCCGGCGTGGCCCACTCGACCACCCATCGGAAGATGCCCAGGCCCCTGCCGCGGTGCCGCCCGTGTTCGGTGATCATGGGCAGATCCCCTGGACCCATACTCCAGGACTACGCCACCCGCGTGGGAGAGGCCGCTCAGGCGCCGTGCAGAGGACCGGCGTGATCCCGTGGTCGCGAGTCGCCGAAGACGGTGCCAGGGATCGCGCCGCCCGGGTGCCCGTGCCGTGAACGGACTCAGCCGGTCTCGGAAGCGGGCAGGACCGCTTGGCCCAGCCAGCGGCAGGCGATGAGGGCCAGTTGGAGGTCGAGTTGGTCCTCGTCGAGGGGGCGGCCCCGCTGCTCCACGGCCTTTGCCACCCGGTACTTCACCGTGTTCTTGTGCAGGTGCAGTCGCTGTGCGGCGGCGACATGGCTGCGGCGTTCGTTCAGGAAGACCAGCAGGGTCTCGCGGAGCCGTGCCGCCGAGTCCGTCCCGGCGTCGAGGCCTCCCAGTGACGAGGACACCAGTCGGCGGGTCCCCGCGAGGTCTGCCGCGAGGAGTGCAGCGGTCCGCACGCCGGGTTCCGTGTAGCAGGTGAGACGGCGTGGGCGGCCGTCACCGATCGTCGCGACCTGGGCTGCCTGGAGCGCGTCCTCGTGGGACTGGCGGAAGCCCGCCACGCCGAAGCCCGGCGCGCCGAGTCCTCCCAGGATCCTGGGCGCCGTGCCGTCGAGAGCAGCCTCGGCGCGGGCGGGGTCCGGTGGCTCGGCCCGTCGACCGACGGGGAACCACGTCCAGGCGGTGGACCGGTCCTTGGGCCACACGAGCGGCGCGCCCGTGGCACCCACCGCCTCGCCCAGGCGTCCCGCCGCGGATTCCAGCATGCGCAGGTCGCTCGGGGAGTCGTGCTCGCCCGCGGTCCACAGCACGGCCGCGATGTGGTGCTGGCGCAGCCTGAGGCCCAGCGTGCTCTCGGCTGCCGCCGCATCCACGGACTCTGCTGCGAGGAGACGTTCGAGTATCTGCGTGCGCACGGTGCTGCGGTGCGCGAGCCAGCGCTCCCGCTCGACCTGGTAGTCCTCGATGACCTGCTCCGAGATCAAGTCTATGTAGCGGAAGATCACGCTGAGCAGCGTCTGCACCGCCGCGAGCGCCCGGACGGGATCCGGGAAGGCGCGGACGAGTTCGTCGACCGCCCAGGTCACGTGGACGTGCTGGCCGAGCCGGTAGGCCCGGATCAGAGCGGTCGAGGCGACCTCGTACTGCGCCAGTCGGCGCGCGTACTCCCGCGCGCCCCGCGGAGCCCTGATGTCGCCCACGCCGATCTCGCCGCCGTAGACCTCGGCCGCCAGGCGGAGGTTGCTCTCGACGCTCTCGGCCAGCATTCGCCGGGTGACGGGGTCCTGAGGGAGGTCGGGGATCTGTTCGGTGAGGAGTGCGGTCATGGAGGCGGTGAGCTCGGTCACCCGGCTCTTGAGCGACGAGCTCACGACAGCCATGTCGGCCAGTTCCGGGTCCTCGCCCCACTGCGCCATCCGGCTCTCCCTCACATGGTCCTGTGCCAGAGGGACAACTGTCAGCGATGGTTCTCCGTTCTGGCAAGGGTCCCATCCCCGCTCCTTGCGGCTCGGCGGTACGAAGTGCCGCGACTTTCTTGGCCCCCGGAGACAGTGACGGGCGTCACGGTCAGTTTCTACCGTCCCGGGGCGAGCACACCCGCAACGAAAGGACGTCCATGGCGGGCATGGAGTACCTCCCCTGGCGCGGGAGCGCCCTTCACGACGAACGACCGTGCATCCGCGACGAGCGGCATCGGCTGACGTACGCGGAGTTCGCGGCGTGGGTCGAAGCGGCGGCCGAGCAGTTCGCCGAGCACGGTGTCGGTCGCGGATCCGTGGTCGGGATCATGCTGCCGAACCGCGTGGAGCTCCTGGTCGCGATGGTCGCCGCCTGGCGCATCGGAGCGGCGGCGACCCCGGTCAACCCGATGTTCACGGTGAACGAGGCTGACTACCAGATCCAGGACGCGGATGCCGCCCTCGTGGTCAACGCCGGCCCCGACGCGCCCGACGGCGGCAGGCCGGCGCTGGCGGTCGACGCGCTGCGCCGCGAGCCGAAGGGGATCCTGCCGCCGGCGGCCACTCGGTCCGACGAGCTCGCCCTGCTCGTCTACACCAGCGGCACCACCGGCCGCCCCAAGGGTGTGATGCTCGATCACGCCAACCTCGAGGCGATGAGCTCGATGATGGCCGACACCATGCGGCTGACCTCCGCAGACCACTGTCTGCTGTTCCTGCCGCTGTTCCACGTGAACGCGATCTGTGTGAGCTTCCTCGCCCCGATGCGCAGCGGCGGGCAGTTGAGCGTGCTGCAAAGGTTCACCGTCGAGGGGTTCCTTGACGCCGTGGAGCGCCTGCGTCCGACGTACTTCTCGGGCGTGCCGACCATCTACGCGATGCTCCTGGCCCAGCCGCGCGAGGCGGACTTCTCCTCGGTCCGGTTCGCGGTGTGCGGTGCCGCCCCGGCCTCGAAGGAGTTGCTGCGGTCGGCCGAGGAGCGGTTCGGCTTCGTGCTCGCCGAGGGATACGGACTCACCGAGTGCACGTGCGCGGCGACCAGCAACCGCTGGGACGGCGTGCGGAAGGCCGGCACCGTCGGCCCCGCCCTCCCCGGACAGCGCGTGGAGATCATGGCTCCGGACGGCCGGATCCTGCCCAGGGGGGAGCGCGGCGAGGTCGTCGTCCAGGGGCCCAACGTGATGCGGGGCTACCTCAACCGCCCCGATGCGACCGCCGACACCCTGCGGGACGGCTGGCTGCACACCGGCGACGTCGGCGTCCTGGACGAGGACGGCTACTTGCGGATCGTCGACCGGATCAAGGACATGATCATCCGGGGCGGCGAGAACATCTACCCCAAGGAGATCGAGACGGTTCTCCTCGCCCATCCTGGGGTGATGGAGGCCGCTGTGATCGGTGCGCCGGACGAGAAGTTCGGCGAGGTCCCGTTCGCCTACCTGTCCCGCTACCCGGGGGCGGACCTCGACGTCGTCGACGTCCTGAAGCGCTGCCAGGACCAACTGACCCGGTTCAAGGTGCCCGTCGGCGTCCGCGTGCTCGAGGCACTGCCCAAGAACCCCATAGGCAAGATCGACAAGCCGGCGCTGCGACGGCAGCACCGCATCACCACGGGAGCGTGAACCGTGCCCTTCAACAGCCCCGTCCTGCCCGCGGTCGAACCCGAGGAGTTCAACCAGCGCCCGTTCTTCGAGCGGGTCAAGGTGCTCAGCACCTTCTGGGCCGAGAACGGCTTCGGCAGCCCCAGGCTGCTGCACGTCATCTACCTGGTGAAACTCCTCGGGCTCTCCGCCCTTGGCGGTCTGCTGCTCATCACCTGGACCTCGAACGTGGGCGGCCTGTTCGACGTCCGGCACTGGTGGGACGAGCCGATCGTCTATCAGAAGCTCGTGTTGTGGGTGGCGTTGCTGGAGATCGTCGGTGTGGGTGGCGCGTGGGGCCCGCTCACCGGGCACTTCAAGCCGATGTACGGCGGTGCGCGCTACTGGCTGCGTCCCGGCACGATCCGGCTGCCACCGTGGCCGAGGGCGGTGCCGTTCACCGGGGGTGACGAGCGCGGCGTCGTCGACGCCCTGCTGTACGCGGCGATCCTGGCATCTCTCGCGGTGGCGATCGTGCTACCCGGTGCCGACAGTGCCGCGCTGAGCGCCGCCCGCCCGGAGGCGACCGGCGGCCTGGTCCGGCCCGTGCTGTTCCTCGTCCCGGCCGTCCTGACCGTCCTGCTGGGCCTGCGCGACAAGGTGATCTTCCTGGCCGCCCGTGGTGAGCAGTACGTGCCCGTGATGATCGTCTGCGCCGGACTCGGCTTCACGGACATGATCATCGCCGCGAAACTGGTCATCGTCGTGGTGTGGGTGGGGGCCGCGGTGTCCAAGTTCACCCGCCACTTCGCGTTCGTGGTTCCGCCGATGGTGTCCAACGCGCCGTTCATGCCCAAGTCCGTACGGCTGAAGCACTACCGAAACGCCCCCGAGGACCTGCGTCCCTCCGGCTTCGCCCGGTTCATGGCGCATGTGCTGGGCACGACCGCCGAGTTCGTCGTACCTCTCATCCTGCTGCTGAGCACCGACCGCGAGCTGACCCTGGTCGCGGTCGGCTGCATGGTGCTCTTCCACCTGTTCATCACCTCGACGTTCCCCCTCGCGGTGCCGCTGGAGTGGAACGTGCTGTTCGGCTACATCGCGATCTTCCTGTTCGCCGGGTACCCCAACGGCGAGGGCTACGGCGTCCTCGACTTCTCGCAGGGCTGGATGCTCCCGGTGATCGCCGGCGCCCTGCTGTTCTTCCCCGTCCTCGGGAACCTCCGTCCCGACCTGGTCTCCTTCCTGCCCTCGATGCGGCAGTACGCCGGCAACTGGGCCTCGGCCCTCTGGGCGATGGCGCCGGGTGTGGAGGAGCGCCTCAACGAGCTGCCGATCCCGGTCCCGACCCACAACCGGCAGTTGCAGGCCCTGGGTTACCCGGCCCCGGTCGCCGAGCTGACCATGCAGATGTTCATCGCCTGGCGGTCGATGCACAGCCAGGGCAAGGGCCTGCTGTCGGTGTTGCACACCTACCTCGGTGACGACATCGAGACCTATACGGTGCGCGAGGGCGAGATCGGGGCCAACCTGATCGTCGGATGGAACTTCGGTGACGGACACCTTCACGACGACCAGCTGATCGAGGCCGTCCAGCGGCGGCTGAGGTTCGAGCCGGGCGAGTTCGTGGTGGTGTGGGTGGAGTCCCAGCCCCTCCACCGCCGGACACAGGAGTACTTCGTGATGGACGCCGCCCTCGGCGTGGTCGAGCGCGGCCGGTGGGACGTGCGGGACCTGACCGAGGAACAACCCTGGCTCCCGAACGGACCGGTGCCGGTGACCGTGACCTGGCGGCACCCCTCCGACCACCCCGTGCACCACCTCGGCCCCCGGACGGAGACCGGCGAGGAGGCACCGGCGTGACCACCGCCGTCGTGGTCGGCGGCGGGCCCAACGGGCTCGCCGCCGCCATCACCCTCGCCCGGGAGGGGGTATCGGTCACGCTGCTGGAGGCCGCCGCCGAGATCGGCGGCGGCACTCGCTCCGGTGAGGCGATCCTCCCCGGCCTCCTGCACGACCACTGCTCCGCCATCCACCCGATGGCGGTCGGCTCGACGTTCCTGCAGAGCCTGGACCTCGGCCGCTACGGACTGCGGTGGAAACTCCCCGAGATCGACTGCGCGCACCCGCTCGACGACGGCACCGCCGGTGTACTGCGCCGCTCCGTCACCGAGACCGCGGCGGGCCTGGGGCCCGACAGCCGGCGCTGGACACGGCTGTTCGCCCGCCCGGTCGAGGCCTACGACGAACTCGCGCAGGACATCCTCGGACCACTGCTCAGGATCCCAAGACACCCGCTGCTGCTGGCACGGTTCGGCCTGCCCGCGGTACTGCCGGCCACCGTGCTGGCCAAGGCGTTCGCCGGCGAGCAGGCACGAGCCTTGTTCGCCGGGGTGGCCGCCCACGCCTTCCACCCGCTTCACCGGCCGTTCAGCTCCTCGATCGGTCTGGGCATCCTCACCGCCGGACACCGGCACGGGTGGGCCGTGGCCGCCGGCGGCTCACAGTCGATCACCCAGGCGATGGCGGCGCTGCTGCTCGATCTCGGCGGCACGATCCAGACGGGCGCCCGCGTGCGGAGTCATCGTCAGCTGCCGCCGGCCGACATCGTCATCTACGACCTGACGCCCACGGCCGTCGCAGAGATCCTCGGGGACCGACTGCCCGCCCACGTGGCTCGGGCCTACCGGCGGTTCAGGTACGGACCCGGGGCGTTCAAGGTCGACTTCGCCGTGGAGGACGGCGTGCCGTGGACGGCCGAGGCGGCGCGCCGGGCCGGCACCGTGCACCTCGGCGGCACCCTCGCCGAGATCGCCGAGACCGAGCGCCAGATCCATGCCGGACGGATGCCCGAACGGCCGTTCGTCCTGGTCGGCCAGCAGTACCTGGCGGACCCACAGCGTTCGGTGGGAAACGTGCACCCGGTGTGGACCTACGCGCACGTCCCCCACGGCTACACCGGGGACGCCACCGAGGCCGTCATCGCGCAGATAGAGCGATTCGCCCCCGGCTTCCGGGACCGGGTCGTGGGCACCGCCGTACGCACCACGCCCGCGTTCGCCGCGTACAACCCCAACTACGTCGGCGGCAACATCATGACGGGTTCCAAGCACCTCTCCCAGCTTCTCTTCGGGCCCCGCCTCACGCTGAACCCGTACGACGTCGGACTGCCCGGCCACTTCATCTGCTCGGCGGCGACCCCGCCCGGCCCCGGAGCCCACGGCATGTGCGGCGCCCACGCCGCACGGCGTGCCCTGCGCCATCTCGCGCACCGCTGACGGCGGCGGCATGAGCTGGGGCCGGGCCGGGAAACTGCCTCGGCCACCTCCTTGCGGGCGGGTCGGCGCCTCCGGCACCACCCGCTGGAACAGCTCCCACAGTTCGTCCGGCAGCAGGTGTGCGCGACTCTGGTGGTACGCCTGATCGACAGACTCGGCCATCCAGCCGGGGCCGGCCAAGGAAGGCGGCACGGACCCTCTGCGGCCGGTGGACCGGTAGCGGCGCGAGCGGCCCGAACGCCCCCAACGACGAGGGACACGCCTGCACCACCGCGCACATCCTGACGTACGCCGGCGAGCAGGCGGCACCGCCCCGCACGCCGGCCTCAGCGTCGTCGCCTCCGCCGGGCCGGCGAGACGAGGAATTCGCCGGCGCGGGAGGAACAAACCCCTGTCAGTCGCTCGGAGCCGACGTCGTGGTCAGGAAGACGAGGTTGGTCAGGGCGGCCATGGGACCGAACAGCACCGCGTTCCCCATCGCATTGCCCTGCCCAACCGGTCAAAATCACCTTCTCCAAATGGGCGTCGTGCAGGATCGCACAGCGCAGGCTGGTGGAGTACAGGATGAGCGGAAAGGGTTCGTCACACTGTAACCGCGCAACTCCAGCCGCCGGTTGTTCGCCCAGCGCAGCCGTTCGGAGACGATGCCCGCCAGCTCCACCGCGGCATCGGGGCGGCGCAGCAGGAACGCACGCAGCGCCTCGTGGGACACGGACCGCGCGGTCACCGGTCCGCACGCGGTGACCGTCGCCGTACGCGGCATGCCCGCGACCGCCGCCATCTCCCCGATGATGTCCCCGCCGAGCCGGATGGCCAGCAGGGACTCCCGGCCGTTCTCCGCGGTCGCCGTGACCTTGGCGAGGCAGGAGAGCAGCAGAAGCGTGTGGCGGTCGGTGTTTCCCTGACGGATCAGCAGGTCCTTGGCGCCGAAGTCGCGTGGGCGCCCGAGCGCCAGCAGGTCTTCGAGCGCCGCGTCGGACAGCCTGCCGAGGAAGCTGCCTCTCGGCCAGCCGGCCCCGTGGTCCGCGTCGTGCGACGGTGCGTACGTCACCTCTCGACGATAGGGCTTCGGCGGCGGACGGCTAAGACCTCTGGCGAACGGTTCTTCCGCGAGGCGGAAGCGGGCATTGCGGCCGGGCCGGGGCCTCCCGACGATGTGGCCACCACCCACTGACGGGAGCCGCAAGCATGCCGCACATGACCGCTTTCGCAAGGAATCAGTGGTACGTCGCCGCCTACAGTGAGGAGGTCGGGCGCGAGTTGCTCGGCCGGACGATCCTCGGGGAGCCGCTCGTCCTCTACCGCGCCGAGGAGGACGGCAGCCCGGTCGCCCTGCACGACCGGTGCGTCCACCGACGCTACCCGCTCTCCTCGAGCGGCCTGGACGGCGACCGGATCGTCTGCGGTTACCACGGTTTCACCTACGACCGCACCGGCGCCTGTGTGTACGTGCCGGGCCAGAAACGCATCCCGCGCACCGCGCGCGTCGCCTCCTACCCGGTGGTGGAGCAGGACTCGCTGGTCTGGGTGTGGATCGGCGACCCGGCGCTCGCCGACCCGCAGACGATCCCGCGGGCCCGCCATCTGGACTCCCCCGGCTGGACCACCGTACGCGGCATGGAGCCCATCGACGCCGACTACGGCCTGCTCGTCGACAACCTCCTGGACCTGTCCCACGAGACGTATCTGCACGGCGGTTACATCGGCACTCCGGAGGTCGCCGAGACGCCCATCACCACCGAGGTGGACGAGGGTGCGGGCGTGGTCCGGGTCAGCCGGCACATGGACGACGCCGAGTGCCCGCCGTTCTACGCCCGTTCGACCGGCATCGCGGGCCGGATCACCCGCTGGCAGGACATCGAGTACCACGCGCCCTGCCTGTATCTGCTGCACAGCCGGATCGCGCCGGTGGGCGCGGTACCGGAGCCGGACGGCAGCGACCCGCACGGCTTCCACACCGAGATCACCTACGCCATAACGCCCTCGGGCGACGGCAAGGTGTACGACTTCTGGGCCGTGTCCCGGGACTGGGCGACCGAGGACGCCGAGGTCACCGAGTTCCTGCGGGCCAACAACCACACCGTCGTCATGCAGGACGTGGACGCGCTCAACCTGCTGCAGCGCACCCTCGGCACCGAACGCACCGGTTACCAGGAGCTGAGCATCAACATCGACACCGGCGGCCTGGCCGCGCGCCGGATCCTGGCCCGGCTGGTGGAGGAGGGCGACAAGCCGGCCGAGGAGGTCCGGTGAGCCCCGGCACCGGCGAGGTCTACCGGATCCACTGGCTGCCGGGCACCGATCTGCTGCACGGCACCTGCCACTGCGGCGCGCAGCACACCGCTGACGACCCGGTGCGGATGTGGGAGTGGATGCTGGCGCATCCCGAAGGACACGACAGCGAAGAGGCCGTACGGTGACCGAACTGGAACTCGTCGTCGCCGCCCGGGAGTTCGCCGCCGACGGGGTGCTGGCCCTGACGCTGCGCGATCCGCTGGGCCATGAGCTGCCCTCCTGGGAGCCCGGCGCCCATGTGGACCTGTTGCTCGGGCCGGGGCTGGAACGGCAGTACTCCCTGTGCGGCGATCCGGCGGACCGGTCAGCGTGGCGGATCGCGGTGCTGCGGGAATGGGACGGGCGGGGTGGATCGGCCCATGTGCACGAGCAGCTGGGCGAGGCAGGGAAGGTACGGGTGCGCGGGCCGCGCAACCACTTCCGGCACGAGCCCGCGCCCCGCTACCGGTTCATCGCGGGCGGCATCGGCATCACCCCGATCCTGCCGATGCTCGCGGCGGCGGAACAGGCGGGCACCGACTGGACGTTGCTCTACGGCGGGCGCACCCGCTCCTCGATGGCGTTCACGCAGGAGCTGGCCCGCTACGGCGACCGGGTCACCCTCGCCCCGCAGGACGAGACCGGCCTGCTCGACCTGGGACCGGTACTGGACGACCTGCCCGACGGCACCCTGGTGTACTGCTGCGGTCCGGGGCCCCTGCTGGACGCCGTCGAGGAGCGCTGTCCGGCCGGAGTGCTGCGGGTGGAGCGCTTCCAGCCGAAGCACCAACAGGCTGGCAGTGACGAGGAGTTCAAGGTCGTCCTGGCGCGCAGCGGTCGTACCGTCACCGTCCCGCCGGAGGTGTCCGTGCTGGACGCGGTGCGCGCCGCCGGGGCCGAGGTGCTGTACTCCTGCACGGAGGGGACCTGCGGCACCTGTGAGACCGATGTGCTGGAGGGCGCCCCGGATCACCGGGACTCGGTCCTCACCGAGGAGGAGCGGTCGGCGGGTGACACGATGATGATCTGCGTGTCCCGCTGCCGGGGCGCCCGTCTGGTGCTGGATCTGTGACGCGGGCCTGAATCAGGACGTCAGGTAGGCCTCCACCTCACTGAACTGCCCTGCCGGCCAGCCCGTGTTGGCGCTGACGGTGAGGCGGAGGTACCGCAGGTTCGTGGTGCTCGGCAGGGCGACCGTGGCCGTGTTTCCGGTGGCGGGGTCGAAGCGGTAGCCCTGGGAGCCCACGACGGTCGAGTAGGCCGAGCCGTCGGTGCTGCCGAGCACCGTGATGGTCTGGGTGCGCGCGCCCCAGGCCGAGGACGGCGGCAGCTTCAGCACCAGGCGGCGTACGGCGTAGGACGAGCCGAGGTCGACCGTCCAGGACTGCGGGAAGGCGTTGTTGGTGGACTCCCAGTAGGAGTTCGCGTCGCCGTCGACCGCCTTGCCGGGCGTGTAGACGTCCTGGGAGCCGGTCGCGGTGGCCGGCCGGCCCTTGGCGAGGTTGCGGTTCGGGTCCGGTTCGGGGTTGCCCTGGCCGGGCTGCGGCCAGGTCGAGCAGTCCGACCAGGTGCTGCTCCACCCGGAGTTGCCGCCGCCGTCGGTGAGGGTGAAGGAGCCGGAGTTCGCCGGGTAGGGGCAGTTGTAGACGCCGGCGGCGCCGACCTGGGTGGCGGTGACGTTCTTGAAGGTGGCCGCGCCCTGCGCCTCGGCCTGGACGGCGACCGTTCCGGTTTTCCTCACCGTCGCGCCGGTCACGTTGACGTTCCTCACCGGGTAGCCCTGTCCGCCGCCGGAGACGAACTCGAAGGCGCTGTACGGGCTGTCGGTGATCGTGGTGTCGGTGATGTTGACGGTGGCGTTGATCGCGCTGTCGTAGGAGTCGACCCGCAGCGCGCCCATCGGATGGTTCCAGTTGGGGTTCATCGCCCCGGTGCGGACCAGGGTGTTGCCGTCGACCGTGATGGTGCCGGACAGCGGCTGGAAGGGGTCCATGAACTTCTGGTTGGAGATCGCGATGCCGCTGCCGAGGGCGTTGGTGTCGGAGATCAGGTTGTTCTTCACGGAGAGGTCCGTGCCGCCGTAGATCGCGATGCCGTTGGCGAGGTTGGGCTGCGAGATCGTGTTGTTCTCGAAGCTGGAGTTCGTGTCCGGCGAGTACAGCGACCACATGGCGAGCGCGTCGTCGCCCTGGTTGCGGAGGAAGTTGTCGCGGACGACGACGCCCTTGGCGGTGCCGTTGAGGTTGATGCCGTCGGCGGTGGTGTCGAGGAAGCGGTTGTTCTCCACCACCAGGTTGTCGTTGGTGCCGGTCAGCCACATGCCGCACTTCATGTGCTGGATCCACATGCCGGAGACGGAGGAGTTCGGGCCGAGGGAGCCGTTGACGAAGTTGTCGGGGCTGGAGTCGACGCGCTCGGTGACCTCGCCGATCACCGCGAAGTCCTTGATGTGGACGTTCCCGGAGGAGCCGGACTGGTCGATGAACCGGGAGGTGTGCACCACCGAGTACCAGCTGCCGGCCCCCTGGAGGGTCACGTTCTGCACGCCGTTGAGCGACGAGGTGATCCGGTAGTCACCCGGCGGGATCCACACCGTCCCGCCCTGGGCGGCGGCGATGGCGTCCCGGAAGGCCTGGGTGGAGTCGCCGTTGCCGCTGGGGTCGGCGCCCTTGGAGACGACGGACACCGAGCCGGCGGGCTGGGAGGCGGGCGCCGCGACCTGCTCGAAGTCGGCGACGTCGACCGTGACCTGGGTACCGGTCGCCTCGACGGCGACCTTGTCGCCGGGCTGGACGTTCCGGCCCAGCAGCAGCCGGGCGTTGTCGAAGAAGTGGTGCGTCTTGGCGCCGGGGATCCATCCGGTGTCGATGTACGAGTACTTGGCGGTGCCCAGGATGGTCTTGGCGAGCTTGGTGCCGTTGACGTACACGTTCAGCGAGCCCGACTGACCGTCCGGGACGCTGTATGCGATGTTCAGCGCGTTGGAGGCCCGCGGCGCGGTGAACTCCACCCGCTGCCCGGCCGACAGCCGGACCGCCTGCCGTCCGGAGGCCTCCGAGGCCAGGGTGCCCTGTGTGTAGTCGGGGCCGATCTTCGTGCCGGTGGTGGTCGCCGACTCGGCCTCCACGGAGGTGAAGGGGAGGGCGGCGCCCGAGGCCGCGTGGGCGGCGGGGGCCATGGCGGTCAGCATGCCGGCCGCGAGGGCGACGACCGCCGCGATGGCCAGCATGCGCCTGACATATCCGCTCGTGCTGCTGTGCATGTGCTGATCCCTTCGTGGTGGGGGTGTGCGGGACAGCTGGTGCGGAGCACCGGACCGGCCGAGCCCGGGTCCGGCGCGCGGGCGCGGCTCAGGCGTGCAGCCAGGCCGCCGTGTCCTGGGGCAGCCGGCCCGCGTCGTCCAGTGGGCCGCTGCTCAGCAGGAGTCGGGAGTGCGCGGGGAGGTCGACGGGCGCGGGCGCGAAGTTGACCACGCACATCGCTCCCGCGGCGCGGGTGAAGGCCAGGACCCCCTCGGGGGCGGGCAGCCAGGTCAGGGGGCCCTCGCCGAAGACCGGACGGGTGGCGATGGCCTCGCGGTAGAGGGAGAGCATGGAGCCGGGGTCCCGCTGCTGAAGGTCGACCGCATACGAGGGCCAGTCGGCCGGCTGCGGCAGCCAGGGCTCCTGCTGTGCGCCGAACCCCGCATACGGCATACCGGCGGCCCACGGTAGCGGCACCCGGCAGCCGTCCCGGCCGGGGTCGGCTCCCTGCGAGCGGTGGTATATCGGATCCTGTATCCGCTCGACGGGGATCTCGGCCTCCGGCAGCCCCAGCTCCTCCCCCTGGTAGACGTACACCGCGCCCGGCAGGGCCAGCGACAGCAGGGCGGCGGCCCGGGCCCGCCGGGTGCCGAGCGCCGGATCGGTCGGCGTGCCGAAGGCCTTGGCGGCGAAGTCGAACCCGGTGTCCTCGCGGCCGTAGCGGGTGACCGTGCGCGTGACGTCGTGGTTGCACAGCACCCAGGTGGCCGGGGCGCCGACGGGGGCGTGCTCGGCGAGGGTGGTGTCGATCGCGGCACGCAGCCGGCCGGCGTCCCAGGGGCAGGACAGGAAGGAGAAGTTGAAGGCGGTGTGGAGTTCGTCGGGGCGCAGATAGCGGGCGAAGCGCTCGGCGTCGGGCAGCCACACCTCGCCGACGAAGACGCCGTCGTAGTCGTCCGCCACACGCCGCCAGGAGCGGTAGATGTCGTGGAGTTCGTCGCGGTCGACGAACGGGTGCGGTTCGGGGTGGGAGGCGAGGTCGGGCAGGGCCGGGTCCTTGGCGAGCAGGGCGGCCGAGTCGATGCGGACGCCGGCGACACCCCGCTCGAACCAGAACCGCAGGATGTCCTCGTGTTCCTGGCGGACGGCCGGGTGGGCCCAGTTGAGGTCCGGCTGCTCGGGCGTGAACAGGTGCAGATACCAGTCCCCGTCGGGCAGGCGCGTCCACACCGGTTCGGTGGAGCCGGCGAACTGCGACGGCCAGTCGTTCGGCGGGAGTTCGCCGTGCGCGCCGCGTCCCGGCCGGAAGTGGAACAGTGCGCGCTCCGGGCTGCCGGGCCCGGCGGCGAGCGCCGCGCGGAACCAGGGATGCCGGTCGGAGACGTGGTTGGGCACGATGTCGACGATGGTCCGGATGCCCAGCTCGCTCGCCTCGGCGATGAGTTTCTCCGCCTCGGCGAGGGTGCCGAAGGCCGGATCGATGGTCCGGTAGTCGGCGACGTCGTAGCCGCCGTCCTTCATCGGTGACAGGTACCAGGGGGTGAACCACAGGGCTTCCACGCCGAGTTCGGCGAGATACGGCAGCCGGGCGCGGACGCCCGCGAGGTCGCCGGTGCCGTCGCCGTCGCCGTCCGCGAAGCTGCGGACGTAGACCTGGTAGATGACGGCCGAGCGCCACCAGTCGCGGTCCTTTCGGGCATGGGTGGGCTGTCCCACGGAGCTTGACCTTTCTGTGAGGCGGTGCGGCGCCTTCGGTGAGGCGGCGCGGCGGCATCAGCCCTTGGTGCTGCCCGCGCTGATCCCGGCGATGATGTGCCGCTGGAAGACGAGGAACAGCGCCACCATCGGCACACTGGCGATCACCATCGCGGCGATGAGCACGGTGAGCTGGATGTTCTGCGACAGCTGGACCAGGGCCACGCTGATCGGCTGCTTGTCGGTGTCGGAGAAGACCATCAGCGGCCACAGGAAGTCCTGCCAGACGGCGACCAGCGCGAAGATCGACACCACGCCGAGCACCGGCCGGGACATGGGCAGCACCACCGACCACAGGATCCGCAGCCTGCCGGCGCCGTCGATCTCGGCCGCCTCCAGGACCTCGCGCGGCAACTGGTCGAAGAACCGTTTGAGCAGATAGAGGTTGAAGGCGTTGGCGACCGCCGGCAGCCAGATGGCGAGGGGGTCGTTGAGCAGGCTGGTGTGGAGCAGCGGCAGGTCGGCGACCGTCAGGTACTTCGGCACGACCAGGGCCTGCGCCGGGACCATGAGGGTGGCCAGGATGCCGCCGAGGATCACCTTGCCGAAGGCGGGCTTCAGCTTGGACAGGGCGTAGGCGGCGGCCGTGCAGAACACCAGCTGGAAGGCCCAGGCGCCGGCCGCCTGCACCACCGTGTTCCACAGGTGCTGCGGCAGCTGCATCAGGTCCCAGGCGTCGGTGTAGCCGCCGAGGCGCCAGTGTTCCGGGACGATCGTCGGCGGCGTCCGGGCCACCTCGTCCGGCGACTTCATCGCGCCGGTCACCATCCAGTACACCGGGAAGAGGAACGCCATCGCGAAGAGGACGACGACGGCCGTGAACACGGTCCAGTAGACCGCCCTGCCGCGCGGGCGGGCGAGGGTGGCCGGGGAGATCAGGGTGCGGGTGCTCATGCGCTGTCCCCCTCGGTGCGGGTGAGCCGCAGATAGACGGCGGAGAAGGCGCCGAGCAGGACCAGGAGCATGACGCTGAGGGCGCAGGCGCCGCCGAAGTCGTTGTAGAGGAAGGCATACTTGTAGATCAGGTAGAGCACGGTCACCGTGGCGTTCTCCGGTCCGCCGCCGGTGATGACGAACGGCTCGGTGAACACCTGCATGGTGGCGATGATCTGCAGGAGCATCAGCATCAGGATCACGAACCGGGTCTGCGGGACGGTGACGTGCCGGACGCGCTGGAGCAGGTTCGCGCCGTCCAGTTCGGCGGCCTCGTACAGCTCGCCGGGGATCGACTGCAGGGCTGCGAGGTAGATGAGGACGGTGCCGCCCATGTTCGCCCACGTCGCCACGATCACCAGGGAGACCAGCGCGGTGTCGGCGCCGTTGGACCAGTTGGACGTCGGCAGGTGCACCAAGCGCAGCGCCTCGTTGGCGAGACCGGCTCCGGGGTCGTAGAACCACTTCCACAGCAGGGCGCTGACCACCGGCGGGATCATCACCGGTAGATAGACCACGACCCTGAAGAAGGCCTTGGCGTGGCGGAGTTCGCCCAGGACGAGGGCGAGGAGGAAGGGGATCGCGAAGCCGATCAGCAGGGCCAGCAGGGTGAAGGTGAGCGTGTTGCGCCAGGCCGCGCCGAATTCGGGGTCGTGCAGGACACGGGTGAAGTTGGCGGTGCCGACCCACTCCGGATCCGAGCCCGGCGTGTACTTCTGGAAGGCGATGACGACCGCGCGGATCGCCGGGTACCAGGAGAACAGGGCGAAGCAGACGAGGCCGCCGAGGAGGAAGGCGTAGGCGCGGGCCTGGTCGGCGAGGCGGCGCCGCCTCCGGCCCCCTACCGGGGGCGGCGCCGGGACCGGGTGGACGGCGGCAGGCGTCACGGGCCGCCGTTCGGCCGTCTTCGTCATGGCGGTCAGCTCCGGGCCAGGATGCCGTCGATCTTGCCGGACGCGTCCTTGAGGAGCTGGTCGATGTCGGCGTCCTTCTTGGTGAGGACGGCGGAGACGGTGGAGTCGAGGACGGAGTAGATCTGCTGGGCGTCGGGCGGCTCGATCTTCATCTGCAGTTGCTGGTTGCCGTCGAGGAAGGCCTGGTAGTTCCCGACCGGCACATTGGCGTTGGCCTTCTTGACCTGCTGGTCCTTGGTGTCGGCGGCGCCGGTGAACAGGCGCGGCTCGGGCAGGCCGACGGGGGCGTCGTTCTTCTTGGCGCGGGCGTAGTCGCCGAGGAAACCGGTTCCCGGGGTGAGGAACATGTGGTCCAGCCACTTCAGGCCGGCCCGGATCTGGGCGGGCGTGTCGTGCTTGTTGAACATGTAGCCGTCGCCGCCGATGAGCGTGGCCTTGCCGCCGGGCATCGGGCCGATGGCGATGTCGTCGTAGTTCGCGCCCTTCTCCTTGACCAGGATGGGGATGTTGTCGGGGGCGGCGAGATACATGCCGAGCTTGCCCGAACCCATCATCTGCTGCACGTCGTTGATGACGAGGAGCTGCTTGCTGCCCATCGAGTCGTCGGTCCACCGCATGTCGTGCAGGGTCTGCAGGACGGCGTGGCCCTCGGGGGTGTCGATGGTGGCCTTCTTGCCGTCGGCGCCGACGACGTCGCCGCCCTGTGCGTACAGCTCGGCGGTGAAGTGCCAGCCGCCCTGGTTCTGGGCGCTGTAGTCGGCATAGCCGACGGTGCCGTCTCCGAGGGCGGCGATCTTCTTGGCGTCGGCGCGGACCTCGTCCCACGTCGTCGGGGGCTTGTCGGGGTCGAGGCCGGCCTTCCGGAAGAGCTTGCGGTTGTAGATCAGCCCCATGCTGTATCCGGTACGCGGTATGCCGTAGACCTTTCCGTCCACGGTGTAGATGTCGCGCAGCTGCTTCTGGATGGTGTCGTAGGACTTCAGGTCCTTCAGGTACGGCGTGAGGTCGGCCGCCTGGTTGATGTCCACGACGTGCCTGGCGTCGGTGAAGTACGTGTAGAAGACGTCTTCCATCTGGCCGCCGGCGAGCTTGGCGTCGAAGGTCTTCGGGTCCTGGCAGGGGAAGGCGTCGTGTGCGACGACGTCGATGTCCGGGTTCTGCTTGGCGAAGGAGGCGAGGTCGTCCTCGAAGAACCTCCGGTCGACCTTGGCGCTCTTGGGCGGCTCGCAGTTGACGGTGATGCGTGTCTTGCCGCCGGCCGAGTCGTCGCCGCTGCCCGAGCCGCAGGCGGTGGCGGCGAGGGCGAGCGAGGAACACACGCCGATCGCAACGAAGGTACGGCGGAACCCGGTGCTTGTCATCGGTGGACCCCCTGATGGCACTCATGGCAGGAGCGGTGGGCGCCGCACACTCAAGCACCGCCGACATCGGTCCGCAAGATGTCGCGCGAGTTCTGTAATTATTTGACACCGAGCTGGATCTTTCCGATCACCCTCGGGAACTCAGCCGCGCGGGGCCTGCGCGGTGGATCCGCGTACCACCAGCTCGGGCTCGAACAGCAGCTCCTCGGCTGGTACGGCGGTGCCGCCGATCTGCGCGTTCAGCAGCTCCACGGCCGCGCGGCCCATGGACTCGATGGGCTGGCGGACGGTGGTGAGCGGGGGCTCGGTGCAGTTCATGAAGGCCGAGTCGTCGTAGCCGACGACCGAGATCCGCCCCGGCACGTCGTACCCCTTGCGGCGGGCGGCCCTGACCGCGCCGAGCGCCAGGGGGTCGGACGCGCAGATGATGCCGGTGACACCCCGGTCGATCAGCCGGGAGGCGGCGGCGTGACCGCCCTCGATGGAGAAGATCGCCCGGGCGACGAACTCCTCCGGCAGGTCGGCGGCGATCGCCCGCGCGGCGGCCAGCTTGCGCGCCGAGGGCACGTGGTCGCCGGGGCCGAGGACCAGCCCGATGCGTTCGTGGCCGAGGGAGGCCAGATGCCGCCACGCCTGCTCGACGGCGACGGCGTCGTCGCAGGACACGCCCGGGAAACCGAGGTGTTCGATGGCTGCGTTGACCAGCACCACGGGGATGTTGCGCTCGGCGAGCAGCCGGTAGTGGTCGTGCGGGGCGTCCGCCTGCGCGTACAGGCCGCCGGCGAAGACGACGCCGGAGACCTGCTGTTGCAGCAGCAGTTCGACGTAGTCCGCCTCCGAGACGCCGCCCTTGGTCTGCGTGCACAGCACCGGGGTGAGTCCGAGCTGGGCCAGCGCGCCGCCGATGACCTCGGCGAACGCCGGGAAGATGGGGTTCTGCAGCTCCGGCAGGACCAGGCCGACGAGCCGGGCGCGTTCGCCGCGCAGCTGGGTCGGGCGCTCGTAACCGAGGACGTCCAGGGCCGTCAGCACGGCCTGCCGGGTGGCGTCGGAGACCCCGGGTTTGCCGTTGAGCACCCGGCTGACGGTCGCTTCGCTGACGCCGACCTTCTTCGCCACTTCCGCAAGTCGTCGTGTCATGCACGCAAGCGTAGCGCAAGTCATGCAAGTGGCTTGCGGAAGGGTGGCAGGGCGCTCGCCCTTCGACCCGGCGCCGCCGGCGACCTGAACGCCGGCGGTGCCGGGTCAGTTCTCGGGGGTCGGGACGACCGTGAGATGGGCCGCCGTGCCTCGCGAGCGGCGCGGGCGGCGTACGGGGGCGGCGGGCCGGCGGTTCTCGCGCAGGACCATCGAAAGGCGCCGGTAACCGAGGTCGCGCAGGGCCTCCGGCGTCTCCTCGACGACGCGGCACTCGGTGGGGCCGCGCCGCGGGTCGGGGTGGAGCAGCAGCCGGACGGCCCCGTCGAGCCGGGTCGCGCGCTCGCCGACGGCATGGATCCAGTGCGGCAGGCCCTGGCGGTAGGCGGCCTCCATGAGCGGGTCCTGGGCGATGTCCCGGCGGATGGCCTGGAGTTCGTGGTCGTGACCGTACGTCTCCAGAGCGGCCTTGAGGTGGGCCAGCATCGGCAGGCACCAGCCCTGCTCGTGCTCGCCGAGGATGTCGCCCGCGTCCGGATGGAAGAGGACGAACCGCAGGAAGTTGTCCCCGGGCATGGCCGTCGCCTGCCGGCGCATCCCGCGGAAAAGTGTCTCGAACGCGCCGTTGGCCATGACGACGTCCCAGCGGTGGTCGACGACCAGGGACGGGCAGACCTGGGATTCCAGCAGTACGGCGTAGTCCTGGAGGTACGCCTGGGTCTCGCAGGTGTCGGGGACGGGCCGCGGTTCCGGCCGCTGCCCTCCTGCCTGATGTGCCATCGGGAGGTCACCCCTCTTGCCTCTGCGGCCTTCACGCGGCCCTGCGATCCTGCGGCCCGCGACAAGACCGTGTCAACTATCGTGGCATTCCGTTCCCGTTGACGGCTGAAATTCGCCACAGTTGTGGCGACACCTGGATGTGAGTTCGACGCACCCGCTACTCTCCGGGAAGTTCACGGCGATCGCTCGTGAGAAGCACGGACGCATCTGAAGCCCTCGAGAGACGTAGGAGTTCTGTCGGTGACGGATGGCTACGAGGATCCGGGCGCCACGGCGACCGCCCAGCTGCCGGCCGTCGTCGCCCGCGTCACCGCGCTCGCCGAACGGCTCGGCGTGCCGCACGCCGAGGTCTTCGACGTCGGGCGGCTCTCCGTGGCTTGCGGGGTGCCGGAGCCGGTGGTCAAGGCCCTGCTCGCCGGCCGGCCCGCCGGTGAACCGGACGTGCAGGCGCGCTTTCTGCAGCGCCTCGGCCTGCTGCGGCGCACTCGGCTGAAACCCAACGGCCGCAAGTACACCCAGCAGGAGATCGCCGACGGCGCGGGCATGTCGCGGCAGCAGGCCGGCGCCCTCATCAACGGCGACCGGCGGCCGACCATGGAGCACTGCGACGCGCTGCAGCGTTTCTTCCGGGTGCACGCCGGCTTCCTGACCGCGGAGGACCCCGAGGCGCTGGCGGGCGCGCTGCAGCGCACCGAGCAGGAGCTGCTGACGAAGCTCGCCGACCGGGAGCGGGCCGCCGCCGGGGCCGACGAGGATCCGCTGGAGCGGCTGCTGCAGGACCACGGGGTGCGCGGAATAGCCTGGCGTGCCGCGCAGTTGCCCACGGACCAGCACCGGGACAAGGTCGCGGAGTGGCTCGACATGCTCCTGGAGAGCGTCAAACGGCCCGAGTCGTGAGCCGGGGGAGGACTGTGGGCATCGGCAGGGACATGCGCCGGCTGTGCAACGAGCTGGTGGGCGGTCTTGCGCTGCCCGCGCCGGCGCCGCCGCGCGAGCTGTACGGCGCGCTGTGCGAGGCGATGAGCCGCCGCCGGGGCCGCCCGGTGCACTTCCGTGCGGCACCCTTCCCGCCGGGCACGGCGAGCGGCCTGTGGCTGGACCTGACCGACCGCGACCTCGTCGTCGTGGAGGAACGCACCGCGCCCGACCACCAGTTGGTCATCCTCGGCCACGAGCTGTGGCACATGCAGGCCGACCACCGCGGACACCACGTCGAGGGCGTCGGGGTCGCCACGCGGCTGCTGCACGACGACACCGACCAGGACGCGCTCCAGGCCACGGTGCAGCGGGTCGCGGCCCGGACCCGTTTCGATCTCGCCGAGGAGCGGGACGCCGAGACCTTCGGTCTGCTGCTGGCCAGCAAGTGCCGTACCTGGCTGGCCGGTTCGGCCCTGCGCGGCCCGGTGCACCGCGACGACGTGGCCGGGCGCATCGAGGCGTCCCTGGGATATCCGGGGCTACAGGGCTGATCCCCGGCCGCACGGCTGGTCCCGGACCGCAAGGCCGGTCCGGGGCCGCAAGGCCGGTCCGGGGCCGCAAGGCCGGTCCGGGGCCGTACGGCGCAGGGGCGAAAGGATTCGGCCTCGGCTGAGCGGGCGAACCGGGACGCGGCCGAACGGCGTTGTCAGTGGTGGGCGGCAAGCTGGAGAGGTGCGCCGCAGGGCGCGCGACCGTGACACCTACTCGGGGAGAGCCGACCGATGCCCACCGCCGTACTGACCGACCGCGAGCGCACCGCCGTGCAGGCCTATCTGCGGCTGTTGCACACCGTGCGCGCCGCCTTCGACGGGCCATCGGACGGCGGCCGGCCCGCCGTGGTACCGCCCGTCGTGCTGGCCGAGGCGGAACAGGCCCTGGCGCGCGCGGGCCTCACGGGGAACGAGGAGCAGTTCTTCCGGCTGCTGCGCGACTGGTGCCCGCCGGCCTGACCGGGCCGGGCGGTCCGAGCCGCCGCCGGGGTGCAGCTTGATCTTGCGAGGAACCCCGGGGTGTTCACGCCCGGGAGGAATCGCATGCCGTGGGGGCGGCGCGGAGCGCCGCCGTATCACTTCGGGATGCTCCCACGGCGGGGGCGCTCAGTCCGGACGCTTCTGGTTCTCGATGTATTCCTTGACCACGGCCAGTGGCGCTCCACCGCAGGAGCCTGCGAAGTAGCAGGGTGACCAGAGGCATTCGCCCCACAGGTACTTGCGGACGTGGGTGGGAAATTCCTAGCGGAGGCGGCGGGCTGAGACGCCTTTGAGGCTGCCGACGAGCCGGGAGAAAGCAACGGACGGCGGATAGCGCGCGAGCAGGAGGGTGTGATCGGTTTCGCCGTTGAACTCCCGTAGTTCCGCGCCGAAGTCCTCGCACACCTTGCGCATGACCTCTTCGCACCCGACGAGGATGGTGTCGGTGAAGACGCCGCCGCCGGTACTTCGGGGTGAAGACCAAGTGCGCGTGCAGGTGTAAACGACGCTTCTTCCCCTGCGTACGTAGGGGTTTGGCTCCCATCGTGGTGACATGGATCACTGGTATGGTCGGGTGCGTGAAGATCACCGTGCGGGTCAAACTCACCCCGGATGCCGTGCAGGCACCGGCTGTTGAGCGGACCCTGCACGCGGCGAACGAGGCAGCCAACTGGGTGTCGGAGATCTCGTTCGAGCACTTCAGGCTCAAGGGTTGCGTTCGTGAGCTGCGCAAGCTGTGTTATGGCCAGCTGAAGGCCCGTGGGTTCGGCGCGCAGGCCGCGCAGCACATCATCAAGCGGGTCGCAGACCCGTACACCACGCTGCGGGCGAGCATCAAGGCCGGGAACCTCGGCCCCGAGGGGGCGAAGCGCCGCCAAAAGGCCCAGTCCCGGCCGATCGTCTTCCGCCCGGACGCGGCACACACTATGACGATCGCCGTCTGTCGTGGAACTACGACGCTCAGACGGTGAGCATCTGGACCTTGGACGGCCGGTTCAAGAACGTCCGCTTCGCCTGCTCGGCGACAGCGCTCAAGCAGCTCGCCGAGCACCGCAAGGGCGAGTCCGACCTGATGGCGCGTGACGGGAAGCTGTTCCTGGTCGCCACCATCGACATCCCCGAGCCGGAGGCGTTCGAGCCGAAGGGCTTCATCGGTGTGGACCGGGGCATCAACAACCTCGCCACCACCTCCGACGGGGACAATCACACAGGCCGCCGCCTGGGTCGCTACCGCAGGTGGCAGGCCCGCAAGAAGGCCGAACTCCAGGCCAGGCACACCAGGAGCGCCAGGCAGCTCCTCAAGAAGCGCGCCCGCCGCGAAGCGAGGCATGCCACCCACGTCAACCACAAGATCTCCAAGACTGTCGTTGCTGTCGCCCAACGCACCGAACGCGACATCGCCCTCGAAGAACTCAGGGGCATCCGCGAGCGGGTCACGGTTTCCCGCGACCAGCGAGCACGCCAGCCCTCGTGGCCATTCCACCAGCTCGGCTCGTTCATCGCTTACAAGGCCAAACGCGCCGGGGTGCCGTTCATCGAGGTGGACCCGGCCTACACCTCGCAGCGCTGCCCGCGCTGCGGCCACACCGGGAAAGCCAACCGGCCGACCCGGGACCACTTCTCCTGTCGTCGGTGCGGCCTCGCTGGGTCGGCCGACCACATCGCCGGGGTCAACATCGCCGACCGAGGGGCCACGGCGTGGGTATTCGCCAACATGCCCGATCCGCTCCCCGCACCACACGGAGACCGGTAGATGTGACCCGTGACCGCCCTGCCGTAGGGGCAGTCGGGAGCATAAGCAAAGCTGTATCGAACCGAGTCAACAAGCTCGATCGATTACGGCCGAGTAGTTGACGGATGCGGGACGACCACGGCGGTGGCGACCACTCCGTCGCGTACGACCCACCTGCCGTCGAAGACCTGGAGCCGGCGGTCGCCGACCCGGGGCCCGGGGACGAGGAGTTCGGCGCGCAGAGTGCCGTGCGGCTGGTCGCCGGGGCTCGGGTCGAGGGTGATGTCGGCCTCGGAGAAGTCCAGCCAGGTGCGGGTCAGGGGGAACCACGCCTTGTAGACGGACTCCTTGGCGCTGAACAGGATCCGGTCCCAGTGCACGGCGGGCCGCCGCCCGTGGAGCCGGGCGAGCCGCGCGGCCTCGGCGGGCAGGAAGACGGATTCGCCGACACCGTCCGGGAGCGGTCCGTGCGGTTCGGCGTCGATGCCGAGGGAGGCCAGATCGCCGGCCGGGGCCAGCGCTGCGGCGCAGTAGCCGTCGCAGTGGGTCATGCTGCCGATCAGGCCGGCCGGCCAGCGCGGCGCGCCCCGCTCACCGCTGAGGACGGACTGCGCGGGGACGCCGAGCTTCTCCATGGCGCGCCGGGCGCAGCCGCGTACGGCGGCGAACTCGCGCCGCCGCTTGGTCACCGCGCGCTCGACGAGCGCTGCCTCCTCGGGGAAGAGCGGGGTGTCCCACAGCGGGTCGTCACGGTGTGCCTCCACGGCCACGACCGACTCCGGGAGCAGCTCCTCGATCACCGGGTTCGACCTCCATCGGCAGGATGCGGCGCAGCCTTCCCGGCGGCTCCGGGCGCTTGCGCCATTCTCGGGGATAGCCTACGGAGACCTCCTCGAAGCGGACTCCGTCGTGCCAGGTGGTGCGCGGTATGTGCAGATGGCCGTAGACCATGGTCGCCACGCGGAACCGGCGGTGCCAGTCGGCGGTCAGCTCGGTGCCGCACCACATGGCGAACTCGGGATACCACAGCACCTCGGTGGGATGCCGGTGCAGCGGATAGTGGTTGACCGGTACGACCGGCAGGTCCGCGGGCAGCTCGGCGAGCCTGCGCTCGGTCTCGGCGACCCGCGCCCGGCACCAGGCGTCACGGGTCGGATACGGATCGGGGTGCAGCAGGTACTCGTCGTTGCAGACCACGCCGGTGCTGTGCGCGTAGGCCAGGCCCTCGGCCTTGGTGGCGCAGCCGGCCGGCAGGAAGGAGTAGTCGTACAGCAGGAACAGCGGGGCGACGACGACCGGGCCGCCGGGGCCGTGCCACACCGGGTAGGGATCCTCGGGGGTGACGACGGCCAGCTCGCGGCAGAGTCCGACCAGGTGCTCGTAGCGGGCGACGCCGCGCAGGGTGACCGGATCCTTCGGGTGCGTCCACAGCTCGTGGTTGCCGGGGGCCCACAGGACCTTGCGGAAACGGCTCGCGAGCTTCTCGAGGGTCCAGCGGATGTCGGCCACCGTCTCGGCGATGTCACCGGCCACGATCAGCCAGTCCTCGTCGCTCGTGGGCCGCATGTCCTCGACCAGCGCGCGGTTCTCCGGATAGGTGATGTGCAGGTCGCTGATGGCCAGCAGCTGCCCGGCCCCGGCCGCAGACTCCACCCCGCACCCCTTTCGATCATCGTCCGCCGGGACCACGAGAACACATTCCCTCACGCCCCGACAAGAGGCACCCGGCCCCGTGTCGCGCGGGCCCGGCAGCGCTCGACGACGACCGGACGGGCCCCGGCGAGCCTACTGGACGAGCCCCGGAAATCCGTAACATCCGCGTTGCACGCGCGGGCTCTTGAAAGCCGTATGATCGCCCCGACACCATCACCCCAACCTCCCTTTTCGCAGGGGTTCTTTGGTGTCCCTTCCTCCCTCCTGCCCGGGCACGGGCCGCCGAGCCCTGCCCGCACACCATGAAAGGCGGCCTGCATGCTCTCTCGCGTACGCGTCTGGCTCAACCGCACGTACGCGGAGAACGTCTTCTTCATGGATCAGCTGCGCAGAAATCCCAGCGATCGCGCGGTGGAGATCCATGCCACGCACGGCGACCCCGACTCCCCCGTCCTGGCCGCCGCCGACACCGCCGACCTGGAGCCGGAGGGCCTGTCCCCGGCCGCCTACGTCGAGTACGCGCTCGACCAGTGCGCCCGGCGCGGCATCGACGTGTTCGTGCCCCGGCTGCACCAGGCGGCGATCGTGCGGCACCGCGCGGAGTTCGCCGCCGCGGGTACGGCGCTGCTGGCGCCGACGCCCGAGGCGGTGGCCGTGTTCGAGGACAAGGCGACCGCGTACGAGGCGGTCCGCTCGGTGGGCGTGCCGGTGCCGCCGTGGTGGCGGGTGCGTACGGCGGACGAACTCCTCGCCGCCGTCGAGGAGTTGGAGGCCGCCGGGCACAGGGCCTGCTTCAAACCGGCCGCCGGTGCCGGCGGGGTCGGTTTCCGGGTGATCACCCGTGCCCCGTTCTCGCTGGCCAACCTGGAGGGGTTCCCGAGCCCGTACGTCCAGCTCGACCTCGTCGTCGAGGCGCTGCGGCGGTCCGGGCAGCCGGTGGACTGGCTGGTGATGCCGCGCCTGGAGCAGCCCGAGGTGTCGGTGGACTGCCTGACCGGGCCCGACAACCGGCTGCGGCTCTCGGTGGGCCGTACCAAGAACGGCCGTCGGAGGGGCTTCACCCTGGACGAGCGCTGGCTGGAGCCGGCCCGGATGATCGCGGAGGGCTTCGGGCTGCACCACCTGTCCAACATCCAGTTCCGCATGCTCGGCGACCGTCCGGTGCTGATGGACGTCAACACGCGGCCCGCGGGTGGCCTGCATCAGCTGTCACTGTGTGGGGTGAACGCGCCTTGGGCCGCGGTGCAGTTGGCGCTGGGTGAGGACCCCGGGGTGATCGAGCCGCCGTTCCTGGGGCAGGACTACACGGTGGTTTCGGGGCCACGGTCGCTTCTGCCTGCGGTGCTTCCCCGGCAGCGGGATGCGGAGATCGCGCTTCCGGCGTTGCCCGTGCAGAGGGCTTCGGCGGTGGAGATCCTGCCTCTTTAGTCCGCCGGTATGGACCAATTCTGCGTCTGTTCTTGACAGCCGGATTGGTCCATACCAAATTCTTCAGCGCACCTCTGCACAGCCGTGCACTCCCGAACACCCCATCCCCACAGGGAGATCGTGTGCGCAATCCACTCGGACGTCACAGACGTCGGCTTCTCGCTCTCCTCGGTTCCGTCGCTCTCGCGGTCGGCGGCGCCATCGCCCTTCCGGGTACCGCTCAGGCGGCCAACATCCTCACCAACCCCGGCTTCGAGTCCGGCGGCCTCTCCCCCTGGACCTGCACCGGCAATCTCGGCTCGGTCGTCTCCTCCCCCGTGCACAGCGGCTCGAAGGCGCTGCAGGGCGCGGTGACGGACAGCGACAACGCCCAGTGCACCCAGACGGTCGCCGTGCAGCCGAACACGACCTACACCCTCAGCGGCTGGGTACGCGGCAGCTATGTGTACCTGGGCGTGAACGGCGGCGCCTCGACCTGGACCACCTCGCCGACGGCGTACAGCCAGTTGAGCGTCTCCTTCACCACCGGTGCCTCGCAGACCAGCGCCACCATCTACGTCCACGGCTGGTACGCCCAGGGCACGTACTGGGCCGACGACGTCAGCCTGGACGGCCCGGGCGGCGGGGGCGGCGGCGACACCCAGGCGCCGACCGCTCCCACGGGCCTGATCTCGACCGGCAAGACGTCCTCGAGCGTTTCGCTGTCGTGGAACGCGGCAACGGACAACGTGGGCGTCACCGGTTACGACATCTACAGCGCCTCAAACCAGGTGCTGACCGTCTCCGGCACCTCCGCCACGGTCAGCGGGCTGTCGCCCAGCACGTCGTACACCTTCACGGTGAAGGCGCACGACGCGGCCGGGAACGTCTCGGCCGCCTCCAACGCCGTCTCCGTGACCACGAACGCGGGCAGCGGCGGCGGCACCGGGTTCAAGCAGGCCGCGCCGTATCTGTACGAGGGCTGGGGCGATCCGCCGAGCCCGACGACGGTGATGAGCGCGACCGGGATCAAGTGGTTCACGATGGCGTTCGTGCTGGACTCCGGCGGCTGCACCCCGGCCTGGGACGGCAGCCGGCCGCTCACCGGCGGCGCCGACCAGAGCGCGATCAACGCCGTCCGGTCCGCCGGCGGTGACATCGTCCCGTCCTTCGGCGGCTGGCAGGGCAGCAAGCTCGGCGCCAACTGCTCCTCGGCCGCCGCGCTCGCCGGCGCCATCCAGAAGGTGATCGACGCCTACGGCCTGAAGGCCGTCGACATGGACATCGAGAACACGGACGAGTTCGAGAACGAGGCCGTGCAGGCGAAGATCCTCACCGCGCTGAAGACGGTCAAGGCCAACAACCCGGGGCTGAAGACCATCGTCACCTTCGGCACCTCGACCACCGGGCCGACGTACTACGGCAACCGGCTGATCGAGCAGGCGCAGTCGCTCGGCGCGAACATCGACGTGTTCACCATCATGCCGTTCGACTTCGGCGGTGGCTCGGACATGTACGGCAACACCGTGAACGCCGCGGAGGGCCTGAAGAACAAGCTGAAGTCGACCTTCGGCTGGGACGACGCGACCGCTTACGCGCACATCGGCATCTCGGGCATGAACGGCCTGTCCGACCAGCAGGAGACGACCACCGCGGCGATCTGGACCCAGGTCCGCGACTGGGCGAACTCCCACCACATCGCGCGGCTCGCCTTCTGGTCGGTCAACCGTGACCGGCCGTGCCCGGGCGGCGGCGTGGTGAGCAACTGCTCCGGCATCAGCCAGAACAACTGGCAGTTCACCTCGATCACGGCCGGCTTCACCGGCTGATCCGTACGGTCGAGCGTGTGGGGGTGCCCAGGCCGGGCGCCCCCACGCGCGAACCGGGAATCAGAACCGGCCCGAACCGCGGTACAGCTCCAGTTCCCCGTCGAGTTCCACGGCCAGCACGGTGGCGTACGGGTCGAGGTCCGCCGCGGCCGGCGGGTCGATCCACAGCACGCCGACCGCCTCGTGCAGCCCGCCGATCACCCGGTGGCCGAGCTCGGTGCCGGTGCCGAGCACGGTGACTTTGCGGACCGCCGTCGCCAGGCCCCGGACGCCGATCTCGGCGCGCGGGGTGTCGAACAGGGTGAGATAGAGCGTGCGGCGGTCCGCGGAGAGGGTGCTGGGACCGTAGTGGTGCCCGGCCGGCAGGCCGCGGACCGTGCCGTACACCGCCTCCGCGTGCCCGCGGATCCACTCCCCCAGCGCTTCGAGGCGCTCGACCTGCGGCTGCGGGATGGTGCCGTCCTCCATGGGGCCGACGTCGAGGAGCAGGTTGCCGCCCCCACCGATGGTCTCGGTGAAGGTGCGGACGAGCTGCGACACCGACTTGTGGTTGTGGTCGTGGTGCTGGTAGCCCCACGAGTCGTTGATCGTGATGCACAGCTCCCAGGGGCCGTCCGGCGGCACGATGGGAGCGCCCTGCTCGGGGGTGGCGTAGTCGCCCTCGCCCAGCATGCGCGCGTTGAAGACGACGTCGGGCACGTACGACCGTATGAGCGCGGCGAGTTCCGGGATGCGCCACTGCTCCTCGCTGCGGTCCCACTCGCCGTCGAACCACATCAGGTCGGGCCGGTAGCGGGAGGCCAGCTCGCGGATCTGGCCGTCCCGGTAGGCGAGGAAACGCTCCCAGGCCTCCAGGTCCTCGTCCTCGGCCGCGACCTCGGAGTAGCGGTTGTCCTCCAGCTCCGGCGGGCGGCCCGGCTTGCGCGTCGAGGCGTAGTCGGGGTGGTTCCAGTCGGAGTGCGAGTAGTAGAGGCCGACCTTCAGGCCCTTGTCGCGCAGGGCCCGGGCGTAGGGGCCGACGTAGTCCTCGCCGAGGTTGAGGTCGCCGTACCGGGTGTCCCACAGGGCCACCCCGTCGTGGTGGCGGCTCGTCAGGACGGCGTACCGGGCCCCGGCGCGGGCGAACAGGTCCGCCCACGCCTTCGGGTCGTAGTGCGCGCCGGTGAAGCGCTCCAGCTGGGACATGTACCGGTCGTGCGGGACGATGTCGTCGTAGAACGACCAGGACTCCTGGACGCCGTCGACGGCATAGATGCCCCAGTGGACGAAGATGCCCAACTTGGCGTCGGTGAACCAGGGTTGCATGGGCACGACGTCAGCCCCTTCGCAGGCGGAGCGTCAGGATCTGGAAGGGCCGCAGCTCGACCGGCACACCGCCGTCGGCCGCTTCGGCGTCCTCCAGCGGCCGCTCCAGCAGGTCGGTGACCGATACGCCCGCGAGCGGGAAGCCGGTCCGCAGAACGCCCCGGGCCCGGCCGCCGCGCGACTCGTACAGCCGTACCACCACGTCGCCCGAGGCATCGTCGGCGAGCTTCACCGCCTCCACGGTCACGCCCTCCCCGTCCACGGAGACGACCGGCTCGGGCTCGCCCGCCGAATCCGCCAGCCTCAGGGGCAGGTTGAGGGCGTAGCCCTCGGCGACGGCGTCCTCGATGCTCGCGCCGGGGAGCAGGGAGTAGGTGAAGCGGTGGCGGCCCTGGTCGGCCCCGGGGTCCGGGATGCGCGGGGCGCGGACCAGGCTGAGGCGGACCGTGGTCGTCGTCCCGCCGTCCTCGCGGACCGTGCGGGAGACGTCGTGGCCGTAGGTGGAGTCGTTGAGGACCGCGACGCCGTAGCCGGGCTCGGCGATGTGCACCCAGCGGTGGCCGGAGACCTCGAAACGGGCCGCCTCCCAGCTGGTGTTGGTGTGCGTCGGCCGCTGGATGTGACCGTACGCGATCTCCGCTGAGGAGTGCGGGGCCCGGATGTCCACCGGGAAGCCGGCCTTGAGAATCTTCTCGGCCTCGTGCCAGTCGATGTCGGTCTCGAAGTCGATGCGGGGGCTGCCGGCGCGGAGCGTGATCGTCTGGGTGATCGTCGAGCCCTTGCCGAAGGACCGCGAGACGCGGATCGAGCCGAGCAGCGGGGCCTCGTCGACGACCTCGATCTCCGAGACCTCCAACAGGTCCGTGTAGCGGTTCTTGTAGTGCTTGTCGATGTCCCAGGCGTCCCAGTAGTTCGGGAGGTCCGTGTGCAGGCGCAGCAGGTTGCCCTGGCCGGCGAGGACTTCGCGGCCGGCGCGCAGGTCGACCACGGAGGACAGGGTGCCGTCCGCGGCGAGCTCCACGCGGACCAGGCCGTTGTCGAGGACCCTTCCGTCGACCGTCACCGGCCGCGCGGGCTCGGCGTCCGCCAGCGGCGCGCTGCCGCTCGCGGGCACCCGCACGTACGCCGGTGCGCCCGCCGCCGTGCGGATCACCTCGGCGCGGTCGAACGGGCTGGTGTTGAACACGCGGGTCCCGCCGCCGCCGAGCGCGGCCACCGCTTCGGCCGTCAGCTCCTCCACCTCCTGCGCGACCCGGGCGTATTCGGCCTCCGCCTCGCGGTGCACCCAGGCGATCGAGGAGCCCGGCAGGATGTCGTGGAACTGGTGCAGCAGCACCGTCTTCCACAGCCGGTCGAGCCTGTCGTACGGGTAGGCGTAGCCCGGTGCGTGCAGCGCGGCCGTCGTCGCCCACAACTCGGCCTCGCGCAGGCGGTGTTCGGAGCGGCGGTTGCCCTGCTTGGTGCGGGCCTGGGAGGTGTACGTGGCCCGGTGCAGCTCCAGATACAGCTCGCCGACCCATACGGGGGCGTCCGGGTACTCCTCGCGGGCCTTGGCGAAGAAGGCGTCCGGGTGCTCGACGACGACCTTGGGCGAACCCTCCAGGTCCCGCAGACGCCTTGCCCGCTCCATGATCTCGCGGGTGGGGCCGCCACCGCCGTCGCCCCAGCCGAAGGGGGCCAGGGACCGGGTGGCGCCGCCCTTCTCGGCGTAGTTGCGCACCGCGCGGGACATCTCCTCGCCGCTGAAACAGGCGTTGTAGGTGTCGACCGGCGGAAAGTGCGTGAAGATGCGCGTGCCGTCGATGCCCTCCCACCAGAAGGTGTGGTGGGGGAACTTGTTGGTCTGGTTCCAGGAGATCTTCTGCGTGAGGAACCAGTCGTTGCCCGCGAGCTTGGCCAACTGCGGGTAGGCGGCGCTGTAGCCGAAGGAGTCGGGCAGCCAGACGCCCTTGGTCTCGACGCCGAAGTGCTCGATGAAGAACCGCTTGCCGTGGATCAGCTGGCGGGCGACCGCCTCGCCTCCGGGCAGGTTGCCGTCGGCCTCCACCCACATGCCGCCGACGGGCGCCCACTGGCCCTTCTCGACGGACTTCTTGATCCGCGCCCACACCTGCGGGTAGTTGTCGCGCACCCACTCGTACTGCTGGGCCTGCGAGCAGGCGAAGACGAACTCCTCGTACTCGTCGGCCAGGGACGTGACGTTCGAGAACGTCCGGGACGTCTTGCGCTTGGTCTCGCGGATGGGCCACAGCCACGCCGAGTCGATGTGCGCGTGGCCGACGCCGGAGATGATGTGCGCGCTGGCGTGGGCGGGCTTGGCCAGCACCGGCCCCAGGGCTTCGCGTACGGCGGGAGCCGAACCGGAGATGTCGTCCAGGTCCAGCAGGTCCAGGGCGCGGTCCAGCGCGTGCAGGATCTCGTGCCGGCGCGGCTCGTGCTCGCCGAGCTCCGCCATCAGCTCGCGCAGCACCTGAAGGTCGAGGTCGAGGTGCCAGACCTCCTCGTCGAGGACGGCGAGGTCGGCGCGCCTGAAGGTGTACAGCGGCTCGGCGCCGGCGGTCAGGACGTCGCCGAGCGCAGTCGGCGCCGCGAAGTCGCCTGCCAGGATGTCCGGGTTGGAGGCGGCCTCGACCAGGTAGTGCACGGCTTCGCCCCCTTCCGCCGGGTTGGCGATCGCCACGTACTGGTTGAGCGGGTTGACCGCCTTCAGCGGGGTCCCGTCGGCGAGGTGGACCAGGGCCTCGGCCTGGTTGCCGGGCCAGTCCCCGACGAAGCCGAGGTCGATGACCGCCTCGACGCGCCTGCCGGCCCACTCCGCGGGCACCTGTCCGCTCATCCGGAACCAGGTCGTGCCCCAGGGCGGCCCCCAGGGAGTGCCCATGGCGAAGGGCTCGTACGGCGCGGCGGCGGCCTCCTCGAAGGGCACCGGCTCGCCCGGCGCCTGCCAGGCCTCGACCGCGAGGGGCGTGGTGGCCGCATAGGCCGCGGGCTTGATGCGCTGGTTGTGGAGGCGCTCGGCGCGCTCCTCGATCCGGCGGCGTTCGTCGTGCATCAGAGGTCTCCAGTGCGGGGGAGCAAGCGGTGGGCAAACGCTTTCCGGCGGGCGTTCACTTGAGGTACGCGAGGCCAGGATGGACCTCGGTGTACCCCTCGACCAGCCGACGGGCCACGTTCACGGAGTCGACCAGCGGGTGCAGCGCGAAGGCCTTCACGGCCGTCGTGCGGGAGCTGGACTCGGCCGCGGCGAGGACCTCGCGCTCGACGGCCTTCACGGCGCAGACCAGGCCGGAGGCGTGGCCGGGCAGCGGGTCGACGGCGACCGGGTGGGCGCCGTTGGCGTCGACCAGGCAGGGCACCTCGATCACGGCGTCCGTGTCCAGGACCGACAGGGTGTGCTGGTTGCGGACGTTCAGGATGAGGGTGGTGCGCTCGTCGCGGGCGATGGCCCGCATCAGGGCCAGGGCGACCTTCTCGTAGCCGCCGGAGAGGTCGTCGGCCTCGCGCTCGCCGGCGCCGGCCGTCTCCCGGTTCTCCGCCATGTACGTCGCCTCGCGCTCGGCGCGGGTGCGGTCCCAGGCCTCGAGGGCCGACACGCCGGAGCGGACGGCCTCCTCGTAGAAGCGCGCCTGCTGGTCGCGCAGGAAGGCGCCGCGGGTCTTCTCGGCCTGCTGGTAGGCGCGGACGGCCTCGCGGTTGAAGTAGTAGTAGTGCAGGTACTCGTTCGGGATCGCACCGAGCGACTGGAGCCAGTCGACGCCGAAGAGCTTGCCCTCCTCGAAGGAGCCGAGCAGGCCGGGGTCGGCGAGCAGGCGCGGGAGTTCGTCGCGGCCGGCGACGCGCAGGCCGCGGACCCAGCCGAGGTGGTTCAGGCCGACGTAGTCGATCCACGCCTCCTTCGGGTTCGCGCCGAGCACACGGGCGATACGGCGGCCGAGGCCGACCGGCGAGTCGCAGATGCCGATGACGCGGTCGCCGAGGTGGCGGGACATGGCCTCGGTGACGAGACCGGCCGGGTTGGTGAAGTTAATGACCCAGGCGTCCGGGGCGAGCCGGGCGACGCGCTGCGCGATGCCGACGGCGACCGGGACGGTCCTCAGGCCGTAGGCGATGCCGCCCGCGCCGACCGTCTCCTGGCCGAGCACGCCCTCGGCCAGGGCCACGCGCTCGTCGTTCGCCCTGCCCTCCAGGCCGCCGACGCGGATCGCCGAGAAGACGAAGTCGGCGCCGCGCAGGGCCTCGTCGAGGTCGGTCGTGGCGGTCACCCGGGGAGCGTCCCCGACCCTGGCGGCCTGCTCGGTGAGCACGCGGGTCACCGCGGAGAGCCGGCCGGCGTCCAGGTCGTGCAGCACGACCTCGGTGACCCGCCCCTCGCCGCGGTCGCCCAGCAGCGCCCCGTACACGAGCGGCACCCGGAACCCGCCGCCGCCCAGAATCGTCAGCTTCACGTCTGCACCTCTCCTGCCAGGACCACCTCGACGCCCGCCTCCTCCAGCGAGGAGCGGGTCACCGGGTCGACCGGCGCGTTCGTCACCACCACGTCCAGGTCCTCGGGACCGCAGACCCTCGCCATGCCCGTACCCGGGAACTTGGCGGAGTCGGCCAGCAGGACGACCTTGTCGCCGGCCTTGATCATGGCCCGTTTCACCGGCACCTCGACGACCGTCGTGTCCATCACCTGCCCGCCCGGGCGCACACCGCTGGTGCCGAGGAAGAGCCAGTCGGCGTGCAGCTGACGCAGGTTGTCCTCGGTGAGGAAGCCGACCAGGGAGCGGTACTCGCGGCGGACCATGCCGCCGAGCAGGACCAGCTCGATGCCCTCGTCGTCGGCGAGTTCCTCGTAGACCACCAGGTTGCTGGTGATCACGGTGAGGCGGCGGCCGTGCAGCTGACGGGCCAGCCGGTAGGCGGTGGTCCCGATGTCGAGCAGCACGGACTGGCCGTCGCCGACCATCGCCGCCGCCCGCGCGGCTATCGCGTCCTTCTCGGCCACCCGCACCTCGGCGACCTCGGCGAAGGGCTGGTCGCCCTCCTCGACGACCGCACCGCCGTGCACACGTGTGAGCAGACCGTCCTCCTCCAGCTTGACCAGGTCGCGCCTGATCGTGGCGGGGCTCACGCCCAGGTGTTCGGAGAGGTCGGTCACGGACGCGGGACCGCCGGAGCGCAGGGCGCGCAGGATGAGTTGGTGTCGTCGTTCTGCCAGCACGCCGTGAACACTACTCGTCATCTTCAATCATTTCCATGCTCACTTCTGCTCGGGTATTGACCAATCCCGCGAGGCGGCGCACGATTCCGGTCATTAAAAATGACGAGTTTTGACGAGAGGCGGTGCGCGTGGACGACGACAGGCCCGACGTGCTCCTGACCGGACTGCTGTTCTACGACCTCGTCCTCACGGGACTCGGGAAGCCGCCGACGCCCGGCGAGGAGATCTGGACGGCCGGCATGGGCTGCGGCCCGGGCGGCATCGCGAACCTCGCGGTGGCCGCGTCCCGCTTCGGTCTGCGCACCTCGCTGGCCACGGTCTTCGGGGACGACTTCTACGGCGCGTACTGCCGTGACGTCCTGCGCGACCAGGAGGGCATCGACCTCTCGCTCTCCCGCACCGCCGACGGCTGGCCCACCCCCGTCACCGTCGCGCTCGCCCTCCCCCACGCCCTGCCCGGCTCGCGCGGCGGGCCCCCCGTCACCGACCGGGCCCTGGTCACCCACGGCCAGGAACCGCCGTACTCGCAGGACGCGCTCATGGGCGACCCGCCCGAGGCGCGCACCGCCCTCGTGCACATCGAGGCCGAGCCCCGCGAGTGGCTCGCCAAGGCCGCCGCGAACGGCACCCGCATCTACGCCGACGTCGGCTGGGACCCCACCCAGCGGTGGTCCACCGACCTCCTCGACCAGCTCTCCCTGTGCCACGCCTTCCTCCCCAACGAGACCGAGGCGATGGCCTACACCCGCACCGACAGCGCGCGGGCGGCACTCGGCGCGCTCAGCGAGCTGGTCCCGGTGGCCGTGGTCACCCGGGGCGGCGACGGGGCGATGGCCGCCGACCAGACGACCGGCGAGTACGCGGAGGTCCCGGCCCTCGACGTCGACGTGCTGGACGCCACGGGCGCCGGGGACGTGTTCGGCGCGAGCTTCCTCGCGGCCTCGCTCGGTGGCTGGCCGCTGGCCGAGCGGCTGCGGTTCGCGGTGCTCGCCGCCGGGCTGTCCGTCCGCCACCACGGCGGCGCACTCGCCGCCCCCGGCTGGTACGGCGTCGACCGCTGGTGGCGCTCCCTGACCGACCCCGACCTGAAGCGCGCGTACGGCTTCCTCGCGGACCGGCTCCCGGCGGACGTCGGCCCGCCGGTCCGCCATGCCCCCGTGACTCCGCCGAACCCTCACCCGCCCGTCGGCCCACGGGCTTCCGCACGGCAGCACTGACTCCCATCACGCCCCTCAGCACCGCGAACAGGAACAACAGGAGTAACCCGTGGACCTTTCTCGTAGAGGCTTCCTCCAGGCCGCCGCGCTCACCGCGGCCGCGTCCGGCCTGACCGTCGCATGCGGCGGCGGCTCAGGATCGAGCGGCACCAAGAACGGCAAGGACCTCACCTTGTGGTACTGGGGCGGCGCGCTCAGCGACAAGGTGGTCGCGGAGGCCAAGACGCACTTCGGCAGCGAGGTGAAACTAACCGTCTCGTCCATCGGCGGCGACTTCAAGCAGAAGCTCACCACCACCCTCGCGGCGGGCACCTCCGTGCCCGACATCACCGGCATCAAGGGCGAGGACATGGCGTCCTTCCTGCCCAACGCCGGCCGCTTCCTCGACCTCAACGACCTCGGCTTCAAAACGATCTCGCACCAGTACCTGGACTGGAAGACCAAGCTCGCCCAGACCGCCGACGGCAAGCAGATCGGCTTCCCGATCGACATCGGACCCACCGCGCTCTTCTACCGCGAGGACCTGTTCGCCAAGGCCGGGCTGCCCACCGATCCCGACAAGGTCGCCGACCGGGTCAAGACCTGGGACGGCTACTTCGCGCTCGGCACCGAACTGAAGGGCAAGGTGCCCGGCACCTTCCTGGTCAACAACATCAGCTCGGTGTTCAACATCGCGGTCGGCCAGGGAGCCCAGCGGTTCATCGACAAGAACAACCACTTCATCGGGGACCAGGACCACATCCGCACGGCGTGGACCACGGCGGTCCGTCCCTACACGCTCGGCATCGACGCCAAGATCAACGACAACACCTGGAACGCCGCCGTCGGCAAGAACCTGGGCACCGAACTCGGCGCGGCCTGGCACGCGCTGGACATCGAACAGGCCGCCCCGCAGACCAAGGGCAAGTGGCGGGTCTGCGCCAATCCCGGCGGACCGGCCAACCAGGGTGGCTCCTACCTGGCCCTGCCCAGGCAGTGCCGCAACCCCGAAGAGGCGTTCAAGATCATCAGCTGGATCCTGAGCCCCGCCAACGACGCCCGCGGCTTCACCGACGCCGCCATCTTCCCCGCCGCACCGGCCGCGTACTCCATGCCGGCCATGACGGGCCCCGACGCCTTCTTCGGCGGGCAGAAGATCATCGAGGTCTTCGGTCCGGCCGCCAAGGCCATCCCGGACAGCTACGAGGCACCTGCCGACGCCGCCGTCATGGCCCCCTACATGACGGAGCTGACCAACATCGAGGCCAAGGGCAAGAAGCCCGACGACGCCTGGAAGGACGCGGTCAGCCAGGCCAGGCAGATCGCCCGGCGACAGGGGGTGAGCTGAGGTGTCGTCACCTCCGGTCACCGACCCCGCCACGGTGCCCGAGCACCGTGGCGGGCCGGGCCCCGCCCGGTTCCGCCCGCGGCGTGCCACGCCCGCGGGCGCCGCCCGGCCCGGGCGGCGCGGGCCGCTGTCGTACTGGCGGCAGTACCTCGCGATCTCGCCCTTCTACCTGGTCTTCATCGGTTTCTCGTTCTTCCCCGTCTTCTACTCGCTGTATCTGGCCTTCCAGCGCTGGGACGGCATGGGCACCATGCAGTTCGTGGGCCTGCAGCAGTTCCGGTTCCTGTGGGCGGACCCGGTCTTCTGGCTGTCGATCCGCAACACCCTGGTGATCTGGGTCCTGTCCACCGTTCCCACGCTCTTCGGCGCCCTGGTGCTGGCGACGCTGCTGCACTCGGTGCGCCGCTTCAAGGGCTTCTACCGCATCGCCCTCTACGTGCCGAACGTCACGTCGATCGTCGCGGTGGCGATCTTCTTCGGCGCGGTGTTCAGCAACAACTTCGGTCTGGTCAACGCGATCCTGAGCACGGTCGGCATCTCGCCCGTCCCGTGGCTCAGCAACCCGTGGCTGATCAAGCTGGTCATCGCGCTGCTGATGACCTGGATGTGGACCGGCTACAACATGATCATCTACCTGGCCGGCCTGCAGGCGATCCCGACCTCGATCTATGAGGCGGCCAAGATGGACGGCGCCGGCCCCATCCGCACGTTCTTCCAGATCACCATCCCGATCATGCGGCCGATCATCCTGTTCACGGTCATCATCTCGACCATCAACGGCTTGCAGAGCTTCAGCGAACCCCAGGTCCTGTTCGCCAGCAACGCCGCCAACGCGAACCTCGGCGGCCCGGGCCAGGCCGGTCTGACCACGTTGCTGTACTTCTACCAGTCGGCCTTCCTGAACAACGACTACGGCTACGGCGCGGCCATCGTATGGGCCTTCTTCGTGTTGATCATCGTGCTGGTCGCCATCAACTGGCGCATCACGCGAGGAGGGAGGAAGTCATGACGACAGCGGACACGACGCGGCCGGCCACGGGCGCGCGGCGGCTGCGCCGCCCCAAGGGCCTGACCGCGCACATCATCCTCATGCTGGCCGTCCTGATCTCGGTCTTCCCCTTCGTGTGGACGATCGTCATGGCGACCAACACCACGCAGGACATCTACAAGAGCCCACCGAAGCTGACGTTCGGCTCCCACCTGCTGGAGAACATCCGGCACGTGCTCCACACCATCGACTTCTTCGGGTCGATGCTCAACACGGTCGTCGTCGCGTGTGTCACCACCACCCTGGTGCTGTTCATCGACTCCCTGGCGGCCTTCACCTTCGCCAAGTTCGACTTCCCCGGCCGCAAGCTGCTCTTCGGCACCCTGCTGCTGTTCATGATGCTGCCGCTGCAGCTGGCGATCCTGCCGCAGTTCATCCTCATGTCGAAGATCGGCTGGGTCGGCATGCTCAAGGCGCTGGCCCTGCCCTCCCTCGCCAACGCCTTCGGCATCTTCTGGCTGCACCAGTACATCCAGAACGGCGTTCCCGACGAACTGCTCGACGCCGCGCGCATCGACGGCGCCGGGTTCTTCCGTCAGTACTGGAACATCGCGCTGCCGATGATCAGGCCCGCTCTGTCCTTCCTCGCCATCTACGCCTTCGTCAACTGCTGGAACGACTACATCTGGCCGCTGGTCGTGCTCACCAACCCCGACCACGTGACCCTGCAGGTGGAGCTGGCCCAGCTGAACGTCGGCCACACCACCGACTACAGCATGGTCATGGCGGGTGTGCTGATGGCGGCCCTTCCGCTGGTCGTGGTCTTCAGCATCTTCGCCCGCGGGTTCATCGCGGGCGCCACCGAAGGAGCGGTACAGGGCAGCTGAACCGGTGTCGCGAGAGAGAGGTGACCGGTGACGTACGACGTCGGCGGGGGGCGGCCGGGGCGCGGCAAGGTGCTCGTGGTGGGCATGGACGGGGTGCGCGTCGACCGGCTGCCCCTCCCCCGGCCTCCGGCCGGAGGGGCCCACGTACCGCTTCTCCCCCAGCCTCCAGCCGGAGGGACCCCCATCTCGCTGCGCTCGCCGTCCACGGCACCCGTGCTGCACGGCCTGATGGCAGCGGGCGCCTTCGGCACCAGCCTGCTGCCCTACGGCGAGGTGGACGGTCAGGCCGAGGCCGGGCCGTCGACCAGCATGGCCTACACCGACTCCGGGCCCGGCTGGTCGAGCGTGCTGACCGGGGTGTGGCCCGACCGCCACGGGGTCAGGGGCAACGACTTCGCCGGCGCCGACTACGCCCGCCATCCCGACTTCCTCAGCCGCGCCGTCACCGCCCGGCCCGGTCTGCGCGCCGCGGCCGCGGTGTCCTGGCCGGAACTGGTCCGCCGCGGCACCCTCGGCCCCGCCATCGGCCGACGTGTGCACTACGACGGCGAGTCCGACGGCTACGACACCGCCGACCGCCTCGTCGCCCGCACCGCCGCACGCTGGCTCACCGAGGACGACCCGGACGTCGTGTTCGTGTACTTCGGCGCCACCGACGAGGCCGGCCACGCCACGGGACCCCTCAGCCCCGCCTACGACCATGCCCTCCTCACCCAGGACACCCACCTCGGGCGGCTGCTGGAGGCCATCGACGTCCGGCGCTTCGACCCCGCCCATGCGGACGAGCACTGGACCGTGCTGGTCACCACGGACCACGGACACCTCGACACCGGTGGCCACGGCGGCGACACGCCTGCCGAGCGAGAGGTCTTCGTAGTCCTCGCCGAGCCCGGCGCGCCCGGCGGCACCCGGCTCACCACGCCCCGCCTCATCGACATCGCCCCCACCGTCCTGGACCGACTCGGCATCCCCGTCGACCCCGCCTGGGGCCTGCAAGGCCGCGTCCTGGCCGGCTCCACGCCACTTTCGTCACCACCGACTCCGGAATGGCCATGACCGACGCACTCCTCGCCCTGCGCCCCTGGCAGGCCCCTGAACTGACCTCCTGGGGGCGCCTGCCCACGAACGCCGTCGACCGGCGCTCCGGAGCCCTCTCGCTGGACGGCGACTGGCGCTTCCAGCTGCTGCCCGCTCCGGACGCACCGGTCGGCGGGGCCTGGTCCTCGGCGTACGTCCCCGGCGCCTGGACCCTGCAGGACACCGCCGACCTGCCGCAGTACACCAACGTCCGCATGCCGTTCCCCGACGTCCCGCCCGGCACCCCCGCCGCCAACCCGACGGGTGTGTACGAGCGCGAGGTCGACGTCCCCGCCGACTGGGCCGGACGCCGGATCGTGCTCCAGGTCGGCGCCGCCGAGAGCGTGCTCCTGGTGCACGTCGACGGGCGGCCCGTCGGCATCTCCAAGGACTCCCATCTGGCCGCCGAGTTCGACCTCACCGACGTCGTACGCGCCGGTGGGCGGTCGGTACTGCGGCTGACCGTGGTGAAGTGGTCGGACGCCTCGCACATCGAGGACCAGGACCACTGGTGGCACGGCGGGATCACCCGCTCGGTGCTGCTGTACGCGACGGATCCGCTGCATCTGGCCGACGTGACCGTGCGGGCGGGGTACGACGGCGAGCTGTGCGTCGACTGCCGGGTGCGCGACGCGCGCGGCACGCTGCCCGGCGGGTGGTACGTCAGCGCCGACCTGGAGGGAGAGCTCCTCGCACAGGACGCCGAGTTCGACCGCCTCAACGCCGAGGACGAGCGGGTCTCCGACTTCCTCGGCGAGGCCCGCGTCCGGACCACCGTGCCCGAGGTGCGCACCTGGAACGCCGAGACGCCGGAGCTGTACGACCTCACCGTCCGCCTGCACCGCCCCGACGGAACCGTCGCCGACGCCTCGCACCACCGCATCGGCTTCCGCGACGTCCAGATCACCGGCCGCGACCTCCTGGTCAACGGCGAGCGCGTCTACATCCGGGGCGTCAACCGGCACGACTTCCACCCGCTGACCGGCCGCACGGTCTCCCGCGACGACATGCGCGCGGACCTGGTCCTGCTCAAGCGCTTCGGCTTCAACGCGATCCGCACCTCCCACTACCCGGGCGACCCGGCCCTGTACGACCTCGCCGACGAGCTCGGCCTCTACGTCGTCGACGAGGCGGACATCGAGTCACACGACCACGCCCACGAGATCGCCGACGACCCGCGCTATCTGAACGCCTTCGTGGACCGGGTCTCGCGGATGGTGCTGCGCGACAAGAACCACCCGTCGGTCATCATCTGGTCGCTGGGCAACGAGTCCGACTACGGCGCGAACCACGACGCCACCGCGGGCTGGCTGCGCCGGCACGACCCCACCCGGCCCATCCAGTACGAGGGGGCCGCCAAGCTCGACTGGTCGGCGACCGACGACGCCTCCGACATCGCCTGCCCCATGTACGCGCCCATCGAGGACTGCGTCGCCCACGCCCTGTCGGGCCGGCAGACCAGGCCCCTCATCCAGTGCGAGTACAGCCACGCGATGGGCAACAGCAACGGCACGCTGGCGGACCATTGGGCGGCCATCGAGTCCACGCCGGGTCTTCAGGGCGGGTTCATCTGGGAGTTCTGGGACCACGGAATTCTGCAACGCGTGAACGACGGCAGACCCGCCGGGCGCGCGGGCGCCGGGCTGTACGACAACGGTGTCACCGCACCCGGCCACCGCTGGGCCTACGGCGGCGACTTCGGCGAGACGATCCATGACGGCGCCTTCGTCGCCGACGGGGTCGTCTTCCCCGACCGCACCCCTAAGCCGGCGATGTTCGAGCACCGGGAGATCGCGGCGCCCGTCCGCATCGAGTGCTTCCGGCACGAGGGCATCGTCCTCGGCAACCACCAGCACTTCCGCGGCCTGGGCTGGCTGGCCGGCGAGTGGGAGCTGGTTCTGGCCGACGGCAGGAGGCTGACCGCGCCGGCGGACCTGCCCGACCTGTGCCCCGGCCAGACGGCCGCGGTGCCGCTGCCCTTCGAGGTGCCGCAGGACGGCGGTGAGGCCTGGCTGACGCTGCGGGTGACCGTGGCCGAGGACCAGCCCTGGGCGCCGCGCGGCACCGAGGTGTGCGTGCCGCAGGTGCGGCTGCGCGGGCCCGCCGTACGCGAGCAGGTCCTCGTGGACCGGCCCGTCGAGGTGGACGCCGAGGGCCTGCTGGTCCATCCGCTGCTGACGGCCGCCCCGACGCTCTCGCTGTGGCGGGCGCCCACCGACAACGACGAACTCGGCGGCCTCGCCCCGCGCTGGCGGGACTGGGGGCTCGACACGCTCGTCCGCAAGGTCGTGTCGGTCCGCCGGGACAGCGACCGCACGACCGTGGACGCCGAGTACGCCGGCACGGTCGGCGTCGTACGGCACCGGCAGGTGTTCACTCCGGTCGACGGAGGCATCCGGATCGACGAGGAGGCCGAGCTGCCGGACGAGTTCCACGACGTGGCACGGGTCGGCTCGGTCTTCGAGACGGTGGGTGGCCTGGACCTGCTGGAGTGGTTCGGGCAGGGGCCGTGGGAGTCGTATCCCGACCGCAGCGCGGGCGCGCCCGTCGGCCACCACCGCCTCCCCGTCGACGAGTTGTTCACCCCCTACCTGCGGCCCCAGGAGAGCGGCGGCCGGCACGGCGTACGACGGTTCACGCTGTCCGCGCCGGACGCGACCGGCCTGGCGGTCGAGCTGGACCAGCCGCGGCAGGTCTCGGTCACCCGGCATCGCGCCGAGGATCTGACCGCCGCGGCGCACCATGACGAGCTGGTGCCGCGTCCCGGGTGCGTGGTGCACATCGACGCGGCGCACCGAGGGCTGGGCACGGCGTCGTGCGGCCCGGACACCTTCCCCGAGTACCGCATCAAGGCGGGCGTCCACCGCTGGAGCTGGACGCTGCGCGTTCTGTAACCCCCCGCGCCCTTCCCCGTCACCGGGTTCCTCCGAGGATGCCCCGGCCTTCGGGCCGGGGAGGAATCGGACTCCTACGGGGCAGGGCAGGGATGGCCGGATCGCCGTCAGGGCGGTCCGGCGTCCGCCCCGCACGGCGGTGATGCCGCCCATCATGATCGAGAACTCTCAACTGTCAGTCCGCTCGGGTAGGTTCGGATGCATGACGACAGAGGCGACCACGAAGGACACCGGGCATGCCCGGTACACCTTCCGTGTGCGCCTGTCGAACACGGCCGGGCGCCGGCTCGAAGCCGAGTGGGATCGCTGCCGCTGGATCTGGAACGAATGCGTCGCGAAGTCCCAGCAGGTCCACGTGCAGGGCAAAGCGGGTGGCGAGAAGCTGACCTGTGGTCCGGGGCAGCTCGACAGGATGCTGACCGAGGCCCGCGGGGTGTCGCCATGGCTGGCTGAGGGCGCGAGCGTGCCTCAGCAGCAGGTGATTCGGGACTTCGCCAGGTCGAGGGCGAAAGCGCTGAAGGACATCGAGGACCGGCTTCCGATGCACCGGCGGGCCGGGATGCCCAGGTGGAAGAAGAAGCGGGAGGCGCGGCCCAGCCTGAACTACACCCGGCGCGGTTTCCGCCTCAGGGACGGCCGCCTGCACCTTGCGGGCCGGATCGTGCTGACGGTGGTGTGGTCACGGGAGCTGCCCGCCGACCCGTCGAGTGTGCGGGTGTACCAGGACAGCCTCGGCCACTGGTATGCGTCCTTCGTCGTCCCGGCTCAGGTTGAGCCGCTCTGTGAGACCGGCCGCGTCCTCGGGGTGGACTGGGGGGTGACGGAGACCGCCACCACCACCGACGACGCCTACGATCTCCCCCATGCCGAGCACGGCAAGCGGGCCGCGCAGCGGCTGGCGAGGTACCAGCGGATGATGGCCCGGCGGCGCCGTCCGAAGGGACAGCCCGCATCCGCCGGGTACCGCAAGGCCCAGGCACAGGCGGCGAAGCTGCACAAGAAGGTGGCCCGGCAGCGGGAGGACACCGGCCGCAAGTGGGCCAAGTCCGTGATGCGCGGCCACGACGGGGTTGCGGTGGAGGACTTCAGGCCGAGGTTCCTGGCGAAGACCACCATGGCCCGCAAGGCGGCCGATGCCGCCATCGCCACCACGAAGCGTGCCCTGATCGAGATGGGCCGCAAGCACGGGCGGGAGGTCCGTCTTGTGCACCCGGCGCACACCACGATGGACTGTGCCACGTGCGGAGCGAGAACCAAGCACGCACTGCCTCTGTCGATGAGAACGTATGCCTGCACCGTGTGTGGAGCGGTGTCCCCCAGGGACAAGAACTCCGCCCGCGTGATGCTGGTCCGGGCAGGTTGGAACCCGGACGGTGTCGAGGGCGTAAGACCACCGGGGCCGCCGGCTCCGGTGGCGGCCTGAGCCGTAAATCCCCGCTCAACCCTGGAGGGTGACCAACCCCCTCCCTCCAGGGAGGGGAGCCTTCAAGGAGCACACGTGTGTACGTCGCATGACCACAGCCAGGGCGAGGCCGCGCAGGCCGGTGCCGGAAGACGCGGTTTCCTTCGGGCCACCGCGCTGCTGGGCGCCGCCGCCACCGCCTCGGTCGCCCTGCCGGCCGCCGCCGAGGCCGCCTCGCAGAGCGGTTGGCGGCCCGACGCGCAGAGCCGCCGCTTCACCCTCGCGGTGATGCCCGACACCCAGTACCTCTTCGACGGGCCCAGCATCAACCCCGCGCCCATCGAGGCGTCTTTGCGCTATCTGCTGGAGCACGGCGGGGAAGAGAACATCGTCTTCCTGTCCCACCTCGGCGACCTCACGCAGAACGGCGCCAAGGAGGAGTTCGCCGCGATCAGCGAGGCGTTCGGGCTGCTCGACCGGCGGGGCGTCGGCTACAGCGTCCTGGCGGGCAACCACGACATCCGGTCGTCGACGGACGACCAGCGCGGCCCGACCTCGTACCTGGACGCCTTCGGACCGCAGCGGTTCAAGGGCGAGCCGACGTTCGGGGGCGCCTCCCCGGACGGCTACAACACCTACCACCTGTTCAAGGCGGCCGGCCGCGAGTGGCTGGTGCTGGCGCTGGACTGGCGGCTGTCGGCTGTCGGCCAAGGGCTACGCGTGGGCGAGGGAGGTGCTGGCGCGGCACCCGAAGACGCCGGTCATTCTCACGACGCACGAACTCGCCGTGGCGGGCGACCAGTTGTCCGACTACGGACAGCAGTTGTGGGACCAGCTGATCGCCGACCATGAACAGATCTTCCTGACCCTGAACGGTCACTACTGGCCCGCGGGCCGCGCGACCCGCAAGAACGCGGCCGGCAACGAGGTGCATCTGCACCTCACGAACTACCAGAACCGCTACTTCGGCGGCGCGGCGATGATCCGCCTCTACCACTTCGACCTGGACCGGAACGTCATCGACGTGGAGACGGTCTCGCCGTGGATCCTCGGCCGGGCCAAGAAGGGCCTCAACGAGCTGGAACGGCAGGAGATGGAGCTCAGCGGCGACGCGGACCGTTTCTCCGTCGAGATCGACTTCGCCGACCGCTTCTCCGGCTTCGACCCGGTACCGGCCCGCCCGGCGCGCCCGGCCTCGCAGATGCTGGTCCGGGGGACGGTCGCGTACTGGCGCTTCGAGTCGCCCGTGTCCGGCACCGTCCGCGACCTGTCCGGCCACGGCAACGACCTCACCGTGGTCTCGGTGGGCGGCGGCACGCTCGCCTGGTCGGCGGACCACCACCCCGACCAGCCCGGCCACGGCAGCCTGGAGTTCCAGGGCTACAAGTCGCCGCTGACAGGCGCGTATCTGAAGACGGTCGACGGTGCCCCGCTCAATGCGGCCACCTTCGAGAACGGTTACACCATCGAGGCGTTCTACTGGCTGCCCGCCGACTGGGACGCCTCGCGCAACGCCTGGTCCGGCCTGGTGAGCCGCACCGGCCGCAACGGCTCGGTGGGCACGGTCACGGACGACCCGGACGAGCCGCTGGCCACGCTGTCCCTCTCCGACGGTCCCGGCCCGCAGTGGGCCGTCCACCCGCTCAACCAGCAGCAGCTCGTCACCAACTGGGGCGACGAGACCGCCCGCGAGACCTGGTGGCACCTGGCCGTGGTCAACGACGGACGGCACAGACCATGTACGTCCAGGGCTGCCCCGTGGCGCGCAACCCGCACGCCCCCGCGATCGGCATCGCCTCGTCCGGGCGCCCCTGGCTGCTCGGCGGCTACGAGTACGCGGACAGGATCGACCAGATCCTGCACGGGCGCCTCGGCGACGTCCGGATCGTCTCCCGGCCGCTGCCTGTCACCTCCTTCATGACTCACTGACCGGCACGCGGGGCCGGTGCGACACCGGCTCGTCGTCCTGCGCCCACCGGCCGCGGCCGAGCGGCGCGGAGCGGGGTCGTCGGTTACGATCCCGGCCGGGACGAACGGCGGCAGGGTGAGGTGGTCCGTGAGCGAGCGCTCCGCGGCCGACCGTCTGCTGGCCGTGCTCGCCGCGTTCGACCACGAGCACCCCGCCCTGTCCCTGACGGACATCAGCCGCCGGGCCGGGCTCAGCCTGACCACCGCGCACCGGCTGGCGGGGGCCCTGACCGCTTGGGGCGCGCTGGAGCGGGACGCGTCCGGGGTGTACCACGTGGGGCTGCGGCTGTGGGAGGTGGCCGCGCTCGCGCCGCGCGGCCTGGGCCTCAGACAGCTGGCGCTGCCGTACCTGGAGGACCTGTACGAGGCGACGCACGAAAACGTGCAGTTGGCCGTGCGCGACGGCGCGGAGGTCGTCTACATCGAGTGGCTGTCGGCCCGGTCGGCGGTGGGCGTGCACATCCGGGTCGGCGCGCGCTGGCCGCTGCACGCCACGGGCGTGGGGCTCGTCCTCCTCGCCCATGCCGACCCGGATCTGCAGGAGGAGTACTGCGTCGGGCCGCTGGTGGCGTTCACGCCGTACACGATCACGGATCCGGTGCGACTGCGGCGCACGCTCGCCGAAGTGCGCCGGGTCGGCGTGGCCGTGAGCGAGCGTCAGGTGACGGAGGACGCGCTGTCGGTGGCCGCGGCGGTGCGTGGGCCGGACGGGGAGGTGGTGGCGGCGGTGTCGGTGGTGGTGCCCCGGGCGGGCGCCCAGGTGCCGGCGCTGGCTCCGGCGGTACGGCTGGCGGCCCGGGGGATCTCGCGGGCGCTGGGCTGGCGGCCGGAGCGGCGGGCATGAGAAGTGCGCACGCGGGCGGGGTGCCGTTCACCGGGTTCCTCCGAGGATGCCCCGGCCTTCAGGCCATGGAGGAATCGGACTCCTGCGGGGCAGGGTAGGGATGGCCGGATCGCCGTGAGGGCGGTCCGGTGTCCATCCCGCATGGCGGTGATGTCGCCCACTCCACCGCGGTGTTCGGGCACCGGAACACCAGCCACGGCTGCGTCGGGCTGCACGACGCCAAGGGCGCGGGCGACACCTCGGTGGCCGGCTACGAGTTCTACGCGAGCTCGATGCTCGGTGACGTGGTGATCGTGCAGAACTCCGGCGAGAGGACCGTCGACCCGGCCAACGGGCTCAACGGATGGAATCTGTCCTGGGCCGACTGGCAGGCGGGCAGCGCGGTCTGAGCCGGTACGGGCGGCTTCACCCCGTGAACTCCCTTGCGGTTCAAGGACTTTCTTTGTTTCACATCTTGACGGCCGCAGGGGCGGGGAGCACATTGGCGGCACCTTGAGAGCGCTCTCAGGCTCGGCGTGGGAGCGCTCTCACATCCCCCCGCACACTCCCCGTACCTACCGAGAGGCCTCCCATGAGCGAATCCTCCGGCATCCCCAGACCCCGCCCCCTGCGGCGCGCGCTGGTCGCCGCCGTCGCCACGCTCGGCCTGGCGGTGGCCGTCGCCTCGGCCGCCACCGCACCCGCCGGCGCCACCGCGCCCACCCCTCCGTCGGGCTGGTCCCAGGTCTTCCTGGACGACTTCAACGGCGCGGCGGGCTCCGGCGTGGACACGTCCAACTGGCAGTACGACACCGGGACTTCGTATCCGGGCGGGGCCGCGAACTGGGGCACCGGCGAGGTCGAGACGATGACCTCCAGCACGAACAACGTGGCCCTCGACGGCAGCGGCGACCTGCTCATCACCCCGCGCCGCGACGCCTCCGGCAACTGGACCTCCGGCCGGATCGAGACCACCCGGACCGACTTCCAGCCCCCGGCCGGCGGCAAGCTGCGCGTCGAGGCCCGCGTCCAGATGCCCAACGTGACCGGGAACGCGGCCGCCGGCTACTGGCCCGCCTTCTGGATGCTGGGCGCGCCCTACCGCGGCAACTACCAGAACTGGCCGAGCGTCGGCGAGCTGGACGTCATGGAGAACGTCCAGGGCCTGAACAAGACCTGGGCCACCATGCACTGCGGCACCAACCCGGGCGGCCCCTGCAACGAGACCACGGGCCTCGGCAACTCCACGGCGTGTCCCAACACCACGTGCCAGTCGGGCTTCCACACGTACACCATGGAGTGGGACCGCTCGGTGAGCCCGGAGGCGATCCGCTTCTACGTCGACGGCGTCAACTACCAGACCGTCACGGCGAACCAGATGGACGCCACCACCTGGGCCAACGCCACGAACCACGGCTTCTTCGTCATCCTGAACGTGGCGATGGGCGGCGGCTTCCCCGGGGCCTTCGGCGGCGGCCCGACCAGCGCCACGGAGCCCGGTCACCCGATGGTCGTCGACTACGTACAGGTCCTGCAGTCCTCGGGCAGCGGCGGCGGCACCACTCCCCCGCCGCCCGGCAACCGCGACGCCTACAGCGCCGTCCAGGCCGAGTCCTACGACAGCCAGTCCGGCATCAGCACCGAGGCCACCACGGACACCGGCGGCGGACAGGACATCGGCTGGATCGCGAACGGCGACTGGGCGCTGTACAAGGGCGTGAACTTCGGCTCCACGGCGGCCACCCAGTTCTACGCCCGGGTGGCGAGCGGCGCGGCCGACGGCGTCAGCGGACTGGTCGAGGTACGCCTGGACAGCCGGAGCAACGCCCCGATCGGCAGCTTCGCCGTCGGCAACACCGGGGGCTGGCAGTCCTGGCGGACGATCCCGGCCAACATCGGCTCGGTCACCGGCACCCACGACGTGTACCTGACCTTCACCAGCGGCCAGCCGTCCGACTACGTGAACGTCAACTGGTTCGACTTCGGCCACTGATCGGCCGGCGACCGGGGGTTGGCCCGCACCCATGGGCCAACCCCCGACTCGTCGTGTGCGGGACGGTCGGGGCGGGGGGAACGGGTGCGCTACCGCAGCTCCGCCCGGAACGCCACCGGCGTCTGACCGGTGTGCAGATGGAAGAACTTGGTGAAGTTCGCCGCGTCGGGAAAGCCCACGGCCGCGCCGACACGGCCGATCGGCAGGTCGGTGTGGGCGAGGAGGCGCTTGGCCTCCAGCACGACCCGTTTGTCGATGAAGCCCTTGGGGGTCTCGCCGGTGGCGGCGCGGACGGCGCGGACGAGGGTGCGGCGGGAGTAGCCGAGGGCGTCGGCGTAGGCGCTGACACTGTGGTTGGCGGCGAAGCCCTGCTCGACGGCGTCCCGGAAGCGGGTGAAGGTGCTGTCCGTCTGCTGCCGGTCGGCCTCGGCGGAGCTGGCCGCGAGGTGCGCGAGGCGCAGCAGGACCGCGGTGAGGGTGTGCCTCAGGACGGCGGTGTGCAGGCTGAGCGGGAGCGTGGCGGTGTCCTCGTACTCGCGCCGCAGCTGGTCGAGGGAGGCCTGGAGCGCGGCGAGCCGGTCCGGGTCGGGGTGCAGCAGGGGCGGGAGGTCGTAGCGGTACAGGCCGGTGGCCTCGACGGTGGCGCGCGGCAGGAAGCCGGGCTGCATGGTCAGGACGGTTCCGCGGTACACGGCCTCGCGGGAGAAGCGGTGGACCTGTCCGGGGCGGATCCACAGCAGGTCGCCGGCGTCGGCCTCGTACTCGGCGAAGTCGATCATGTGCCGTACGGGGCCGTCGGTGAACAGCATGATGACGTGGAAGTCGATGCGGTGGACGCGGTGCAGGGGGGCGTCGGCGTGCCAGGTGTGGTCGTCGCCCAGGGGGCCGACCTGCATGCCGACGCCGCCGACGGCCAGTTCGGTCGGGAAGGGGAAGGTCTTGATGCCCTCGCCGCCGGCGCTCGGTCCCTCACCTCGGGGCGTTCTGTCAGCCATGTCCTTTTCGAGCCGTCCCTGTCGCGCGATCACTGTCCCAGATTCACCACAGGCTGACACACCCCGACCTTTCCTCGAAAAAGTCAGACTTTTAAGTTTGAACGCGTCAGGCCAGCCATCCCGCACTGAACGAGGACTTCTTGAAGATGACCACGCAGACTTCCGACGGCTTCGAGTGGACCGACCTCGACCGGCGTGCCGTGGACACCGCCCGTCTGCTGGCGGCCGACGCGGTGCAGAAGGTGGGGAACGGGCACCCGGGCACGGCGATGAGCCTGGCACCTGCCGCCTACACGATCTTTCAGAAGGTGATGGGTCACGATCCCGCCGACCCCGAGTGGACCGGCCGGGATCGTTTCGTTCTGTCCCCCGGCCACACCTCGCTGACGCTGTACACGCAGCTCTTCCTCTCCGGGTACGAGCTGGAGCTGGACGACCTGAAGGCGTTCCGCACGCACGGCTCCAAGACCCCGGGCCACCCCGAGTACGGCCACACCGCCGGCGTGGAGACCACCACCGGCCCGCTCGGCCAGGGTGTCGCCAACGCGGTCGGCATGGCGATGGCGGCCCGCTACGAGCGCGGCCTGTTCGACCCGGAGGCCCCCGCGGGCACCTCCCCCTTCGACCACACCATCTGGGCGATCGTCTCCGACGGCGACCTGGAGGAGGGCGTCTCCGCCGAGGCCTCCTCGCTCGCCGGCCACCAGAAGCTCGGCAACCTGGTCTTCCTCTACGACGACAACCACATCTCCATCGAGGGCGACACCGCGACCGCCTTCTCCGAGGACGTGCTGAAGCGGTATGAGGCCTACGGCTGGCACACCCAGCGCATCGAGCCCACCGCCGACGGCGACATCGACGTGCCCGCCCTGTACGCGGCGCTGACGGCCGCGCAGGCCGAGACCCAGCGGCCCTCCATCATCGCGATGCGCACGATCATCGCCTGGCCCGCCCCGAACGCCCGGAACACCGAGGCCTCCCACGGCTCCGCGCTCGGCGAGGAGGAGATCGCCGCCACCAAGCGCGTGCTCGGCTTCGACCCGGAGCAGACCTTCCAGGTCGAGGACGACGTCCTGAAGCACACCCGGCGGGCCCTGGACCGGGGTGCCGAGGCCCACGCCGCCTGGGACAAGCGGATCGCCGAGTGGCGTGCCGCGCAGCCGGAGCGCGCCGAGCTGTTCGACCGCGTCAGCAAGGGCGAGCTGCCCGAGGGCTGGCAGGACGCGCTGCCGGTGTTCGAGGAGGGCAAGTCGGTCGCGACCCGTGCCGCCTCCGGCAAGGTGCTGCAGGCCCTCGGCCCCGTCATCCCGGAGCTGTGGGGCGGCTCCGCCGACCTCGCCGGCTCCAACAACACCACCATCGACAAGACCAGCTCCTTCCTGCCGAAGGGCAACCCGCTGCCCGAGGCCGACCCCTACGGCCGTACCGTCCACTTCGGCATCCGCGAGTTCTCCATGGCCGCGGAGATGAACGGCATCGCCCTGCACGGCAACACCCGGATCTACGGCGGCACCTTCCTGGTGTTCTCCGACTACATGCGCAACGCCGTCCGCATGGCGGCGCTGATGCAGCTGCCGGTGACGTACGTGTGGACGCACGACTCCGTCGGTCTCGGCGAGGACGGCCCCACCCACCAGCCGGTCGAGCACCTGGCCTCGCTGCGCGCGATCCCGGGCCTGAACGTCGTCCGCCCGGCCGACGCCAACGAGACCGCGGTGGCCTGGGCCGAGATCCTGAAGAGGCACACCGTGAACCCCGCCCCGCACGGGCTCGCGCTCACCCGCCAGGGCGTGCCGGTGTACGCGCCGAACGAGGACGCGGCCAAGGGCGGCTACGTGCTGCGCGAGTCCTCGACCGAGGTCCCGGAGGTGATCATCATCGCGACGGGCTCCGAGGTGCAGCTGGCCGTGGCCGCACGCGAGCAGCTCCAGGCCGAGGGGATCGGCACGCGCGTGGTGTCGATGCCGTCCGTGGAGTGGTTCGAGGAGCAGCCCCGCGAGTACCGCGAGCGGGTGCTGCCGCCGGCCGTGAAGGCCCGGGTCGCCGTCGAGGCCGGGATCGGTCTGACCTGGTACCGGTACGTGGGCGACGCGGGACGCATCGTCTCCCTCGAGCACTTCGGCGCCTCCGCCGACGCGGGGACCCTGTTCGCCGAGTTCGGCTTCACCCCCGAGAACGTCGCCGCCGCGGCCCGCGAGTCCCTCGCCGCCGCGCGCGCCTGACACCGACGCCCGATACGACCCGAAAGAAGAATGATCACTGTGACCGAAGCAATCGCGACCCCGGGAGCCCTCAAGCGCCTCGCCGACGAGGGCGTGTCGATCTGGCTCGACGACCTGTCGCGCAAGCGGATCACCTCGGGCAGCCTCGCCGAGCTGGTGGCGAGCGGGAGCGCCGTCGGTGTCACCACGAACCCCTCGATCTTCCAGGCCGCCATCGGCTCCGGCGAGGGCTACGAGGAGCAGCTGGCCGACCTCGCCGTACGCGGTGTGACCGTGGACGAGGCGGTGCGGATGATGACGACCGCCGACGTGCGCGACGCCGCCGACATCCTGCGCGAGGTGTACGACGCCTCCGGCGGCCGGGACGGCCGGGTCTCCATCGAGGTCGACCCGCGCCTGGCGCACGACACGAAGGCGACCGTCGCCGAGGCCAAGCAGCTCTTCTGGCTGGTCGACCGCCCCAACGTGATGATCAAGATCCCGGCGACCAAGGCGGGTCTGCCGGCCATCACCGAGGTCATCGGGCTCGGCATCAGCGTCAACGTCACGCTGATCTTCTCCCTGGAGCGCTACCGTGAGGTCATGGCCGCCTACCTGGCCGGCCTGGAGAAGGCCCGCGAACGCGGCATCGACCTCGCCACGGTCCACTCGGTGGCGTCCTTCTTCGTCTCCCGTGTGGACACCGAGATCGACAAGCGGCTCACCGCCCTCGGCACCGACGAGGCCCTGGCCGTCAAGGGCCGCGCGGCCCTCGCCAACGCCCGGCTCGCCTACGAGGCGTACGAGGAGGTCTTCGCCTCCGACCGCTGGGTCGCGCTCGCCGGTGCCAAGGCCAACAAGCAGCGCCCGCTGTGGGCCTCCACGGGGGTGAAGGACCCGGCCTACAAGGACACCCTGTATGTGGACGAGCTGGTCGCGCCGGGCACGGTCAACACCATGCCGGAGGCCACCTTGAACGCCGTCGCCGACCACGGGGAGATCACCGGCGACACGGTGACCGGCGGCTACGCGCAGGCCCGCGCCGACCTGGCCGCCGTCGAGCGGCTCGGCATCTCCTACGACGCGGTCGTCCAGCAGCTGGAGGACGAGGGCGTCGCCAAGTTCGAGGCGGCCTGGCGGGAGCTGCTGGAGGCCGTGACGACGTCCCTGAAGAGCAAGGGAGTTGACGCCCGATGACCGAGAACGCCCCCGCCGCCGAGCCGCCCGCACCCAAGGCTCCCGCACCCGAGGCGGTGCAGGTCCCGGTGGCCCCGGCCGCCGACTGGGAGAACCCGCTGCGGGACACCCGCGACCGCCGGCTCCCGCGGATCGCCGGCCCGTCCGGGCTGGTCATCTTCGGTGTGACCGGTGACCTGTCCCGCAAGAAGCTGATGCCGGCCGTGTACGACCTCGCCAACCGCGGCCTGCTGCCGCCGGGCTTCTCCCTCGTCGGGTTCGCCCGCCGCGAATGGGAGGACCAGGACTTCGCGCAGCTCGTGCACGACGCCGTGAAGGAGCACGCCCGCACCCCGTTCCGCGAGGAGGTGTGGCAGCAGCTCGCCGAGGGCATGCGGTTCATCCCCGGCGACTTCGACGACGACACCGCCTTCAAGCAGCTGAAGGACGCGGTGGAGGAGCTGGACGCCTCCCGCGGCACCGGCGGCAACTTCGCGTTCTACCTCTCGGTGCCGCCCCGGTTCTTCCCGAAGGTCGTGCAGCAGCTGAAGAAGCACGGCCTGGCGAGCCCGCCGAAGGGTTCCTGGCGGCGCGCGGTCATCGAGAAGCCGTTCGGCCACGACCTGGCCAGCGCCCGCGAGCTGAACGCGATCGTGCACGACGTGTTCGAACCGGACCAGGTGTTCCGCATCGACCACTACCTCGGCAAGGAGACCGTCCAGAACATCCTGGCGCTGCGCTTCGCCAACCAGATGTACGAGCCGATCTGGAACCGCAGTTACGTCGACCACATCCAGATCACCATGGCCGAGGACATCGGCATCGGCGGCCGCGCCGGTTACTACGACGGCATCGGCGCCGCCCGTGACGTCATCCAGAACCACCTGCTGCAGCTGATGGCGCTGACCGCCATGGAGGAGCCGATCGCGTTCGACGCGGAGGCGCTGCTCACCGAGAAGCTGAAGGTGCTGAAGTCGGTGCGGCTGCCGCGGGACCTGGGCAGGCACACCGTGCGGGCCCAGTACGCGGGCGGCTGGCAGGGCGGCGAGAAGGTCGTCGGCTACCTCCAGGAGGAGGGCATCGACCCGAAGTCGAAGACCGACACCTTCGCCGCGATCAAGCTGGGCATCGACAACCGCCGCTGGGCGGGCGTCCCCTTCTACCTGCGCACCGGCAAGCGGCTGGGCCGCCGGGTCACCGAGATCGCGGTGGTGTTCAAGCGGGCCCCGCACTCCCCCTTCGACTCCACCGCCACCGAGGAACTCGGGCAGAACGCGATCGTGATCCGCGTCCAGCCCGACGAGGGCATGACCGTGCGGTTCGGCTCCAAGGTGCCGGGCACCTCGATGGAGATCCGGGACGTGTCCATGGACTTCGCGTACGGCGAGTCGTTCACCGAGTCCAGCCCGGAGGCGTACGAGCGGCTCATCCTGGACGTGCTGCTCGGCGACGCGAATTTGTTCCCCCGTCACCAGGAAGTGGAAGAGTCCTGGAAGATCCTCGACCCGATCGAGGAGTACTGGGCGGCGCACGGGCGGCCGGCGCAGTACGCGTCGGGCAGCTGGGGACCGAGGGAAGCGGACGAGATGCTCGCACGAGACGGACGGAGCTGGCGCAGGCCATGAAGATCGACCTGACCGACACCACGGCAAGCAAGATCAACAAGGCGCTGGTGCAGGGCCGCCGCGCCATCGGCACCCCGGCCGTGGGCATGGTCCTGACGATGGTCATCGTCACGGACGAGGAGAACGCCTACGACTCGATCAAGGCCGCGGAGGACGCCTCGCACGAGCACCCCATGCGGACCCTGGTCGTCATCAAGCGGCACGTCCGCACCCTGCGCGACCGCACCCACTCGCGGCTGGACGCCGAGGTCCGGGTGGGCTCCGAGGCCGGCACCGGCGAGACGGTCGTGCTGCGCACCTACGGCGAGGTGTCCGACCACGCCGACTCGGTCGTGCTGCCGCTGCTGCTGCCGGACGCGCCCGTCGTGGTGTGGTGGCCGGTGGACGCCCCCGACGCCCCGTCCGAGGACCCGCTCGGTGCGCTCGCACAGCGCCGGATCACCGACCTGTACGCGTTCGAGCGGCCGATGGAGGTCCTGGAGACCCGCGCCCGCAACTACGCCCCCGGCGACACCGACCTCGCCTGGACCCGGCTCACGCTGTGGCGGTCGATGCTGGCGGCCGCCCTGGACCAGGCCCGGGTGCGGATCACGTCGGCGGCCGTCGAAGCCGAGGCGGACAACCCCAGCGCCGAGCTGCTGGCCCGCTGGCTGGAGGCCCGCCTGCAGGTGTCCGTGGACCGCGTGGTCACCGCCGGACCGGTCGTCACCGCCGTACGGCTGGGCACCCAGAACGGCGAGATCCGCATCGACCGCCCCGAGGGCCCCCTCGCCACGCTGTCCCTGCCCGGCCAGCCGCCGCGCACCCTGGCCCTGAAGGTCCGCCCCACCTCCGAACTCATCGCCGAGGAACTGCGCCGCCTCGACGCCGACGAGATGTACGCCATCGCCCTCAAGGGCGAGGCCGCCAAGGAGAACGCCTGAGATGGCCGAGTCCGAATTTGTGAAGCTCACCAACCGGCCCGAGTGGACGGCCCTCGCCGACCACCGCGCCGAGGGGCAGCCGCACCTGCGCGAGCTGTTCGCGGCGGACCCCGGCCGAGCCGAGCGGTACGTCGTACGGGTCGGCGACCTGTACATCGACTACAGCAAGCACCTGATCACCGACGAGACCCTGGCCCTCCTCCAGGAACTCGCCACCGCCACCGGCGTGTTCGCACTGCGCGACGCCATGTTCCGCGGCGAGAGGATCAACGTCACCGAGAACCGTGCGGTCCTGCACACGGCGCTGCGCGCCCCGCGCGACGCGGTGATCGAGGTCGACGCGGAGAACGTCGTGCCGAAGGTGCACGCCGTCCTCGACAAGCTGGCCGACTTCGCCGGCAAGGTCCGCTCCGGCGAGTGGACCGGCCACACCGGCAAGCGCATCAGGAACGTCGTCAACATCGGCATCGGCGGCTCCGACCTCGGCCCCGCGATGGCCTACGAGGTACTGCGCCCCTACACCGCACGGGAGTTGACGTTCCGGTTCGTGTCGAACGTGGACGGCGCCGACCTGCACGAGGCCACCCGTGACCTGGACCCGGCGGAGACGCTGTTCATCGTCGCGTCCAAGACGTTCACCACGATCGAGACGATCACCAACGCGACCTCGGCGCGCTCCTGGCTGCTGACCGCCTTCGACGGCGACGAGAAGGCCGTCGCCCGGCACTTCGTGGCGCTGTCCACCAACGCGGAGAAGGTCACCGAGTTCGGCATCGACCCGGACAACATGTTCGAGTTCTGGGACTGGGTCGGCGGGCGCTACTCGTACGACTCCGCGATCGGCCTGTCCCTGATGATCGCCATCGGCCCGGAGCGGTTCCGGGAGATGCTCGACGGCTTCCGGCTGGTCGACGACCACTTCCGCACCGCACCCGCCGAGGCCAACGCCCCACTGCTCCTAGGTCTGTTGGGCATCTGGTACGGCAACTTCCACGACGCCCAGTCACACGCCGTCCTGCCCTACAGCCACTACCTGTCCAGGTTCACCGCCTATCTCCAGCAACTGGACATGGAGTCCAACGGCAAGTCGGTGCAGCGCGACGGCCGGCCGGTGGAGTGGCAGACCGGGCCGGTGGTGTGGGGCACGCCCGGCACCAACGGCCAGCACGCCTACTACCAGTTGATCCACCAGGGCACCAAGCTGATCCCGGCGGACTTCATCGGCTTCGCCGAGCCCGTCGGCGAGCTGAGCGAGGAACTCAAGGCGCAACACGACCTGTTGATGGCCAACTTCTTCGCCCAGACCCAGGCCCTCGCCTTCGGCAAGAGCGCCGAGGAGGTCCGCGCGGAGGGCGTCCCCGAGGAACTGGTCTCGCACAAGACCTTCCGGGGCAACCGGCCGACGACGACCATCCTGGCGAAGGAACTCACCCCGTCCGTCCTCGGCCAGCTCATCGCGCTCTACGAGCACAAGGTGTTCGTGCAGGGCGCGGTGTGGAACATCGACTCCTTCGACCAGTGGGGCGTGGAGCTGGGCAAGGTCCTCGCCAAGCGCGTCGAGCCCGCGCTCACCGAGGGCGCGGACGTCCCGGGTCTCGACCCGTCCACCACGGCCCTCGTCGCCGCCTACCGCACGCTCAAGAACGCATCGGAAGTGAACTGATATGCAGCTCGGTCTCATCGGTCTCGGCAAGATGGGCGGCAACATGCGCGAGCGGATCCGCCGCGCCGGCCACACCGTCCTCGGTTACGACCGCAACCCCGAGGTCTCCGACGTCAAGTCCCTCGCCGAACTGGTCGAGAAGCTGGACGCGCCCCGCCACGTGTGGGTGATGGTCCCGGCCGGCACCGCCACGCAGACCGTCATCGACGAGCTCGGCGACCTGCTGGAGCCGGGCGACACCGTGATCGACGGCGGCAACTCCCGCTGGACGGACGACGAGAAGCACGCCGCCGCCCTCGGCATCAAGGGCATCGGCTTCGTCGACGCCGGTGTCTCCGGCGGTGTGTGGGGCCTGGAGAACGGCTACGCCCTCATGGTCGGCGGCGACAAGCAGCACGTCGAGCCGCTGAAGCCGATCTTCGAGGCGCTCAAGCCGGAGGGCCCGTACGGCTACGTCCACGCGGGCCGGGTCGGCGCCGGGCACTTCTCCAAGATGGTCCACAACGGCATCGAGTACGCCATGATGCAGGCCTACGCCGAGGGCTGGGAGCTGCTGGAGAAGGTGCACTCGGTGGAGAACGTCCGCGAGGTGTTCCGCTCCTGGCAGGAGGGCACCGTCATCCGTTCCTGGCTGCTGGACCTCGCGGTCAACGCCCTGGACGAGGACGAGCACCTGCAGAAGCTGCGCGGCTACGCGGAGGACTCCGGCGAGGGCCGCTGGACCGTCGAGGCGGCGATCCACAACGCCGTGCCGCTGCCCGCGATCACCGCCTCCCTGTTCGCCCGGTTCGCCTCCCGGCAGGACGACTCCCCGCAGATGAAGATGATCGCCGCGCTGCGCAACCAGTTCGGCGGCCACGCGGTCGAGAAGAAGGGCTGACCCGCCGTGGGGGACCTCCTGCTGGTCCGCCACGGTGAGACGGAGTGGAGCCGGTCGGGACAGCACACCAGCTGGACCGACCTGCCCCTGACCGGGCCCGGTGAGGAACAGGCCAAGTCCCTCGCCCCGCTCCTCACCGGCCGGACCTACGCCCTGGCACTCGCCAGCCCGCTGGGCCGCGCGCTGCGCACCGCCGAACTGGCGGGCCTGACCGGGGTCGTGCCCGACCCCGACCTGCACGAGTGGGACTACGGCGGCTACGAGGGCGTCACCACGGTCGACATCCACCGCACGCGCCCCGGCTGGGACCTGTGGACCGACGGCGTGCCGCCCGGACCCGACGGGCACCCGGGCGAGTCACCGCCGGAGGTCGGCGCCCGCGCCGACCGGGTGCTGGCCCGGCTGTCCCCGGCCCTGGCGGAGGGGGACGTGGTCCTCGTCGCCCACGCCCACTTCCTGCGGGTGCTCACCGCCCGCCGGCTGGGTCTGCCGCCCGCCGAGGGCCGGCTGTTCCAGCTGGCCACGGGCACGGTCAGCCGGCTGTCCACCGAGCACGGGCGGCCCGTGATCGCCGAGTGGAACAGACGGCCGTAACGGCTCCCGCTCGGCAAGTCCCGTTGTGCGCGGCCCGGTTTACTGTGTTCCTCCGAGGATGCCCCGGCCGTCAGGCCGGGGAGGAATCGGACTCCTGCGGAGCAGGGCAGGGATAGCCGGATCGCTGTCAGGGCGATCCGGCGCCCCGCCCCGCACGGCGGTGATGCCGCCCACCATGATCAAGAACTCTCAACTGTCAGTGCTCTCAGGTAGGTTCGGATGCATGACGACAGAGGCGACCACGAAGGACACCGGGCATGCCCGGTACACCTTCCGTGTGCGCCTGTCGAACACGGCCAGGCGCCGGCTCGAAGCCGAGTGGGATCGCTGCCGCTGGATCTGGAACGAGTGCGTGGCCAAGTCCCGGCAGGTCCACGTGCAGGGCAAAGCGGGTGGCGAGAAGCTGACGTGTGGTCCGGCTCAGCTCGACAAGATGCTGACCGAGGCCCGCAGGGTGACGCCCTGGCTGGCTGAGGGCGCGAGCGTGCCGCAGCAGCAGGTGATTCGGGACTTCGCCAGGTCGAGGGCGAAAGCACTGAAGGACATCAAGGACCGGTTGCCGCAGCAGCGCCGGGCCGGGATGCCCCGCTTCAAGAAGAAGCGGGAGGCGCGGCCCAGCCTCAACTACACCAAGCGCGGTTTCCGCCTCAGGGACGGCCGCCTGCACCTGGCGGGCGGGATTGTGCTGAGGGTGGTGTGGTCGCGGGACCTGCCCGCCGACCCGTCGAGTGTGCGCGTGCACCAGGACACGCTCGGGCACTGGTATGTGTCCTTCGTCGTTGCCGCGCAGAGCGAACCGCTCGCCCCCACGGGGCGCGTGCTCGGGGTGGACTGGGGTGTGAAGGAGACCGCCACCACCACCGACGACGCCTACGATCTCCCCCATGCCGAGCACGGCAGGCGGGCCGCGCAGCGGCTGGCGAGGTACCAGCGGATGATGGCCCGGCGCCGGCCTTCGAAGGGACAGCCCGCATCCGCCGGCTACCGCAAGGCGCAGGCACAGGCGGCGAAGCTGCACAAGAAGATCGCGCGGCAGCGGGAGGACACCGCCCGCAAGTGGGCCAAGTCCGTGATGCGCGGCCACGACGGGGTTGCGGTGGAGGACTTCAGGCCGAGGTTCCTGGCGAAGACCACCATGGCCCGCAAGGCGGCCGATGCCGCCATCGCCGCGACGAAGCGTGCCCTGGTCGAGATGGGCCGCAAGCACGGGCGGGAGGTCCGTCTCGTGCACCCGGCGCACACCACGATGGACTGTGCCACGTGCGGAGCGAGAACCAAGCACGCACTGCCTCTGTCGATGAGAACGTATACCTGCACCGCGTGCGCAGCGGTGTCCCCCAGGGACAAGAACTCCGCCCGCGTGATGCTGGTCCGGGCAGGTTGGAACCCGGACGGTGCCGAGGGCGTAAGACCACCCGAGCCGCCGGCTCCGGTGGCGGCCTGAGCCGTAAATCCCCGCTCAGCCCTGGAGGGCGACGCATCCCCTCCCTTCAGGGAGGGGAGCCTTCAACCCTGGTGAGCCGGGCCGCAGTGGTACAGCAGCCGGATCCGGTCGCCGGGGTCGTAGGCGGCCGGCGGGACGAGCGCGCAGTGGGTGGCGGTCCAGCGCAGCAGCACACCGACGGGACGGGCGGCCGCGAGGGCGCCGGGACGCAGGTCGGCACGCGGCACGAGGACGTAGTGCAGCCGTCCGGTGTCCACCAGCTTCCGGAAGGCGGCCGGCGCCGGGTAGGGGACGCGGCCGGTGAAGCCGCCCATCGGCAGCACGGACGCGTCGGCGGCGATGACGTACGGCGCGGCGCTCTGCCAGCCGGGTACGGCGGCCAGGTAGCGGGCGCCGTCGCGGTGCGCGGTCAAGTAGGCCAGCAGCCGCAGGCGTTGGGGGCCGAGGGTGGTCGACGCGGTGCCGGTGCCGGTGCTGGTCGGGCCGACCCGGCCGAAGGAGCCGGGCTGGTTGTAGCGCAGGGACAGCGCGGACGCCGTCCAGACGGCGGGGACCAGCAGGACTGCGGCGAGGGCGGTGGCGAGCGCGGCCCGCGGCCGGATGCGGCGGGCGGCCTCGCCGGAGCGCCGGCGCAGTTGCGCGAGCAGCAGCGCGAGCAGGCCGAGGACGGCCGCGCAGGGCGCCGACCAGGGCTGGAAGCGCGGGTACCACAGCGTCAGGGCCGCGCACCAGACGACGTTGACGGCGATGACGGCGGCGAGCGCGCGGGAGTGGCGGGCCTGGACGACACCGGTCGCGGCGAGGGCGGCCACGGCCACCGCGACGACGCCCATGTAGTAGGTGTGGCCGGTGACGCTGCCGAGGCTGAAGACCACGAAGAAGGTCACGAGCCACACGCCCCACAGCACGTGTCCGGCGAGCAGCCGGTCGGTGCGCGGCACCCTGCGCCGGCGCAGCGCCAGCAGCCCTCCGACGAGACCGAGCGCGGCCAGCGGGTACAGCCAGCCGGTCTGGGTGGCGAGGCCGGGGCTGAACATCTTCCCCATGCCGTCGCCCATGCCCGGCCCCAGGTGGGCGCCCGCACGGACCGCGCGGCCGGCATCGACGCTGCCGGTGCCGGCCGCGTCGATGCCGACGGCGTGGAAACGGTTCAGGAAGTTGTAGCCGACGACCAGCGCGAACGGCGAGTCGTCGGTGGTGCCGTCGAGGTACGGGCGAGCGCCCGCCGGGGTGAGGGCGGCCACCAGCATCCACGACACCGACACCGCCACGGTCACCGCTCCGGCCAGCGCCACATGGCCGATACGGCGGCGCGGCGCGGCGGGCGCGGCGACGAGGTAGGTCGCGGCCAGCGCGGGCAGCACCGCCCACGCCTCCAGCATCTTGCACTGGAAGGCGAGGCCCACCCAGACGCCCGCGAGCAGCAGGGTGCGCGGGCGGGCCTTCTCGGTGGCCCGCCAGGTGGCCTCGGCGGCCAGCAGCAGGAGCAGCACGAACGGGGCGTCCTCGGTGACCGATCGGCCGAGGCCCACCGTCACCGGGGTCAGCGTCAGGAACGCGGCGGCCAGCAGCCCGGCGGGCATCCCGGCCCAGCGGCGCACCAGCAGATGCAGCAGCAGGACACAGCCCACCATCTCCAGGGCCTGGGGCAGCACCAGCGCCCACGGGTGGAAGCCGAACAGCAGCGCCGCGAGCGCCTGCGGCCACAGGAAACCGGGCAGTTTGTCCAGCGTGATGGAGCCGGCCGGGTCGAAGGAGCCGTAGAAGAAACCGGCCGGGCTGTCCGTCATGCTGCGCACCGCGCTCGCGTAGAAGGCGTGGTAGGTGCTGTGCTCCAGGCCCCACAGGCACAGCACGGCGGCGAGTGCGGCGATGGCGGCGAGCACCGGCCGCTCGTAGCGGTCGGCACGGGTGGCCGGGGGCCGGGGGGGCGGGGTGGCCGGCGGCGGGGCGGTTGCGGTCGGCGGCAGGTGGGGCCGCAGCAGCGGGCGGCCGGCGGGGATCGGCATGGGGGTTCCAGGCACCCGGTACGGGACACTCGGGTCCGGGACACCGGGTATGTCCTGGACCGTGCGAGTATCGGCCGCCGGAACGAAGGGCGGCGGGTGCCGGGGCCGGGTCTCACCGAGGTTTCACCGCGGGCTCACCGGCTCCTTCACCTCCTCTTCCGTCCTGCTCCTTCGCCCGCCTCCCTCAGCGCCGCCCGGCGTGCTGGGCCGCGAGCCGGACCGGGGCGTTCGCGGCGCCGTACCCCTGGTAGCCGGGGTCGCGCTGGACGAGTTCGAAGAAGACCCGGCCGACGGTCTCGGTGTAGCAGTGCCGGAAGGCGCCGCCCGCGTCCCGGTCGTAGAGGATGCCGAGGTCCCGGTAGGTCTCCAGCTCGTCGTCGGCGAGGTCGTACCGGGCGGCGAGGTCGTCGTGGTAGTTGCCCGGCACCGGCAGCAGCCGGCCGCCCGCGGCGCGGAAGGCGCGGGCCGCGGCCACCACGTCGTCCGTGGCCAGCGCGATGTGCGCCGCGTGCACGGTGTCGTCGGTGGGTGCCGCGCCGACGCCGAGGGCGATACGGACGCTGCCGTCGGCGTTGGCGACGGCCCGGCTGCGCATGAGGCCGTAGGGGTCGGCGAGGTCGACGCTCTCCTGGGCGGTGAGGCCGAGGACGCTGCGGTGGAAGAGCGTGGCCTCGTCGAAGTGGTGCCAGGGCTGGGTGAGGGCGAGGTGGTCGATGCGGGTGGCGGAGGGCGCCGGGGTGTCCGGCAGGTCGGCGAAGTCGGCCCGCCAGTCGGGGAGTTCGGGGTTGCCGGTGGCGCAGAAGAACAGTTCGGTGCCGTCGGGGGCCGCCACGGCGTCGAGCGGGGCGTCCCCGGGGGCGCGGTGGCGGGGCAGCACGGGGGCGAGCAGGGCCTCGGCGCGGCGGGCGGCAGGGGCGGGGTCCGGGGACTCCAGGCCGATCGCGGCGAGCCGGGTGCCGTCGCGGCGGGCGGTGGCGGCGGTGTTGACCAGGACGCGGGCCTCGCCGTGCTGCCACAGGTCGACGGGCTTGCCGCGGTGCCGGGCGGCGCGGGTGAAGCCGAGCGCGGTCAGCAGCGCGGTGACGGGTTCGGCGTCCGGGGTGAGGAGTTCGGCGAAGGCCACCCCGGTGGGCACGACGGGCGGCGGCAGTTCGGCGGCGCCGACGGCCTCCCGCAGGAGCAGCAGGGAGCGGTGGGCGTCGACGGCGGTGGGGCCGGCGTCGGCCTGCCGGAAGACGTCGTTGAAGACCTCCAGGGACAGCGGCCCGCGGTATCCGGCGGCGAGGACGTGCCGTACCAGCCCGGCGACGTCGAAGCCGCCCTGGCCGGGGAAGCAGCGGTAGTGGCGGCTCCACTGCAGGACGTCCATCGCGAGCAGCGGGGCGTCGGCGAGTTGCAGGAAGAAGATCTTCTCGCCGGGGATGTCCTCGATGCCCTTCGGGTCGGAGCCGCGGGACAGGATGTGGAAACTGTCCAGACAGACGCCGAGCGCCGGGTGGTCGGCGGCCTCGACGATGCGCCACGCGTGCTCGTAGGTGTTCACGTGCCGGCCCCAGGCGAGCGCCTCGTACGCCACCCGTATCCCGAACTCCTCGGCCAGTCCGGCCAGTCGTGCGAGCTGACCGGCCGCTCGTGCGTCGTCGTCCACGGCGTCCGGCGACACGCTGGAGCACACGAGGACGGTGTCCGCGCCGAGCCGGTTCATCAGCTCGAACTTGTGCCGGGCGCGCCGCAGATTGCGCACGAAGATCTCCTCGGGTATGCCTTCGACGTCGCGCATCGGCTGGTACAGGTCGATGCTCAGCCCGAGGTCGGCGCAGCGGGCACGGATCTCCTCGGGAGCGAGCGGGCAGGCGAGGAGGTCGTTCTCGAAGATCTCCACCCCGCCGAACCCGGCACGCGCGGCGGCGGCGAGCTTCTCGGTGAGGGTGCCGCTGAGGGAGACGGTGGCGATGGAGGTGTGCATGTCCGTGTTCCTCGTCATCCGACGGCACTCCCCGAGCGCTCGACGCCCGCCAGTTCCTCGAAGTCGGCCAGCATCCGCCCACTGTCCGGCTCTCGCCCCGTGAACAGCCGGAACGCGTCGGCGGCCTGGAACACGGCCATCCCGCCCCCGCCCAATGCGGCACAGCCACGCACGCGTGCGGCCCGCAGCAGCTCGGTCTCCAGCGGCCGATAGACGACCTCGGCGACCCACAGCCCGGGATGCAGCAGCTCCGCGGGCAGGGGCAGTCCGGGATGCGCGGCCATACCGGTGGGGGTGGCATGGACCAGCCCCCCACAGCCGTCGGCCTGGCCGAGCAGTGCCGGAAGCCTGTCGACCGTCGCCGCTCCCGCCCGGCCGGGGCCGAAGTGCCGTACCAGCGAGTCGGCGAGCGCGGCGGCACGCTCGGGCAGCGCGTCGACGACGGTGACCCGCCCGGCGCCCAGGGTGAGCACGGCGTGGGCGACGGCCGCGCCCGCGCCGCCCGCGCCGAGCTGGACGACCTGCTCCAGCGGGGCGTCCGGCAGGCCGCGCGCGAAGGCGGCGGCGAAACCGGTCACGTCGGTGTTGTGGCCGATGGCCCGGCCGTCGTCGAAGACCACGGTGTTGACCGCGCCGAGCGCCTCGGCGCGCGGGTCGAGCGCGTCGAGGTGGTCGATGACCAGCTGCTTGCAGGGGTGGGTGATGTTCAGCCCGTCGTAGCCGAGATCGCGGGCGGCGCGGACCAGGTCGCCGACCGCCTCGGGCGTCCGCCCGAGGACGTCGAGGTCGAGGAGCCGGTAGAGGTAGCGCAGGCCCTGCCGGTCCGCCTCCCGCTGGTGCAGTGCGGGGCTGAGCGAGGGGCCGATGCCGGCCCCGATCAGCCCGACGAGATAAGAGTCCTTGGCCACGTGGCCCTCCCGAGGCGGCGCTAATGTACGAAACAGTACATTAGCTATATCAGCCGTGGCCGCCGTGAGGAAGACCTCGGCGACGGCCCGGGGTCCTGCTTCTACAATCACGGGCACGCACAGCGAGCGTGCCGCCCTGGCGTCCACCGGCCCGAAGGAATGCGATGACCAGCGTCGAAGAACCGGTACGACCCGGGGGACGGGTGCGCGACGCGGCCCGCACCAAGGCCGAGATCCTCGACGTGGCCACGCAGGAGTTCGCGCGGGCCGGCTACGACGGCGCCCGGGTCGACGAGATAGCGGCCCTCACCCGCACCACCAAGCGGATGATCTACTACTACTTCGGCGGCAAGGAGCAGCTGTTCACCGCCGTGCTGGAGCGGGCGTACGGGGTGATCCGCGAGGCCGAGCAGCAGCTGGACGTCGAGCACCTGGACCCCGTCGCCGCGATCCGCCGCCTGGCCGAGCTGACCTTCGACCACCATGAGCGGCACCCGGACTTCATCCGCCTGGTCAGCATCGAGAACATCCACGGCGCCGAGCACATCGCGGCCTCCGAGAAACTCGGGAAGATCGGCTCCCCGGCCCTGGAGGTGATCCGCCGGATCCTCACCGCGGGACAGGAGTCGGGGCTGTTCACGGCCGACGTCGACGCGGTCGACCTGCACGCGATGATCAGCTCGTTCTGCTTCTTCCGGATGTCCAACCGGCACACCTTCGGCGCCCTGTTCGGCCGGGACCTGGTGGACCCTGCCCAGCGGGACCACTACCGCACCATGCTCGGCGACATGGTGATCGCCTACCTGACGGCGGAGCGGGCGGCCGGCTGACGCCGGCAGGTCCGCGCCCTCCTGCGCACCGTCGCGCTCTCGCACGGACCGTGGCCCGAACTCTTGACAGCGGGGAAACGCGGGCGCAACATCCCACCCACCACAACTAACTACCCAGTGGGTTAATTAGCAGCCGAGATCCGGCCCTCGCCCGCTCCCTCCCCTCTCGCTCACCCCGCCCTTCCGTAGGGTGGAGTCCCCCGAAGGAGCCGCCGTGTCCGTCCCCACCCCTGCCCCCGCGCCCGCCGCCGAGGCCCCTCCCGGCCAGCCCTGGAAGGCGGCGACGGCCGCCTGGATCGGCAGCGCGCTGGAGTACTACGACTTCTTCGTCTACGGCAGCGCCGCCGCACTGATCTTCCCGAAGGTGTTCTTCGACTCCTCCGACCCGGCGACCGCGACTCTGCTGTCGCTCGCCACCTTCGGCGTCGCCTACGCCGCCCGGCCGCTCGGCGCACTGGTCCTGGGGCACGTCGGCGACCGGCTCGGCCGCAAGAAGATCATGGTCTTCACGCTGATCCTGATGGGCATCTCGACGTTCCTGATCGGCTGTCTGCCCACCCGTGCCCAGGCCGGCTCGCTCGCGCCGGTGCTGCTCGTGCTCTGCCGCGTGCTGCAGGGCATATCGGCGGCAGGCGAGCAGGCGAGCGCGAGTTCCATGAGCCTGGAGCACGCGCCACCGGACCGGCGCGGGTTCTTCACCAGCTTCACGCTCAGCGGCACCCAGGGCGGCCAGCTCATCGCCACGCTGGTCTTCATCCCCGTCTCCAGGCTCCCCGAGGACCAACTGCTGTCCTGGGGCTGGCGGGTGCCGTTCTGGCTGAGCTTCGCGGTCGCCGTGGTCGGTTACGTCATCCGGCGCCGGCTGCGCGAGACCCCGGCCTTCGCCCGGCAGGCGGCGACCGAGGGCGTGGTGCGGCTGCCGCTCGCGGTGCTGCTGCGCGAGCACTGGGCGAACGTGCTCCGGGTGATCGCGGGCGCGCTCATCGCCTCGGTCAGCACGATCTTCACGGTGTGGGCGCTGGCGTACGCCACCAGTGACGCGGTCGGGATGTCCCGTACGTTCATGCTGTGGGTGGGCGCCCTGGCGAACCTCGCCGCGCTGGCCGCGATCCCGCTGTGGGCCACCCTCTCGGACCGGATCGGGCGCCGGCCGGTGTTCCTGATCGGCGCGGTGGGCAGCGCGGCGGCGATGGCCGGCTATCTGTGGGCGATCTCCACGGGCTCCCGCCCGCTGACCCTGCTCCTCGGAATCGTGGCCTTCGGTCTGGTCTACAGCGCCGCGAACGGTGTGTGGCCCGCCTTCTACGGCGAGATGTTCGCGACCCGGGTGCGGCTGTCGGGCATGGCCGTCGGCACGCAGATCGGCTTCGCGGTCGCCGGGTTCGCGGTCACCTTCGCCGCCGAGATCGCCGGCCCGGGCGGCGACGACTGGTCGGCGGTGGCCCTGTTCACGGCCGCCCTGTGCCTCCCGCCGGCCCTGGCCGCAGTCACCGCCCGCGAGACCCACAAGGTCCCGACCGAACTGCTCGGCGAGCGGTCGGGCGGTCCGGCGCGGCGGGCGGAACGGGTCACGGCGGCCTAAGACCGCCGGGGTCCGGGGTCGACACCGGGTCCACGGGGGCCGCGCGGAGCCGAACGGCGCCTGCGCGGCCCGCCCGTCCGCGATACACGGGCCGCGGACTGTGGGTCCGCGGCCCGCGGTATTCCGCCTACGGCTTCGGGTGCCGCGGCTCGTACAGGGCGAGTTCGCCGCCGCCCGGGAGGCGCAGGGCGGTCACCCGGCCCCAGCGGGCCTCCTCGACCGGCCGGGAGAACTCCACTCCCCGCTCGGCGAGTTCACGCCGCGTCGCGTCGAGGTCGTCGCACATCAGCATCAGCTCGTGCGCGGGCTCGCCGTCGGCGGGGTGGCAGGCCACCTCGGTGGGCGGCGCCTGGAAGATCAGCCATCCGTGGCCCGCGTCGACGTGCGCCCACCCGAGGGTGTCGCGCAGGAAGGCCCGGTCGGCCTCCGCGTCCCGGCTGTAGAGCACCACATGTGCACCATTGATCACGAGCGGAGGCTAGTGCGGCGGGCGGGCACGGACAAGCACCGGCCGACCGCGATCCGCCGCACCCGCAGCGCACCCCGGCGTCCGCCGAACCAGCCGCGCCGGCGGCACCACTCCGCCGAAACGCACCGCGTGCGGCAGCACCTGCCGCGCACCCGCCACACATGCCGCGTGCAGGGGCCACACGGCACACCGGCAGCGGCCCCATCAGGACCACCCACCGCAATCCCCGCAAGCGCCACGGCAGCCGCTGCCCCACCACAGCGGCCACCCCGACCCGCCGCACCGGCCACACCCACCCGACCGCACTCCCGGTCGCGCTCACCCGCCCGAGCCCACCGCCGAGTCGAGCAGGGGCCCGAGTTCCCGTACCGCCGTGGTCAAGGGCCCTGCGTCCTGTTCCGCGCGGGCCATCAAGATCGCGCCCTCCAGGGTGCTGATCATCAGCGTGGCCAGGGATTCGGCACGCGCCGCGGGGACGCTCATGTCGGTCAGGGCCTCGGCGAGCGGGTTCCGCCAGGTCCTGAACGCGGCGGCCACGGCCTCGCGGGTCGAGCCGTCGGCCGAGGCGCAGTCGACGGTGGCGGCGGCGACCGGGCAGCCCGTCGCGAAGCCGTGCGCCGCGTACTCGTCGGTCCACTGGGCGACCATCGCCGCGAACAGTCCGCTCGGCGTCGGCTCCTCCAGCCCCGCGAGGAAGCGCGCGATGCGCCTGCCCGCATACCGTCCGGCCCAGCCGACCGCCTCGTTGACCAGCTGTTCCTTCCCGCCCGGGAAATAGTGCTGGAGCGAGCCGCGGGGTGCGCCTGCGTGCGCGGCGACCTCCCGCATGCCGGTCGCGGCGACGCCGTCGCGCCGGATGAGCTGGGCCGCGCTGAAGACCATCCGCTCGCGCGGCCCGTGCCGTGTCTCGCTCATCGCGGACCTCCGATCCTCGCCGCCCTCAACTCTATGACCGGCGTCATAACGGCCGCTACTATGACAGCGGTCATAGTCGGCTCCCGGAGCGGAGGGCGGTTCCCGTGAACGTCGGTTTCATCGGTCTCGGAGTGATGGGCCGGCCCATGGCGCAGCGTCTGGTGTCCGCCGGCACGCCCCTGGTGGTCTGGAACCGGACCCCGGAACGCGCCGCACCCCTGCGCGCGGCCGGGGCCGAAGTCGCCGCGGACGCCGACGAGGTGTTCGCCCGGGCGGACGTGGTGCTGCTGATGCTCGCCGACGAGGCCGCCGTCGACACCGTCCTCGGCCGGGGCACACCGGCGCTGGCGGCACGGGTCGCCGGCCGCGTCGTGGTCCACATGGGCACCACGTCCCCCGAGTACTCCCGCGCCCTGGAGACCGACGTCCGCGCCGCCGGCGGCCGGTACGTCGAGGCACCCGTCTCCGGGTCACGGGTGCCTGCGGAGGAGGGGCAGCTGGTGGCGATGCTCGCCGGCGAGAAGGACGCCGTGGACGCCGTACGGCCGCTGCTCGCGCCGATGTGCCGGGAGACGTTCGTGTGCGGTCCGGCGCCCGGCGCGCTGCTGATGAAGCTGTCCGTGAACCTCTTCCTGATCACCCAGGTGACCGGGCTGACCGAGGCCTTCCACTTCGCCGAGCGCCAGGGCCTGGACCGGCGGCTGTTCCTGGACGTCCTCGCCGCGGGGCCGATGGCCAGCGGTGTCTCCCGGATGAAGGCGCCGAAGCTGTTCGACCGGGACTTCGCGGTGCAGGCGGCCGCGCTGGACGTCCTGAAGAACAACCGGCTCATCGCCGAGGCGGCCCGCAAGGCACACCTGGCCTCACCGCTCCTCGACGTGTGCCACACCCTGTTCGAGGAGACGGTGGCCCAGGGGTACGGCGACGAGGACATGGTCGCCGTGCTGCGCGCGATCGAGACGCGGACCGCCGAGGCGTCGTAGCCGCGAACCGGAGGCGGGTCAGCGCTTCGGGATACCGTACGCCCGGTCGACGTGCAGCCGCACCACCAGGCGGCGGTCGCGGACCATCGCGGCCCGGTAGTCGTCCCAGTCCGGATGCTCGCCCTGAACGTCCCTGTAGAGGCGGATCAGTTCCGCGACGGTGTCGTCGTGCGGGTCCTGGGCGACGGGGGAGAGCTCGGCGGTGCCCTCGGCGACGGTGAACGCCCAGCGGTCGGCGCTGGTGACGTGGTAGGAGGCGCGGGGGTCGCGGCGCAGGTTGCGGGTCTTGGCGCGGTCGTCGGTGACGGAGATCCGGATGACGCGCTCGTCGGGATAGTAGGCGTGGTTGACGTTGGACAGCTGGGGGCGGCCGTCGCGTTTGAGGGTGACCAGGACGCCGGCGTCGCCTTCGGCGAGCAGTTCGAGCAGCGCGTCCTGCGTGGGGACCGGGGTGGACTCTTCGCTCATGACACGGTCAACTTACGGGCGCGTCCCCCGCATTCCCCGCAGTCCCCACTGCCGAGGACCGACGGCGAGGGCGGGCCGGCCGGAACCGGTGGCGATCGCGGCCTGCCCGCGGCCGACGGCGTCGCGTCGATCACAAACACCGCTGATGAACGGGTCCATGGTGGTGTTCCTGGGCGACGATGAGATCGGATGTGTCCCGGCGGGCGGCCGGGGGCATCGCGTATCAGGCGGCGGGAGGAGAGCGATGGCAGGGCTGCGGCAGGAGGTCGACCCCGGTGAGGCGGGGCTGGACGGCAAGGCGCTGGACCGCCTGGACCGGCATGTCGCGCACTATGTCGACGAGGGGCGGCTGCCCGGCTTTCTGGTGGCCGTGTCGCGTGGCGGCCGGGTCGCCCACCTCACCACGTACGGCCGGCGCGATGTCGCGGCAGGGCTGCCGGTCGAGGCGGACACGCTGTGGCGGATCTACTCCATGACCAAGCCGGTCACCGCGGTCGCGGTACTGCTGCTGGTGGAGGAGGGCAGGCTGTCCCTCGACGACCCGCTCGAACGTCATCTGCCCGCGTTCGCCGAACCCCGTGTGTACGACGGCGGTGCGGGCGCCGGGATGCGCACCCGCCCGGCCGCCGGTCCCATCCTGATCCGGCATCTGCTCACCCACACCGCCGGCCTGACCTTCGGCTTCTACTACCGGCACCCCGTCGACGCCCTCTACCGGGAGTCCGGCCTGGAGTACTCGGTGCCGCCGGGCGCCGATCTCGCGGAGACGGTCGAGGTGTACGCGCGGATGCCGTTGCAGTTCGACCCGGGCACCCAGTGGAACTACTCGGTAGCGTCGAACGTGCTGGGCCGTCTCATCGAGGTGGTGTCCGGACAGCCGCTGGACGCGTTCTTCGCCGAGCGGATCCTTACCCCGCTCGGCATGACCGACACCGGCTTCCACGTCGAGCCCGAACAGGCGGGCAGGCTGGCCGAGTTGTACGGGGAGAGGGACGAGGGCGGGATCGAGCCGGTGCCGGGGCTGCCGGTGCGCGGCCGGCCGAGGTTCCTGTCGGGCAGCGGCGGCCTGGTCTCCTCGGCGTACGACTTCCACCGGTTCATGGAGATGCTGCGCCGGGGCGGCGAACTGGACGGCGTGCGGCTGCTGTCCGCGGACAGCGTCGGCATGATGACCCGCAACCAGCTGCCCGGCGACGCGACGTTGCGGTCCTTCGGCGCCCCCGTCCACCAGGAGCCCGGCAACGACGGGCTCGGCTTCGGCTTCAACGTGTCGGTGGTGACCGACCCGTCCCGCACCCTGGCCCCCTCCAGCCTGGGCACGTACGGCTGGACCGGCGTGGCCACGACCGCGTTCTGGGTCGATCCGGGCCATGAGCTGACGGTCCAGTTCATGACGCAGGTACGGCCGAAGACGCTGAAGATCTTCCCGGAGCTGCGGCGGCTGGTGCACGAGGCGCTGGTGCGCTGACCGCCGGGCGCCCGCCGCCCATGGGGGAGGCGGCGGACGCCGGGACGGCCGGCCTCAGGAGCCGTGGGCGACGGCGTCCAGATGGGGCAGGATGTGGTCGAGCCGCTCCCGCTTGGTGCGCAGATACGTGATGTTGCTCTCGCACGGCTCGATCAGCAGCGGCACCTGCTCGGCGACCTGGATGCCGTGCCGGACCAGCGCCTCCCGCTTGCGCGGGTTGTTGGACATCAGGCGCACCGAGCGCACCCCGAGGTCGTGCAGGATCTGAGCCGCGATGCCGTAGTCGCGGGCGTCGACGGGCAGGCCGAGCGCGAGGTTCGCCTCCACCGTGTCCAGGCCCTCCGCCTGCAGCGCCATCGCGCGCAACTTGGCGAGCAGTCCGATGCCGCGGCCCTCGTGGCCCCTCAAGTAGACGACGATCCCGCTGCCTTCGGCGACGACGGCGCGCAGGGCGGCCTCTAGCTGGTCGCCGCACTCACAGTGCCGGGAGCCGAACGCGTCCCCGGTCAGGCATTCCGAGTGCAGCCGGGTCAGCACGTTCTCGGTGCCGATGTCGCCGTACACCAAGGCCACTTGCTCGTCACCGCGGTCGTGGTCCAGGTAGCCGACCGCCTGGAATTTCCCGTACACGGTGGGCAGCGGTGCATTCACGACGCGTTCCGCGCCCGAACGCCGCGGAGCCTTCTTGCCGAGTACGCCCATGTTGACGCCGGTGTTTTCTGTCATGATCTGATTCCTAAGCAGAGACGAAAGGCCGTGAAACGATGGATGGTTCGGGCGCGCGTGCGGCGGCATGTGGGGGGACAAACAGCGTGGCGTACGGCGTGATGCCGGCGGACACCACCGAAGTGGTACGGACGCGGGCGGCGGGCGTTTCAACACAGGTCGCCGTCCTTCCCGTAGGCAGTTTCGAACAGCACGGTCCGTTCCTTCCGCTGGCGACCGACACGCTCGTCGCCTGTGCCGTGGCGCGGGAGATCGCCGCCGCGTACCCGGTGCACCTCCTTCCTCCGGTGACGGTCTCCTGCTCGCACGAGCACGCGGACTGGCCGGGGACCGTCAGCATCTCCGCCGTGACCCTCCATGCGGTGGTCTCGGACATCGCCGCGTCGCTGCGCCGCTCGGGCGTCGACGCGCTCGTCGTGGTCAATGGGCACGGCGGCAACTACGTGCTGGGCAACGTCGTCCAGGAGGCCTCCGCGCGCGGCGAGCGGATGGCGTTGTTCCCGGCCGCCGAGGACTGGGAGACGGCGCGGGAGCGGGCGGGGATGCACACCTCGCTGCTCACCGACATGCACGCGGGAGAAATCGAGACCTCGATTCTGCTGCACGCTCATCCCGAATTCGTCCGCCCTGGTTACGAGTCCGCCGATTTCACCGCTGACGACCGTCGTCATCTGCTCACCGTGGGAATGTCCGCCTATACCGAATCGGGCGTCATCGGCCGTCCTTCCCTCGGTTCGGCGGAAAAGGGGAAGGCACTGCTGGCGAGCCTGGCGGAATCCTTCGAGGCGTATTTCGCGTTGCTCACGTCCGGGGCGGGACGCGGGTAGTCCCTCGCGGGCGGGGTGTTCCGTCCGGGCGCGGGGGCCTGGGCGGACTCGGGCTGCCGGGCGGATCGCGGACCTTCCGTCGCGGAGGCCGGTGCGGGGTCCGTCGTGGCGGGCGCGGCCTGGTCCGTCGTGGCGGGGGCGGCGCGCAGAGCGGTGTACCAGCGGACCGCGAGGACGACGGCGCCGGGCAGGCTCGCCACGAAGCTCAGCACACCGTAGACGACGGCGACGGCGACTCCGGTGCTCGCGCCGAGCCCCGCGGCGCCGAACGCCCAGGCGGTGACGCCCTCGCGGGGCCCGAACCCGCCGACGTTCAGCGGCAGCCCCATGGCGACCAGGGCGAGGACCGCGAGCGGGACCAGCTCCACGAAGGAGGCGGTGGAGCCGGCGACCCGCGCCGCCACGACGAACATCGCCACGTGCCCGGCCAGGACCACGGCCGAGGACAGCGCGATGCCCGGCCCGCCCCGGCGGGAGAACAGGCCCTGGCGCGCCTCGCCGAGGGCGGTGCGCAGGCCCCCGGCCCGGCGGGAGGGCGCCCGGTTCATGCGCACGGCGAGGCCGACGGCGAGCACGCCGGCCGCCGCGAGGGCGACCAGCGGGGCGAAGTCGCGGGCCTCGGCGCGCACCGGGGACGGCAGCGTCGGCAGCACCGCCGCGGCGAGCACGGCCAGCGCGATCTGCCCGGCGACGCGTTCCAGTACGACGGCCTGCACGCCGCGCCGCAGGTCACCGGCGCTCTGTCCGTGCCGGACCGCCCGGTGCACATCGCCCAGGATCCCGCCGGGGAGCGCCGCGTTCAGGAACAGCGCCCGGTAGTAGTCGGCGACGGCGGAGCCGAGCGGCAGCCGGATGCGCAGGCCTCGGGCCACCAACTGCCAGCGCCAGGCACTGAGGACGGTGGTGACCCCGCCGATGCCCAGCGCGGCCAGCACCGTCACGCCGTCGATCCGCCGCAGCCCGTCGACGAGCACGCCCGTGCCCAGCCGCCACAGCAGCGCCCCGAGGATGACCACACCGGCGACGGTCCCGAAGTGCGTACGCAGCGCGCGGAAGCGGTTGCGCCGGTGGGCCGGGGGCTGCGCGGGCTCGGGCGCGGTCTCGGTGGGCGGCTGGTCGGAGAGGGAGCGCGCCGACTCCGGGAAAGAGGGGGTGGGTTGGGGGCGCGAGGGCGGCGGTTGCGGAAGCCAGGTGCCGGTCTCCCGAGTGGTCGCCTGCGCCGTGGCCACACCCCCCGCGCCCGCGTGGATCGTGCCGGAGCCGTACACGCACACATCGGCCGGGCCGGTTCCGGCGGTTCGGCGCCCGGGCTCCCTCGCGGCCGGCCGCGAGCTCATGACGCGCCGCCCGTCGGCCGGGGCAGGGCCAGCAGGTCGCTGTGGTGGACCACGACCCGCAGCTCACCGGCCGCGCAGGCGGCGAGCCGGTCCCGCAGATACCGCTGCGCGCGGTCGCGCAGTTCGGGCCGCTGTTCCACGGCCGCGCCCACCCAGCCGCGCAGCCACTGCTCGATCAGCGCCGACCCCTCGGGGCCGAGCCGCCAGGGGCTCGGATGCACGCGTACGGCGGCCCCGCGCGCGGCGAACGCCTCGCAGGCCACGGTGACCGAGTCCGGGCCGAGCAGCCCGGCGCGCCGCTGGTGGGCGTTGAACGCCTCGGTGATCTCCGTGTCCAGCGGGTGGGCCGGGGTGAGTTCGACGCGCCCGGCGACCGACAGGGTGAGCAGCGCGGGGCAGCCGGCCCCGGCGCAGGCGTCGACGAGGGTGACGACCTCCTCGCGGGTGAGCACGTCGAGCAGCGCGGAGGCGGTGACCAGCGAGGCCCCGGCCAGCGCGTCCGGTGTCAGCCGGGCGACGTCGCCGCGCCGGGTCTCGACGGTGACGTTGCTGCCGTCGGCGGCGGAGTGCGGTGAGCCCACCGCGGCGAAGTGCAGCAGGTAGGGGTCGCGGTCGTGCAGGACCCAGTGCTGGGGTCCGTCCAGGCGGGGCGCGAGCCAGCGGCTCATCGAGCCGGTGCCGCAGCCCAGGTCGTGCACGGCGAGTGCGCCGGTGTGGCCCGGCAGGTTCGCCAGCCGGATCCGCAAGGGGTCCAGCAGGTCCTGCGCGCGGGCGGCAGCGTCGGCCCCTTCCCGCAACCGCAGCCATTCGGGCGCGTACCGGGGCGGTTCCTCGGGCTCGTCGTGACGCAGCCGTACGGTGGCCCGCTCACCGGGACGCCCGACGGGCCCGGCCCCGGCGACGACCGAGGCCTCCGCGCCACGCTGCCCGTCGTCGGCACCGCCGCCGCCCTCCCCCGCACCGGACGCCTCGCGCACCGTCTCCTTCTCGCCCTCGCCGCGCACCGGCGTCACCGTCCTCGGTCCTGTCTGGGCCGGGATCGACGCCATGCCGTTCGTCGTGGTCTCCGGCGCGGTCATGCCGCCCTCCTCGGGGCTTCGGGGAGCCGTGCGAGGACTCCGGCCAGGCTGCGGGCGGTGGTGGCCCACCCGTCGAGCGCGGCGCGGCGGCCCCGGGCGGCGGACTTGAGCCGGCGGCGTACGTCGGGCTCGCCGAACCAGCCGCGCAGCTCGGCGGCGAGCGCGGCGGGGTCCTCCGGTGGGACGAGGATGCCGGGCACCCCGCCGTCGGGGGCGCGGCCGACCGCTTCCGGCAGCCCGCCCACGTCGGTGGCGAGGACCGGGATGCCGCGGGCCAGGGCCTCGGTGACGGCCATGCCGTAGGTCTCGGCGTAGGAGGTGAGGACCATCAGGTCGGCGGCGGCGTAGGTGGCGTCGAGGTCGGCGCCGGAGCGCGGTCCGGTCAGGTGCAGCCGGTCGGCGAGGCCGTACCCGGCGATCATCTCGCGCAACTGTGCGACGTACGCGCGGTCGTGGCCGAGTCCGCCGACCAGCTCGCAGGTCCACGGCAGGTCCCGGACCGCCGCGAGCGCCTCCACGAGCCGGTGCTGGCCCTTGCGCGGGGTGACGGCGGCCACGCACAGCAGCCGGGAGACGCCGTCGGTGCCGGGTGCGAGGGGTGCGATGTCGGCGCCGGGCGCGGCGACATGCACCCGTTCGGGGGCGAGCCCGTGATGGGAGACGAGCCGCCGTACGGCCCAGTCGCTGGTGGCGATGACGGCGGGCGCGGCACGCAGCACGGCGCGTTCGCGGGCGTCGAGGTCGGCGGCGACGGCCGGGTCGAGGCCCGTCTCGTCGCCGAGCGGGAGGTGGACGAGCACGGCGAGGCGCAGCCGGTCGGCGTGCGGGGTGACGACGTCCGGGACGCCGCAGGCGACGATCCCGTCCAGCAGCACCACCGCGTCGTCCGGCAGGTCCCTCAGGGTGCGGGCGAGGTGGTCGCGGGCGGCCCGGTCGGGGCGCGGCCATGTGCCGGGCGCGGTGTGCCGGGTGACCTGCCAGCCGAAGCCGGGCAGGTCCAGGCAGACCCGGCGGTCGTAGGCGTTGCCGCCGCTGGGCGCGGCCGGGTCGTCGATGCCGCCCGGCAGGACGAAGTGCACGGTGCGCAGGGACATGGGGATGATTCCGGCCTTCTCGGCGGTGAGGGCTGTGGCCTGCGCCGGGACGTAGGACAGCCGTGCCCGCCGCGCGGTCGCCCCGGTCACAGGCCACGCTCGTAACTCGCCCAGGCGATGTGCGACTCGTGCAGGGTGACGGAGATGCCCGCGAGGCCCTTGGCGCCCTCGCCCAGGGCGCCCTTGTGGACGCGTTCGGCGAGCCGGTCGGCGATGACCTTGGCGAGGAACTCGGTGGAGGTGTTGACGCCGGCGAACTCGGGCTCGTCGTCGAGGTTGCGGTAGTTCAGCTCGGCGGTGATGAGGCGCAGTTCCTGCGTGGCCAGGCCGATGTCGACCACGATGTTGTCCTCGTCCAGCTGCTCGCGGCGGAAGGTGGCGTCCACCAGGAACGTGGCGCCGTGCAGGCGCTGCGCGGGCCCGAACACCTCGCCGTGGAAGCTGTGGGCGATCATGATGTGATCGCGGACGGTGATGCTGAACAACGGGCGACCCTCCAGGTACGACGCGTCTGGTCCCCCTGTCCTTACCCGCCGGGGGATGTCGTGTAGTACGGCTCTTCGGTTCCCCGTGTTCAGCTCACTCTCACTCTTTTCTCAGGTCAGGCCCGTCTCGGCGTACCGGATCCGGTGGCACAGGGCCGGGATCTCGCCCGAGGCGAGCCGGGGCATGACGTCCGGGAGTTGCTCGAAAGCGCTCTCCCCGGTGATGAGCGCGTCCAGGGCCGGGTCGGCGAGCAGGTCGAGGGCGAGCGCCATCCGCTCGGCGTAACCGCGGCCGGCACGGGCGGCCGGGGAGACGGTGCCGACCTGGCTACTGCGCACGGTGAGGCGGCGGGAGTGGAAGGCCTCGCCGAGCGGCAGGGCGACGCGCCGGTCGCCGTACCAGCTCAGTTCCACCACCGTACCCTCGGGAGCGAGGAGTTGCAGCGCGCGGGTGAGACCGGCCTCGGTGGCGCTGGCGTGCACGACGAGGTCGCAGTCGCCGAGGGCGGAGTCGGGTGTCGCGAAGTCCACGCCGAGCGCCTCGGCGGTCTTGGCGCGGGCCGGGTCGGCGTCGACCAACTGCAGCCGGACGCCGGGGAAGCGGGCCAGCAGGGCGGCCACCGAGCAGCCGACCATGCCACCGCCGACCACCGCGATCCGGTCGCCGATCAGCGGCGCCGCGTCCCACAGGGCGTTCACGGCGGTCTCCACAGTGCCGGCGAGCACGGCCCGCTCGGCGGGCACCCGCTCGGGCACGACGGTCACGGCGTTCACCCGAACGACGTAACGGCTCTGATGCGGATACAGGCAGAAGACCGTACGCCCCACCAACTCGGCCGGCCCCTCCTCCACCTGGCCGACGCTGAGGTAGCCGTACTTCACCGGGCCTGGGAAGTCGCCCTCCTGGAACGGCGCTCGCATCACGGCGTGTTGGCTCTCCGGCACACCGCCACGGAACACGAGCGTCTCCGTGCCACGGCTCACCCCGGAGTACAGGGCGCGCACCACGACCTCGTCCTCGGCGGGCTCCGCGAGGGTGATGTCACGCAGCTCGCCATGGCCCGGAGAGCGAAGCCAGAACGCGCGGGCCGAGCGGTTCATCGGCATCCTCCTGAACAGTAGGGAAGTTGTTCACGTACCGAGAAGTGCACAGGCCGCGCACAGTACGCGGCGTTGATCGACTCTGTCACTCGGCCGGAGGGTGTGCGGTGGCCCTGAACAACACGTATGACGCCAGGCCCCAGCAGGAGACCGCTGTGGGAGCGGGTATACAGCTCCTGCTGCTGGCCCTGCTCGGAACGGCGATAGGCATGGGGCCGGCGGGCTGGCTGACGGGCCTGGCGTTCGCGTTCGCCACCTGGGCGGTGCTGGCACGCGCCCTGCACCGCTCCTGCCTGCGCTCCTTCGGCCCCGCGAACCGTGTGACACTCGGCCGGGCGACGCTGGTGGGCGGCGTGACCGCGCTGGTCGCGGACTCCTTCGAGAGCGCGCCGCCGGTGACGCTGCTGGTGGGCCTGACCGCGGTCGCCCTGCTCCTGGACGGCGTGGACGGCAAGGTGGCCCGCCGCACCGGCACCTCCACGGCGCTCGGCGCGCGCTTCGACATGGAGGTGGACGCGTTCCTGATCCTCGTGCTGAGCGTGTACGTGTCCACCCAGCTCGGCCCGTGGGTGCTGCTGATCGGCGGAATGCGGTACGCCTTCGTCGCCGCGGCCCGTCTGGCCCCCTGGCTGAACGCCCCCCTGCCGCCGTCGTTCGCCCGCAAGACCGTCGCCGCGGTGCAGGGCATAGCCCTGCTCCTGGCCGGCGCCGAGCTCCTCCCCCACCTGGCGAACCTCGCGATCGTCGCCCTCGCCCTGGGCTCACTGCTGTGGTCCTTCGGCCGGGACGTGGGGTGGCTGTGGCGCACCTCGCGCATCACCGTCGAGGCCGCGACCGAGGCGAAGGTGCTGGAGCTGGTGGGGCGCTGAGCGACGGCCCCTGACATCGGGAAGGGCCCGGACCGGTTGCCGGTCCGGGCCCTTCCTGGTCTCCTCGGTATTACGACCTCGCGCCCCGGCTCCGCACGAGTGCGAACGCGGCGGCGGCGAGGCCGATGACACCGACGACCAGCCCGGCGATACCGAGCCCGCGGGCCGTGGAGTCGCCGGCGTCGGCGGCCTTGGCGGTGGTGGCAGCGGTGGCTGTCCTGGCGGCCGCCGGTGCGCCACCCGCGTCACCGGCCGTCAGCTTCAGCACGGGGGCCGGGTTCTCCGGCTCGTCGCCGCCGGACGGCTCCTCGATCCAGCGCGCGACCTTGCCGTCGGAGTAGGTCTGCAGGGTCTTGAACACCAACTGGCCGGTGTCGTCGGGCAGCTGTCCGAAGGCGACGTCGAAGTCCTCGTACTGCCCGGCGCCGATCTTGCCGCCGCTGAAGGTGATCTCGGAGGCGGCCTCGGTGATGGTGCCGTCGTCGGTCTTCACCGGCGTCTTGAGCTTGGTGGTGGTGACCTTGGCGGTCCAGCCGTCCTGCGGGTGCACGAGCACGCCGAGCACGGGGTGGTCGGTGGGCAGGAAGACCTGCACCTTGGTGGTGAAGGCCGTGTCCTCCTCGTTGGGGACGCGGAAGGTCAGCACACCGTCGGTGGCTCCCTTGGCGTAGCTCTCGGGATGGACGGTGACATGCGCGGAGGCGGCACCGGCGGCGAGCAGGACGGTGCCGGCGGCGAGGGCGATGACGGTGCCGGCGCGGCGCGTGGTCAGACGTGATGCGGATGCGGACATGGGTGAGTCGATCTCCGTACGGGTGACGTGGTGTTCAGGGTCAGAGCGAGTACGGGATCGGAAGCGGGGGTCCGCGTCTGCTGACAGCGTGCCGCAGGAGGGTCAGACGGGGAGGCCGGGGTGCCGACGGCACACGCGGGGCGTGATCGACGGGGGCGGGCAGCGGGGTGTCACGCCACCAGGCGACGAGACCGGGGACGAGCGTGCGCGCCCGGCGCAGCAACGACCACAACGCGGCCTCGCCCCGCCGCAGCCACCAGGAGGCGACGAGCGCGGCGAGGAGGTGGGCGGCGGTGGCGTGGGCGGTGAGGTGTGGGTGGGCGGTCGCGTGGACGTCACTCATCGCCGTCGCGTGGGCGTGCATCGCGGCCATGGTGTGACCGGGCATGGCCGAACGCCTGGTGACGGGGTGGGCGACGTCGAAGCCGAGGTGCAGCCCGGCCTGGGTGAGCAGCATGGCCGCACCGACGCCGGGCAGCGACCGCTCACGTTCGCCGAGCGTCCAGCCGAGCGCGAACACCGCGAAGAATCCGGCCGCGTCGGCCCACAGCGGCGGCATGTCCCCCATGGCGAGCCCGTGCCCGGCGGCGGCGAGCAGCACACACACCGCGGCGAACACCGCGGCACGCAGGCTCTTCACCGCCGGGGACGCACTCATGGTGAGGGATCCTGCCACGCTGGGGTGATACGTGGGGCGCGCATGTCCTGTTCAGCGGCGGGGCCGGGAGGGGCCCGGCCGGCCGACCTTCATGTTCAGTTGGTGAGCGCCACGCCCCGCCGGTCAAGGTGCCGGATCGGTCTTGGCGGTGTCGTTGACGTTGTTCAGGCAGGCCTTCATGAAGAGGTCTCTGTGGACAGAACCGCCGTTGGGCTCCTGCGAGATCTCGGAATACTCCTGCGAGCAGGTGCTGTCGCTCGCGGTGTAGGTCGTGTTGCCGTCGTCGGTGTACACGCCACCGGCGATGACTCCGGCCGCATAGGCGCCGAGAAGCGCGGAGCGGCCGAAGACGGGCTTGTCGACCGTCTTGGTGACGACCTTGGGCGGGCGGGTCTCCGCCTGCTGGGCGCGGTGGTCGGCCGCGGCCGCCTGGCGGCGTGCAGCGGCCAGCGCGGAGTGGGTGCTGACGTGGTCCGCGACGGCCGCGGTGACCGACAGGGCGGTCAACCCGCAGGCGGCGATGGCGATGACGTTGGCTCGGTTCACGGGTGTCCTTTGTACGTGGGTCGGGTGGGAAACGACGCGGGAGACGACACACGGCGCATACTGCCCGCCGGCGTGGTGCGCGCGGTCACGCGCCGGGGCGGACCTGGGCGTAGACCGTGAGGAACAGCTCCAGATCGGCGCGCTCGTCGGGGTGAGGCCTTGCCGGAGGCGAGACGCGCCCGGACCTCACGATGGGCGAGGCCCAGGTGGCCGCTGCGCTCCAGATGGCGCCACAGGAGGCGGAACGTCTGCTGGTGGTCGTAGAGGGTGGTCTCGTAGGACGCCGTGGTGATGTGGCGGGCCTGGACGAGCAGGGCCCGGAAGTTCTCCCGATCGTCGTGCTTCAGCAGCCGCGCCAAGTGGCGCCGGTACACGGTCAGTTCGGGCTCGTCCGTCTCGGTCAAGCGGATCTCCCCATGTGCGTCTGAGGAATTGGGCCGGGGCGGAAACCGCCTGGCAGGAACAGCGGTCATGCGCAACGCGCGCCGCGGCCGGTGAGAGGGGCTCCGGACACGGTCCTCACCGCGCCCTGTGATTCGACGCTTGCGGGACATGCGGATGCGGCGGCTCGGCCCAAAGTGGCGTGGACATGCTCGGGTCCCCCCATGCGGTGCTGCGAGAAAAGGACAGATGCGGCCGAGGCATCGAATGCCGACTGGACGGCTCACGGCCGGGCGCACGCTCCCAACCGGAAGCAACATCAGACAAACATGAAACTGAAAGCACTGTCAAACACGTTGGCAGATTTGACGGCTGCTGTAGCTTGTTGCTGTGTCCACTACCGAGCAGCCCAGGACGTCCGCATGACCCAGCCCTCCGCCCAGGTGACCGCCGCGGAGATCTCCCGCATCGCGGGAGTCACGCGCGCCACCGTCAGCAACTGGCGCCGTCGGCATGACGACTTCCCCGCGCCCTCGGGCGGTACGGAGACCAGTCCGCTGTACGACCTCCAAGCCGTGCGCGACTGGCTCTCCTCACGCGGCCACGCCTCCGCGGCCACTCCCTCCGAGGAGCTGCGGACGATCCTCCGCCTCCACGCGCCGTCCAGCGGCGGCACGGCGGACCTGTTGCTCCTCGTCCTTGCGGCAGCCGGCCGCACACCCGAGGAGCTGATCGCCGCCACCCGGCTGCCGGACGCGGACCTGACCGCTCGCGCCGAACGCGACGCGGCCGCCGTCGCCGAAGCCGTACCGGGGGTGGACGCCGTCCGCTTCCAGGCGGCCGACGCCGAGGTACTGCGCGCGCTGTACGCGTGCGTACGAGAGGAGGGCGGCCAAGCCACCCTGCGCGTACTCGCGGAGCGGGAGCTGGAGGACAGCGCGGCGAGCGGGGCCTACCGGACGCCGACCGCGCTCGCGGATCTTCTCGCGCGCCTGATCCCCGGCACCCCGGACCGCGTCCTGGACCCGGCCTGCGGCAGCGGCTCCCTGCTGGCGGCCGCCGCCCGGCGCGGGGCGCGTGAGCTGTACGGCCAGGACGTGCTGCCCGTACAGGCTCAGCGGAGTGCGGTGAGCCTGATGCTGACGGCACCGGACGCCACGGTCACCGTGCGCGCCGGCGACAGTCTCCGTGCGGACGCCTTCCCCAGCCTCCTCGCGGACGCGGTGCTGAGCAACCCGCCGTACGGCGTCCGGGACTGGGGCCACGACGAGTTGGCGTACGACCCTCGCTGGGCGTACGGCGTTCCGGCCCGCGCCGAGTCCGAGTTGGCCTGGGTGCAGCACGCCCTCGCCCATGTGACGCCCGACGGCTATGCGGCCCTGCTCCTGCCGCCCGCCACGGCGGGCCGCGCATCGGGGCGCCGCGTACGGGCGGAGCTTGTACGCAGCGGCGCGCTGCGCGCGGTGGTCGCGCTGCCGGCCGGCGCGGCGGTGCCGCTGCACATCGGGCTCCAGATCTGGGTCCTGCAGCGGCCCGAACCGGGCGGCCCGGAGCGCAAGTCAGTGCTTTTCATCGACGCGGCGGAGGCGGAATCCGCACGCGGCAGGTCAGCGGGCACGCGCACTCGGGCCGGGAGTCGCTCCGCCACGCTGGACTGGGACCGGATCACGGCACAGGTCCTTGGCGCGTGGGAGGCGTTCAACAGCGACCCGGACGCGTTCGAGGGCGAGCCCGGAACCTCTCGGGCAGTCGGAGTGGTCGACCTCCTGGACGACGTGGTGGACCTGACTCCCGCACGGCACGTCAGGGCATCACGTGCCGGCATCGATCCGGCGGAACTCTCCGCGGAGGTCGATGCCACACGCCGGAATCTCGTCAAGGCCGCGAAGTCCCTCGCGCGGGCGGCCGGTCAGGAGGGCTGGAGCGCCGCGAGTGCCGGAGCCCGCGAATGGCGGACGGCGACGGCGTCCGACCTCGCTCGCGGTGGAGCGCTCACCATCCTGCGGACGCTGCCCGAAGGCGCGCGTGGCCGTGAGGACGGCGCGGATCACGAGCCCACGGCTCGCGCGGTCCTCACAGCATCCGACATCGCGCGCGGGTCGGCTCCCACCGGCGACCCGGCCGAGCTGCGCAGCGACACGCCGCGCGTGATCGCCGCCGGGGACGTCCTCGTACGAGCGGTCGCGAGCGGAGGCGGCCCGATGACCCGGGTCGCGGGAGAGGAGGACGCGGGAGCGCTGCTCGGGCACCACGTCCACCTCTTCCGGCCGGACCCCGACCGCCTGGACGCCTGGTTCCTTGCCGGGTTTCTGGGGGCGGAGGAGAACATCGCGGGTGCTTCGACGGGCAGCACCGTCCTGACGGTCAGCCCTGGCCGGCTGCGCGTGCCGCTGCTGCCGTTGGAAGAGCAGAAGCGATACGGGGAGGCGTTCCGGCACGTGGACGCACTTCGGGCGGAGGCCCGGCGAGCGACACGGCTGGCGGAGGAGACAGCGCGGCTGCTGGCGGGAGGGCTCACCGGAGGGCAGTTGCTCCCGTCTCGGGACACGACAAGAACGTGACGCTGCGCCTGCTCGACAAGGCGGACCGGGAGATTCTCAAGCTCCCCCGCCCGGTCAAGGGCGCGATCTACGACTTCCAGCACAAGTTCAAGACCAACCCCGATTCCGCGGGACTGCGTCTCAAGCAGCTGCAGGGGCACGACAAGCTGTACTCGGCGCGCATCAACGACGAGTACCGTGCGCTGCTGCTGCGGCTGGCCGACGACGACTGGCTGATCGTCTCGGTCAAGCACCGCAAGGACGTGTACGCGCATCTCGACCGGCTCACGTACTCGGTCAACCGCGTCACCGGCGGCATCGAGTACGTGGACCTGCAGGTCGTGCAGGAGGAAGTGCTCAGTCCTCCGGCCCCGCAGACGGCCACGCCCTCCTTGCCCGCCGAGCCGCTTCACCCCGCCGAGCCGGCCGCTGCGCAGCCGCTGTTCGAGAAGTGGTCGGAACAGCAGCTCACCGACCTGGGTGTGGCACCCTCCCTGATACCTGTCGTCGCCGCGCTGACCACCGAGGACCAGCTCCTCGGCCTCGTCGAGTACGCACCGCAGCTCACCGGCGAGGTGCTGCTGGCGCTGTACGACGGCAAGGCGTACGACGACGTCCTCGAGCAGGTCACGGCCCCCGTCGCGGCACCGGAACCCGTGGACACCGAGGACTTCCGGGCTGCCGTCGCACGTCCCGCCACCATCGTCACCACGACCGACGACGCGCTGCGCGAGGCACTGGAGGGCGAGGACTTCGGACGCTGGAAGGTGTTCCTGCACCCCCCGCAGGCCAAGCTCGTCACGCGGGACTACAGCGGTCCGGCGCGCGTGGGCGGCGGGCCCGGCACCGGCACCGGCACCGGCACCGGCAAGACGATCGTGGCACTGCACCGGGTCAAGCACCTGGTCGAGCAGCTCCCGGCCGGCCGGACCAAGCCGGTCCTGCTGACCACGTACAACAAGAACCTCGCGGCGGATCTGCGTTCCCGACTTCTCGCCCTGGGCGGCGAGCCGTTGCTGTCGCGCGTCGAGATCAGCCACGTCGACCAGCTCGCGCTGCGGACCGTCCGGGAGGCCGAGCCCGGCAACCGCAAGCGGATCATCGACGAGGCGCAGGCAGTCCGCGAATGGCGCTCGCTCCTCGACGAACTCGGCGAAGACGGCTGGGACGCGGAGTTCCTGAACGACGAATGGACGCAAGTCATCCTCGGCCAGGCCGTCACCTCCCGCACGGACTACTTCCGGGCCCGCCGCGCCGGACGCGGACGCACGGTCAGCCGGTCCGAACGAGCTGAGATCTGGCAGCTCGCCGAGCGGTTCACGCAGCGCCTGGACCGGCTCGAGGTCCAGACCTGGGATCAGATCGCGGAGCGGGCGGCTCAACTGGAAACGGAACGGGCACGGCGCATCCAGGCCATCGACCGTCAGCGAGAGGAAGCGGGCGGCCTCGACAACATCCACATGGCCGACGGTTCGGGCGGCTGGCTGCGCTACCGGTACCGGCACATCGTGGTGGACGAGGCTCAGGACCTGCGGCCCGCGCACTGGAAGATGCTCCGTGCGATGACCGCTCCCGACCGAAACGACCTCTTCCTGGTCGGCGACACCCACCAGCGCATCTACAAGAACCAGGTGACCCTCGGCAGCCTCGGCATCAACATCCGCGGCCGGTCCTCGAAGCTGTCGCTGAGCTACCGCACCACCCGGCAGATCCTGCGCTCCGCGCTGAACGTGCTCGGCCAGGAGACCTATGCCGACCTCGACGGCAGCACGGAGACGCTGGCCGGTTACCGGTCCGTGCTCAGTGGCGCCGTCCCGGACCTGCACAGGCTCAACGACTGGGAGGACGAGCGAGAGGCGATCGCGGCGCTGATCGAGTCCTGGGGCGACGTGCCGCACGAGCAGATCGCGATCGCCGTGCCGACCAACGACATGGCGCGCGAGGTCGCGTACACGCTGCGGGAGCACGGCGTCATGGCGTTGGAGATCGGTCCGGACGGGCCCCGCGGGGACAGCGGCGTCCACATCGGCACGATGTTCCGGTTCAAGGGCCTGGAATACCAGCGCATGATCATCGCCGGTGTGACCGACGGACTGGTGCCGCGTGCGAGCGTCCAGCAACGGCGAACCACGGACCCCGCGCGCTACCGGACGGAGATGCAGCGCGCCCGGTCTCTGCTCTTCGTGGCGGCTACGCGCGCCCGAGACAGCCTGGACGTCTTCTGGCACGGGGAGCCGAGCCCGTTCCTGGAGGAACTGATCAAGGTCCGGCCGCCGGTCGCGGCATGACCGGGCCTGGGGTCGTGCCGTGGTCGGCTTCGGCTAGCGCTGCATGATCGGCCCCTGGGGCACGAGGAACGGCCGCCGGGGATCCTCCGGCGGCACCCTGCGGGTCGCGAGTGTCGGATCGGGGTCCGGCAGGTACGGGGCCAGGGCCGCGTACACTTCCGCGGCACCGCTGGGACGATCCTCGGGTCGCTTGGCGAGCAGTGCGTACAGCAGGTCCTGCAGAGCGGCCGGGGCATCGACACCTCGGTCGGCCAGCCGGGGCGGAGACGCGGTGAGGTGCTGGGTCACGAGTTCGGCGGGGACCTCACCGTGGAACGGAGGGCGGCCGGTGAGCATGTGGTGCAGCAGGCAACCCACCGCGTACAGGTCGCTGCGACCGTCCAACGGCTGCTCGCCTGCCAGAAGTTCGGGCGAGGCATAGGTGAGGTTGCCGAGCGTCTCGCCCGTCATGGTGAGCCGGGGGTCGGTGTCCGAGAGGACCTTCACGAGACCGAAGTCGAGGATCTTCACCAGACCGCTGACGCACACCATGACGTTCTGAGGCTTGAGGTCGCGGTGCACGAGGCCGGCCGCATGCGCGGCGGACAGCCCAGAACACAGTTGCGCGGCCACCGCTGCCGCGGCCGGCACGGGCAGGAGCCCGCCGTCGGCGCCGTCGATGACGTTGTCGAGGGTCGTGCCGCCGACGAGCTGCATCACCAGACAGCAGACGTCCTCGGTGACGGCCGCGTCGTACACGGTCGTGATATTGGCGTGGTCCAGACGAGCGGCAGCCTTGGCCTCCCTCTCGAAGCGCGCCAGGGCGGTGTGGCGCCAGTCGGGGAGAGCCAGAAGATCTGCGGCGACAGTCTTCACCGCGACAGGGCGCTCCAGATACACGTCCGTCCCCTGCCAGACGAGTCCCATCGCCCCTCTGCCCAGGATCCGGTCCAGCCTATATCTGCCCCGCAGAACCTTGCCCGCAGCGAACTGCTCCACGCTCACTTCCTTACGTGCCCCAGGGATACGTCGGCGCTGTCCGACCAGCAAGCGGCTCGCCTTCGCCGCCCGCGCGGGAACAGTCAACCAGGGCCGGGGTGCGCCACGGACGCGGAGGGGGCATCGAAGGGCCGGTCTCGGCGGAGGAACGCCGTGCCGGTCCAGTCCGGGTAGCCGATGATCTCCATGAGGTCGGTCCCGCCGGAGGGCGGCCAGGAGACGGACGGGTCGTCGGCATTGGAGCCCAACAGCCAGAAGGTGGGCCAGAAGCCGTCCTGACTGGGAGTCGCTTGTCGTGCTCGAAGACCACCTCGGCACATCACTCCGGCCGCGAGCGGTTCCCCGGAGGGGGACCTGTGTCCGCTACCCGGCCACCCGCCGGCGGCATATCGCGCCTGCGGCGACGGTGGATGTGGGATGTGTGTGGCGACATCGCGGGCAGCGCGTGAACGTCGCGGCAGTACGGGTGCCCTTCGCCGCAGCAGCGGTGCAAAGCAGCGAGGCCGAAACACCCTGGCTGGCGGCGGAGTTGAGGCCATTCGAGGTGGTCCAGCGCTCCTGAGGGCCTTGCTGCAAGTCCTGCACTGGTGAAGCACTGCTGCGCACCGCCTGTCCTATGATCGTTGAATACCGAACCTCATCGCACCTGCAATAAGACCTCGGCCCATCTCGGTGACCACGATCGCCCACGGTTTCAGCGGGCCTCGCAGTGGTGACACGCGTGAAGAAAGGCGCACAGCATGGCCCTCGGACTGCTCCGACGTCGACGTTCCCGCGGTGCTTCCGGTGCCGCGGGCCTGTCGGTGCCCCTGCCGGCCGACGCGGGCGCTTATGGCTGCGAGGTCGTGGATCCCATGGGGCAGCCCATGTGCGGTGCCGAGGTCACGGTCACCGCGCTGGACAGCCACCGCGTCGTCGCCCGCGGCACCACCGACCCGTACGGCCTGTTCATCGTGACGCTGCCGCCGGGCTCCTACAGCTTGATGGCCACGTCAGAGGGGCTCACGCCTGCTCGCGAGAACGTCGACATAGCCGCCGGGGTCGCCCACTCCCTGGCGCGCATCGCGCTGCTGCCCGCTCGTCAGCTGGAACTTCCGCCGCCCGGCACCTGGTTGTTCGACCCGCCGCACACCGCGATCCGGTTCATCGCCAAGCACGTGGGCATGGCCCACGTCCACGGCCGCTTCACCCGTTTCGACGGCGGCATCCGCATCGCGCCCGACATGGCCGACTCGCAGGTCTCGGTGCGCATCGATGCCTCCAGTATCGCCACGGGCAACAAAACCCGCGACAACCACCTGCGTTCCGCGGATTTCCTCGACGTCGAGCGCTATCCGTACATCGACTTCACCAGCACCCGGTTCGTCTACCGCGGTGGCTCCAAGTGGACGCTGAACGGCTCGCTCACCATGCACGGCATGAGCCGGTCCGTGGGACTGGACACGACGTATCTCGGTACGGTGAACGGCGGTTACGAGCAAGAACTCCGCTGCGCGGCACTGGCGAAGACGGAGTTGCACCGCGAGGATTTCACTCTCAACTGGCGTTCGATGCTGGCACGCGGCATCGCGGTCGTCGGACCGACCATTCAGCTCGAGTTGGACGTTCAGGCGATGTACCGCACCCCCGAGACCCCCACGCCCCCGGAGTAGCCGAGGGGCCCGGACCTCGGTGCTACCCGGCGGGAGCCTGGTCCCCACAAACCGGGGGCCCGCCCGGGCAGCGGGCGAGGCCGGCCTGGCGATGGCCCGGGCAGAAGCGCGCTTCGCACCACCAGGTACGGGATCTCGGAACGGCCGACCAGCTATCCCTTCTGCTCCCCCCGCACGGGTGGAGGGGTATTTCCGGTCCACGTGCATGACAGCGCAGAGGGCGATTGTGGGGCCGGTGGGCGCGGGCTCCCTTCCCGTGCCCACCGGCCGGCCGGGCCCGGCTCAGGCGGCCCGGCGTGCCTGGCCGCGGTGGACGCGGACGATGTCCGCGTACCGGTGTCCGCTGCCCTTGATCGTGCGCACCTGGGTGCGGTAGTCGACGTGGACCAGGCCGAAGCGCTTGTCGTAGCCGTACGCCCACTCGAAGTTGTCCAGCAGGGACCAGGCGAAGTAGCCGGCGAGCGGGGCGCCCTTGCGGGCGGCCGCGGCGCAGGCGGCCAGGTGGCGCTCCAGGTAGTCCTGGCGTTCGGGGTCGTCGATGCTGCCGTCGGGGCGGACCACGTCAGGGAAGGCGGAACCGTTCTCGGTGACGTAGATCCTCCGGGCTCCGTACTCCTCGGTGAGCCGTAGCAGCAGCGTCTCGATGCCGTTCGCGTCGATCTCCCAGTCCATGCCGGTGCGCGGCACCCCCTCGCGGCGCACCGCGCGGACGTACGGCGCCGGGGCGTCGGGGGCGTCGGCGACGTACGCGGGGAAGTAGTAGTTCAGGCCGAGCCAGTCCAGCGGCGTCGCGATCGTCTCCAGGTCGCCCGTCTTCAGAGGGAGTTCCACGCCGTAGGTCTCGACCATGTCGGCCGGGAAGCCGCGGCCGTGCACCGGGTCGAGCCACCAGCGGTTGACATGGCCGTCGTGGCGGTGGGCGGCGGCGATGTCCTCGGGGCGGTCGGTGGCCGCGTGCACGGTGGAGAGGTTGTTGACGATGCCGACCTCGGCGCCGGGCGCCGCGGCGCGGATCGCCTGGGCGGCGAGGCCGTGGCCCAGCAGCAGGTGGGCGGATGCGCGTACGGCTGCGGTGAGGTCCGTCCAGCCGGGGGCCATCTTGCCCTCCAGGTGGCCGATCCAGGCCGAGCAGCTCGGCTCGTTCAGGGTCGCCCACAGCTTGACGCGGTCGCCGAGGCGGGCGGCAACCGCCGAGGCGTACTCGGCGAGCGCGAAGGCGGTGTCCCGCTCGGGCCAGCCGCCGCGGTCCTGGAGCACCTGGGGCAGGTCCCAGTGGTAGAGCGTGACCGACGGGGTGATGCCGGCCTCCAGCAGGGCGTCCACCAACTCGTCGTAGAAGGCCAGGCCCTTGGGGTTCACCGGGCCGGTGCCGCCGGGAACGACACGTGGCCAGGCCACCGACAAACGGTAGGCATTGACGCCGAGTTGCCGCATCAGGGCGATGTCCTCGCGCCAGCGGTGGTAGTGGTCGCAGGCGACGTCGCCGGTGTCGCCGTTCGCGACCTTCCCCGGGGTGTGCGAGAAGGTGTCCCAGATCGAGGGCGTACGGCCGTCCTCGTCGACGGCTCCCTCGATCTGGTACGCCGCGGTGGCCGTGCCCCACAGGAAGTCGTGAGGGAGGGCGGCGAGGTCGATGCGTTCGGACACGGAAGTCCCTTCGGGATCAGGGGTGTGGGTCGCTCGGGTCACTTGACGGCGCCCGCCGTCAGACCGGCGACGAGATAGCGCTGCAGGAGGAGGAAGCCGGCGACGACGGGCACGCTGACGACCAGCGAGGCGGCCATGATCTGGTTCCAGTAGACGTTGTTGAGGGTGGAGTAGCCCTGGAGGCCGACGGCGAGGGTGCGGGTGGTGTCGTTGGTCATGACGGACGCGAAGAGCACCTCGCCCCAGGCGGTCATGAAGGCGTAGACGGCGACCGCGACGATGCCGGGGATCGCGGCCGGCACGACGATCCTGAGGAGCGCGCCGAGCGGGCCGCAGCCGTCCACCAGGGCGGCCTCGTCCAGGTCGCGCGGCACCGAGTCGAAGTAGCCGATCAGCATCCAGATGGAGAAGGGCAGGGAGAAGGTCAGGTACGTCAGGATCAGGCCGCCGCGGGAGCCGAACAGGGCGATGCCGGTGGCGTTGCCGATGTTGACGTAGATCAGGAACAGCGGGAGCAGGAAGAGGATGCCCGGGAACATCTGGGTGGACAGGACCGTCACCGTGAAGACCCGCTTGCCGCGGAAGTCGTAGCGGCTGACGGCGTACGCGGCGAACACCGCGATCACCACCGAGCAGACCGTCGCCGCGCCCGCCACGATCAGCGAGTTCGTGAAGTACTTCGCGAGCGGGACCGTCGACCAGATGTCGATGTACGGGCGGATGGTCAGATCGCTCGGCAGCCAGCGGAACTTGCCGGTGACGTCCGCGAGCGGCTTCAGCGAGCTGGAGACCATCACGTACACCGGGATCAGGACGAAGCCGGTGAGCAGGGTGAGGAAGATCCGCCGCGACCACAGGAACGAACGCGGCGGCGCCATCGGCGAGTCGCGCCTCGGCGAGGCGAGGGGCGGGCTAGACATCGGCAGTCCTCCGTCCGCGCGAGGTGAACAGCAGGTACACGCCCGTCACGACGAGCAGGAACAGCAGCAGCAGGACCGACATGGCCGAGCCCGTGCCGAAGTTCCAGGTGACGAAGGACGCCTGGTAGATGTGGACCGAGATGAGGTCGGCGGCCTCGGGGGCGGACTTGCCGAACAGCACGTACGGCGTGTTGAAGTCGTTGAAGGTCCACAGGAACAGCACCAGGACCAGGACCTGGTTGACCGGGCGCAGCGAGGGCAGCGTGATGCGGCGGATCTGCTGCCACATCCCGGCGCCGTCCAGCGCGGCGGCCTCGTACAGCTCCCGGGGGATGTTCTGCAGTCCGGCCATCACGATGAGGAAGGCGAACGGCCAGCCCTTCCACACCGACACGGTCAGCAGGGCGTAGAAGCTGTTGTCGCCGATCAGCCAGAAGGAGGGCTTGCCGGTGAGGTGCAGCTGGTCGTGCAGCACGTGGTTCACCAGGCCGTTGTCGTGCTGGAACATGAACACCCAGGTGATGACGGCCGCGTAGACCGGCAGGGCGTACGGCACCAGGAACAGCGCCCGCAGCAGGCCTCGGCCGCGGAAGGTGTCCTGCATGTAGATCGCGGCGGCGGTGCCGATCAGCCAGCACAGGCCGACCGACAGCAGGGTGAAGCCGACGGTGACGAAGAAGGAGTGCAGCAGCGCGTCCCCGACGGGCGCGTTGAAGTCCACCGACACCTTGTAGTTGCCGAGGCCGGACCAGGGGGCGCTGGACCAGTCGCGGATGTAGAACTGGGTGAGCTCCTTGAAGCTCATCACGATGCCGATGACCATCGGCACGAGGTGGACGAGGAGTTCGAGCAGCAGCGCGGGCAGGAGCAGCAGATACGGCAGGGAGACGCGGCGCAGCCGTCCGGGGCGGCGGCGGGGTTCGCGCGCCGTCGCCCCGGACGGGTCCTGCGTCACCGGCTCCTTGAAGGCGGTGGTCGTCATCTTCTCGCTCACGCCGCCGGCATCTGCTGCTGGGCCTTCTGCAGCGCGGCCTTGACCGAGTCGGTGGTCACGGCGCGGCCGGCGGCGGCGTCGGCGAACAGGTCCTTGACGGCCGTACCGACCGCCGTCTCGAACTGCGACTCGGACGCGACCTGCGGCAGGGCGGCCGCGCTGGTGGCGAGGGTGTTCTTCAGCACGGCGGTGGCGGGGGCGCCGAACGCGGCGTCCGACTGGGCCGACTTGACCGGAGGGATGGAGCTGTAGGCCGTGTTGAGGATCTTCTGCTCGTCGTCGGAGGTCATGAACTTCACGAACTTCGTCGCGCCGTCGAGGTTGTGGGAGTTCTTGAAGACGGCGAGGTTGATGCCCGCGACCATCGAGTTGACCTGGGTGCCGGTGCCGGGGGTGCCGGAGATCACCGGGACCGGCGCGATGCCGTAGGCGTCCTCGCTCATGCCCTGGGACTTGAGGTTGGCGGCGGCGGACTGCCACAGCAGCATCGCCTGCTTGCCCTTGGCGAAGTCGCTGACGGACTGGTTCTGCGCGTACTCGGCGTCGCCGGTCGGTATGACCTTGTCCTTGGCCATCAAATCGACGTAACTCTTCACCGCGTCCACCACCTTGGGGTTGGTGAAGTCCGGCTTGCCGTCGGCGGTGAAGAAGTCGGCGCCGTGCTGCTTGGCGAAGACGAAGACGTGGTGGATGTTCTCCGACAGGTTCGAGCCCTCGGCGCCGAGCGCGGACTTGCCCTTGGCCTGGATCTTCTTGCCGTCGGCGACCAGTTCGTCCCAGGTGGCGGGCGCCTTGCTGATCCCCGCGTCGGCGAAGATCTTCTTGTTGTAGTAGAGGGCGTAGGCCATCGAGTACAGCGGGACCGCGGCCGGGTCCTTGCCCGCCGCGCCGGTCGAGCCGAGCGCGGAGTCGACGAACCGGTCCTTGCCGCCGATCTTGGCGAAGTTCTTGGTGTCCCACGGCAGCAGCGCGCCGGTCGCCTGCAGCGAGGCGCTCCAGGTGTTGCCGATGTTCAGCACGTCGGGGCCCTGACCCGAGGTGGTCGCGGTGAGGATCCGGTTGAGCAGGTCGGACCAGGGCACGACCTCCAGCTTCACCTTGATGCCGGTCTGCTTCTGGAACTTGTCGAGTTCGGGCTGGAGGACCTGCTTGTCGACGGCGATACTGGCGCCCTGGTTGGAGGCCCAGTACGTCAGCGTCTTCGGCGAGTCGTTGGACCCGCCGCCGCTGGACGAGCCGCCTCCGCAGGCCGTGGCCGCGAGGACGAGAGACAGGGTGACGGCGCCTGTGGCCGCGGCTCGGATGCTGCGCATGGCTCCTGGTGTCCCTTTCCGGGAGTCGAGAACCCCGAGGCTGCTCACGGAAACCGGCACTGTGCGGACCCGTACGGCTCCCGAAGCCCCTCATGGCTTAATTTAGGACGTGAGTTAAACCTCAAGAGAAACGCTCGTCAAGAGATGCGGCAACGGCAAACGGCCGCAGAGGCCGGAAAAGCGCGCAGAAACGCCGGGAAACAGGGAGGCCAGGTGGCAGCGGTGGGCGGCCGTACGGTGCGTGACCTGCGACGGGAGAGCCGGAGCGCCGTTCTGCAACGGTTGTATGTCGATGGGCCGATGAGCCGGCACGCGCTGGGCCCGGCGACCGGCCTGAGTTCGGGCTCCGTGAGCAACGTCGTGACCGGACTGCTCGCCGACGGCCTGCTGGAGGAGGCGGGCGTGATCGGCACGGACGCGGGCCGGCCGAGCCGCCTGCTGCGGATACGGCCGGACAGCGGGCGGCTGATCGGGGTGGACGTCGGCGAGACCCGGGTCCGGGTGGAGCTGTTCGACCTCGGATTCACCGAACTCGCCCGCGCCGAACATCCCTTGGGGCCGCGCGGATACGACGTCGAGGCCGTCGTCGGCCATGTCGCGGACGGGATCGCGGAGGTGCTCGGGACGGCCGGAGTCCCCGGTGCGGACCTGCTCGGCGTCGGCATCGGCGTGCCCGGCATCGTCGAGCACACCGGGCGGCAGGGCGCCGTCGTGCACGGGCAGACGGTCGGCTGGGACGCGGTACCACTGGAACGGCTGCTGCGTGCCTCGGTCCAACTCCCCTCGCACATCCCGTACTTCATCGACAACGGCGCCAAGGCGCTGGGGCAGGCGGAGATGTGGTTCGGCGCGGGTCGCGGTGCCCGCAACGCCGTGGTGGTGCTGTTCGGCTCGGGCGTCGGCGCGTGCGTGGTCACCGAGGAGGCGGCGCGGGGGCGGGCGGTGGAGTGGGGGCATCTGACGGTACGGGTCGGGGGACGCCGCTGCCGGTGCGGGGCGCTCGGCTGCCTGGAGGCGTACGCGGGGGCGTCGGCGCTGGTGGCGCGCTGGCGGGAGGCGGGCGGACGCCCGTCGGCCGGGGCCGGCGAGGAACGGGCACTGACCGAACTGCTGGCGGCGGCCCGGGCCGAGGACGGCGGGGCGACCGACGTCACGGCCCTGGCGGGGCTTGACGGCGACAACCCGCCCGGGCTGACGGCCGCCAACGGCAACCCAGCCAACCCGACGGCCGCGGTCGAGCCTGGCGGCGGAAACACCGTCGGCTCTGCGGCTATGGCAGGCCGTGGGGGCGGCAACACGAGCGACCCGACGGCCACGAACAGCCCTGACCGCAGCAACACAGTCGGCCTCACGGCGACGACAGTCCCTGACGGCAGCGACACGGGCGACCCCGCGGCCACGGCAGGCCCTGGCTGCGGCAACACCGGCTACCCGGCGGCCGCAGCCGAGCCCCGCGGCAACGGCGAACCCGATCCGGTGGCCGTGGGCGTGCTCGACGAGACCGCCGAGTATCTCGGGGCCGGTCTGTCCGACCTGATCAACCTCTTCCAGCCCGAGCGCGTCCTAATCGGCGGCTGGGCCGGGCTCCAACTCGGTGGCGCCTTCCTGGACCAGGTCCGCACCCACGCCCTGGCCCGAGCCCTGCGCCACCCCGCGGGCCGCGTCCGCATCGAACTGGGCCGGCTGGGCCCGGACGCGGTGACCGTGGGGGCGGCGGTCCTCCCCCTCGCCGCGTTCTTCTCGTCCGGCGGCCGACGCCCACGGCCGGCGCCGGACGGGGAGACGGCACCGGCTTGGCGCGCGGCGGTGGAGGGGAGGTTGGTTTGAAGGCTCCCCTCCCTGAAGGGAGTGGATTGGTCACCCTCCAGGGCTGAGCGGGGATTTACGGCTCAGGCCGCCACCGGAGCCGGCGGCCCC
>NZ_JBITGJ010000017.1:0-143839 GCF_044456925.1 Streptomyces sp. NPDC050743
GAACAGCCGGCCGAACGGAGCAAGCACGCCACCCCGGCCTGCTGGCCCCGCACGGACATCGGGTGGGCATCACCTCATTACGTGATGACTCTTAGGGGCGCGCCGATCAGTCGAGCACGACGATTTCGGCCGCGTCGAACTCCACGCCGACCCCGTCCCCGACCTCGGGCGCCTCCCGCAGCGCGCAGGCCGCCTCCAGGCGCGGCCCGTCCGCGGGCCGGAGGTGGACGGCCACATGGGTGCCCTTGAAGGTGCGCGCGGTCACCGTGCACGGCAGGCCGGCGTCGGCCGCCAGGAGCCGCACCCCGGCGGGCCGGACCAGGAGCGTGCGGCTGCCCTGCGGGGAGCCGTCGGGGACCGGCAGCTTGCCCCAGGCGCTGTCGGCGGCCGTACCGGCGACGGTCACCGGGACCACGTTGTCGAAGCCGAGGAAGCGGGCCACGAACGCGTCGGCGGGCCGCTGCCACACCTCGAGGGGCGTGCCCGACTGGGCGATCCGCCCGTCCCGCATCACCACGACCCGGTCGGCCAGCGCGAACGCCTCGCCCTGGTCGTGGGTGACGGCGAGCACGGTCGTACCCAACCGGCCGAAAAGTTCCCGGAGTTCGACCACCAGGCGTTCGCGCAGGGAACGGTCGAGCTGGCCGAGCGGCTCGTCGAGCATGAGCAGCCGGGGCCGGGGTGCCAGCGCCCGGGCGAGGGCCACGCGCTGCTGCTCGCCGCCGGACAGGGAGGCCACGGCCCGCCGGGCGGCCCCGGGCAGGCCGACCAGGTCCAGCAACTGCCCGACCTCGCCCTCCCGTTCGGCCTTGGCGACGCCGTGCATGCGCAGTCCGAACGCCACGTTCGCGCCGACGTCCCGCTGCGGGAAGAGCTGGTGGTCCTGGAACATCAGGCCGACGCCCCGCCGGTGCGCGGGCACGCCCGCCTGGTCGCGGCCGTCGAGCAGCACCCGCCCGGCGGAGAGGGGCTGGAGCCCGGCGACCGCCCGCAGCAGGGTCGACTTCCCGCTGCCGCTGGGGCCCAGCACACACACCACCTCGTGCTCGGCGACGTCGAGATCGACCGCGTCGAGCACGGCCCGCCCGCCGAGGCGCACGGTCGCGGTATCGAGGCTCAGCAGCATCTAGAACTCCCCCGTCCGGTCGGTGCGCAGCCGCTCCAGGAGCAGCAGCGCGGCGGCGCACACCACCATCAGAATCGTCGAAAGGGCCATTGCCTGGCCGTAGTTGAGGTCTCCGGGGCGGCTGAGCAGACGGGCCACGGCGACCGGGAGCGTCGGGTTGTCGGGCCGGGCGATGAACACGGTCGCCCCGAACTCGCCGAGCGAAACGGCGAAGGCGAACCCGGCCGCGACCAGCAGCGCCCGCCGCACCATCGGCAGATCCACCTCCCGCCACACTCGCCAGGGCGAGGCCCCGAGCACGGCGGCGGCCTCCCGGAGGCGTACGTCCACCGCGCGCAGCACGGGCAGCATGGTCCGCACGACGAAGGGGGCGCCGACCAGCGCCTGCGCGAGCGGGACGAGGATCCAGGACTGCCGGAGGTCCAGCGGCGGCTTGTCGAGGGCGATCAGGAAGCCGAAGCCGACGGTCACGGCGGAGACGCCGAGCGGCAGCATCAGCAGCGCGTCGAAGCCCCGGACCAGTCGTCCGGCGTCCCGGCGGGCCAGCGCGGCGGCCGCGAGAGCCCCTACACACACGGCGATGGCGGTGGCGGCGACGGCGTACTGCAGCGAGGTCCACACCGCGTGCACGGGCGCCACCAGGAACGTACCGCCGTCGGAGTTGGTCAGCGCCCGGTAGTAGCCGAGGCCCGGCGCGTCCAGGGAGCGGCGGACCAGGACGGCGAGGGGCAGGACGAGAAGCAGCGCGACGGTGACGAGGACGCCGGCGAGCAGGGCCCACTGCCCGGCGCCGCGCGGGCGGTGGGCGGTCGTCCTCGGGTCGACGAGCCGCAGGGCGGTCTCCCGGCGCCGTACCGTCCAGGCGTGCACGGCGAGGATCGTGCCGACCGCGACGAACTGGACGAGGGTGAGGACGGCGGCCGTGGAGAGGTCGAAGACCTCGGACGTCTGCCGGTAGATCTCCACTTCGAGGGTGGAGAAGGTGGGGCCGCCGAGGATCTGCACGATGCCGAAGGAGGTGAAGGTGAACAGGAACACCATCAGCGCGGCGGCGGCCACGGCGGGCGCGAGCGCCGGCAGGGTGACCTTCCGCCAGGCGCCGAGCGCAGACGCGCCCAGCATCCGGGCGGCCTCCTCCTGCCGGGGATCGAGCTGGGACCACAGCCCGCCCACGGTCCGTACGACGACCGCGTAGTTGAAGAAGATGTGGGCCAGCAGGATCGCCCACACCGTGGTGTCCAGCCGTACGCCCCACAGGTCGTCGAGCAGCCCGCCGTGCCCGACGAGGGCGAGGAACGCGCTGCCGGCGACGACGGTCGGCAGCACGAACGGGACGGTGACGACGGCCCGCAGCACCTGCCTGCCCGGGAAGTCGAGACGGGCGAAGACGTACGCGGCGGGCAGCGCGAGCAGCAGGGTGAGCCCGGTGGAGGCGAGCGCCTGCCAGGTGGTGAACCACAGCACGTGCCGGATGTCCGGCTGCGTGACGACGTCCGCGATCCGCCCCAACTGCCAGGCGCCGTCGGCCTTCAGGCCGCGCGCGACGATCGCGGCCACGGGCCAGGCGAAGAACAGCGCGAAGAACGCGACGGGCAGGGCCATCAGCCCGAACCGTGCCGCGCTCCCGCGCCGGTCCCTCGTGCGAGGGGCTACTTCAGTACGAGCGAGGTCCACGACTTGACCCACTGGTCACGGTTGGCGGCGATCTTGCCGGGTGCCATGGTCTCGGGGTGCTCGGCGGCCTTGCCGTACTCGGTGAACTCGGCGGGAACCTTCGCGCCCTCGACCACCGGGTAGACGAACATGTTCAGCGGCATGTCCTCCTGGAACTCCTTGGAGACCAGGAAGTCGATGAACGCCTTGGCGCCCTTGGGGTTCTTGGCATTGCTCAGCAGCCCGGCGAACTCGATCTGCCGGAAGCAGGTGCCGTACGACACCCCGGTCGGGGCGGTGCTGGGCCGCTTCTTGGCGTAGATGACCTCGGCGGGCGGGGAGGAGGCGTACGACACGACGAGCGGCCGGTCGCCGCCGGCCTTCCTGCCCTCCGACGAACCCGAGAACTCCTGGTAGTACGCCTGCTCCCAGCCGTCGACGACCTTCACGCCGTTGGCCTTGAGCTTCTTCCAGTAGTCCTGCCAGCCGTCGTCCCCGAACTGCGCGGCGCTGCCGACCAGGAAGCCGAGGCCCGGCGAGGAGGTGGCGGCGTTCTCCGTGACGAGGAGGTTCTTGTACGCGGGCTTGGCGAGGTCGGCGAAGGACTGCGGCGGGGTCAGCTTGTGCTTGCTGAAGTAGGCCTTGTCGTAGTTGACGCAGATGTCGCCGTAGTCGACGGGCGTGACCCGGTGCTTGTCCTGGTCCAGCTGGTAGGCGGCGCCGGTCTTGTCGAGGCCCTTGGCGGTGTACGGCTGGAAGAGGCCGTTGTCGAGGGCGCGGGACAGCAGGGTGTTGTCGACGCCGAAGAAGACGTCGCCCTGTGGGTTGTCCTTGGTCAGGATCGCCTTGTTGACGGCCTGCCCGGCGTCGCCGTCCTTGAGGACGTGGACCTTGTACCCGGTCTTCTTCTCGAAGTCCCGGAGCACGTTCTTGGACACGGCCCACGAGTCGTGGCTGACGAGGGTCACGGTCTTGGAGTCCGCGGACGACTTGGCGTCCGTCGATCCGCACGCGGACAGGCCGATCAGGCCGAGCCCGACCGCCACGGCCACGAAGGTCTTGTTGTGCACTGGATGTCCTCCTGGGGGTTGGCCAGGAAGAGACGCGGCCCTGCCCCGGCCTCGTGTGGAAAGGACCCGGGCAGGGCGCAACAGCTTGAGTGATGACCGAACTTCCTACCCAGAATGACCTGGGCGAGGTTCAGAGGGTCTGCGGCCCTGTCCGCCGCACTCTCAGCGCTGTGGCGCTCCCCTGTCGGAATATGAAGATGTGTGGACCCGGTCAGATTACCGCTCGGTGGCCGCGAGCTGACCACAGGCTCCGTCGATCTCCTGGCCACGGGTGTCCCGGATGGTGACGGGCACACCGTGCGCGGCGATGGCCTCCACGAACGCCTTCTCGTCCTCGGGCCGCGAGGCGGTCCACTTCGACCCCGGCGTCGGGTTCAGCGGAATGAGGTTGACGTGCACGGGCTTGCCCTTGAGCAGCCGCCCGAGCCTGTCCCCCCGCCACGCCTGGTCGTTGATGTCCCGGATGAGCGCGTACTCGATCGACAGCCGGCGCCCGCTCTTCTCGACGTACTCGAACCCGGCGTCCAGCACCTCGCGCACCTTCCAGCGCGTGTTCACGGGGACGAGGGTGTCGCGCAGTTCGTCGTCGGGGGCGTGCAGGGAGATCGCGAGCCGGCACTTGAAGCCCTCGTCGGCGAACCGGTGGATGGCCGGCACGAGCCCGACGGTGGAGACGGTGATACCGCGCTGGGACAGCCCGAGCCCGTCGGGAGCCGGGTCGGTGAGCGCCCGGATGGCGTTGACCACCCGCTTGTAGTTGGCGAGCGGCTCGCCCATGCCCATGAAGACGATGTTGGAGAGCCGAGCAGGCCCGCCGGGCACCTCGCCGTCCCTCAGCGCCCGCATTCCGTCGACGATCTGGTGCACGATCTCCGCGGTGGACAGGTTCCGGTCGAGCCCCGCCTGCCCGGTCGCACAGAACGGGCAGTTCATCCCACACCCCGCCTGTGAGCTGATGCACATGGTGACCCGGTCCGGGTACCGCATCAGCACGGACTCCACGAGGGTCCCGTCGAACAGCCGCCACAGCGTCTTGCGGGTGGTCCCCTGGTCGGTCGACAGATGCCGCACGACGGTCATCAGCTCGGGAAACAGCGCTTCCTGGAGCTTGGCACGCGATCCGGCGGGGATGTCGGTCCACTGCTCCGGGTCGTGCGCGTACCGCGCGAAGTAGTGCTGCGAGAGCTGCTTGGCACGGAACGGCTTCTCCCCGACCTCGGCCACCGCGTCCTTGCGCTCGGCGGGCGTGAGATCGGCAAGGTGCCGCGGCGGCTTCTGAGCTCCGCGCGGGGCGACGAAAGTGAGTTCTCCGGGCTTAGGCATGGCGTTACCAGTGTCGCAGATCCAATTGGGTGACCTGCGGCTGCCGGTCGCTACGACTGTCGTTGGCAGACGTCCTCGGTCGCTGCCGAGCGACCTCGGACGGCCCGGAGACGGCCCGGCCGGGATCACTCGTCGGCTGCCGGCCACTCATCGAGCCGGACCTTGACCTGGTGATTGTGGGCGGCATGACAGATGACCTCCCCACCGACGAAGACCCCGAGGGCTGGGAGGCCCATCCCGAGCGGCATGGCCGTGATCTCCGCCAGCGCTATGGCGTTCGGCACGCCGTCTACACGTATGAAGACCCCGAAGCGTTGGCGACCGCTGACCTCGCCGGTGATCCGGGTTCCCACGGGCAGGGCCGCGACGGTTGCCGCCCAGTTCGACCGGACCGCGTCAGCGGTCGGCACTTCAGGGCCCGTGGGCAAGGCGTACTCATCCATTGCGATCCCGGATCAGGCGCCGAACAGCGCGGCAGCGAAGTAGATCAGCAGGTAGGCCGCCGTGGCGATCGTCACGGGCACCCCGAGGAACAGCCAGGCCAGCACGTGAAGAGTTTTGACCCACGGGCCTTTCCGGCCGATCGCGCGCTCGGGTCTGGCGGGGTCGTACGTGATCTCGATCCGGTCCGGGTCGCGGCTCACGATCCTGCCGTCGCCACGGTATTCATGCGCCGCCCCGGTCACGTCGGTGAAGGCGTACACCCGGGTGCCCGGGCTGTCGTCCGTCGACCCGTACTCGAAATCCACGTACGTACCGACAACGGTTATGCCACGACGCCGCAGTACCCACCACACCACCAATGCGTTCCACGTGCCGTGAGCCACCGCGCACCCCGCCAAAAACGCCGCGAAGGCCGCAGCCCACACCCTCATGAGCTCCCCGTGCCCCCGCAGGCCGGGCAACACCAGCCCGAGAACGAAGACTCCGGCGAACACCCCGCCGACTGCCCGCTCACGCGGCGACCAGCGCCGCTCCTTGACCACCGGCGGGCTGGCCGACGTCTTTACCAGTACCGCGCCGTCGAAGCGCCGCTCCGCCTCGTCCCGCTCGGGAATGGCCGAGTTGACGACATGCGCAAAAGCCGCGACGGCCTCGGCGCTGCTGGATCGGATCGCGTACACCGCCGCCGCATCAGCCTGGGCGGAGTCCGAGGTCAGCACGATCTCGGCAGTCCGCTGTCTCGCCCCGCTGACACGAACTGTCTCGACCGCCCTCAGCGGAATCGTTGACCGGATCCCCGACCGGTCCAGCAGAACGGCATTCTTCGTCAAGCGCGCGACCCCTCGTCTGCCGTGCAGCACCAACTCAGGCAGAGCCCCCTCGTTGCTCACAGCCGCGACTATGGCAGGGCCCGGGCGCGAGCGCAGCCCCTTCTGCTCCGGCTTGATGCGGGTGCGTGCGGAGCGTGTGGTCCCACAGGGAGGTGTGGACCGCGCTGGCATCAGCCGCGGCTACAGCCCTGTCACGGATCGGAGCTCTGTCCGGTCCATTACTCAAAAGACACAAATCTGGCCGAATTGATCTCGGCAGGACCCGGTCGAGGACGTCCACGTCCTGCCGACCTACGCGAGAACGACAGCCGCCTAAGTGAGGACGACAACTCGATGACCAGCACGGACAAGGTGACGCTTGGTAAGCGATCCAACACGCGCGAGGTATCCGATTCGGCGGTCGAATGGGACCTGGAAGGTCTCCAGGACCCCACGCAACTGATCGTCAGTGAACTGGTCACCAACGCCGTCCGCCACAGCACAGGCCCGATCGGACTGCGTCTGATCCAGCACCAAGCCCTGACCTGCGAAGTGTTCGACGCTGACGTCAGCTGTCCGCGCCTGCGTCACCCACGCCCCACCGACGAGAACGGCCGCGGCCTCTTCCTGGTCTCCCAACTGTCAGCCAGATGGGGCACCCGCCCGGTGTCGGAGGGCAAGGTTGTCTGGGCCGAGATAGACCTGGACTCCGCGCCCTCACACGCACGGGCCCCCGGCACACTTCCCACGCGCAAGGAGTGACCGGGCCATCCGCCTCCGCCGCGAGCATCGGGCATCGAGACGGACCGAGGTCGGCGTAGCGGCTTTGGGTGGCGCTGCGAGCGGGGCGGAGACATGAGCGCGGGGGCCGCCCGCGCCCGCCCGGAGGAGCCGTGGGCACGGGACGGTCGCCGTTGCTGCGAGCCGTGAAGTTCTGTCGGGGAACGGTCGGGTTTCCTGATCGGCCCTTGTCCGGCTCCCTGCCCTGACGTACCCACGATGCCATGAACCTTTTCGGCCGCAACTCCTTCCACCGGCGCGCACAGCAGTCCGCCGCGCCCGTGGCGACCGCCGTCCCGGCGGCCGGTGCCACCGCCACCGCCGTTCTGCCCGATCCCGAGCTGGCGGGCCTCACCGGCGAGTGGCTGATCGATCCCGCGCACAGCAGGATCGGGTTCTCCGTGCGGCACGCGATGGTGACGACGGTGCGGGGCGCGTTCACCGAGTACGAGAGCCGTCTGTACTTCGACGGCCGTGAGCCGACCCGCTCCCGGGCCGACATCGTGCTGTACACGGCCAGCGTCGACACGGGTGTCGAGCAGCGCGACGCGCATGTGATCGGCCGGCAGTTCCTGGACGCCGGGGCGCACCCACGGATGACCTTCACGAGCACGTCCGTGCAGCTGGCGGGACAGGACGTCTACCGCATGACCGGCGACCTCACGATCAAGGACACCACCCGCCCCGTCGACCTGGAGCTCACCTACATCGGTCACGTCATCGACGCGTTCGGTGACGAGCGGGTCGGCTTCGACGGCACCACCACCATCAACCGCTCCGACTGGGGGCTGACCTACGACGCGCGGCTGGCGAAGGGCGGAGCCATGGTGAGCGAGAAGGTCCGCCTCCAGTTCGACATCGCCGCCATCCGGGCCACCTGAGGCCGTGAGCCTCTTCCAGCCCGGGCCTCCTGGCCGACAGCCCGGGCCTCCTAGCCGGCGGCGTGCTCCAGCCGCTCCTTGAGCAGCCGCTCGTTCTCCGGGAGTTCCCTGCGGACCTGGGGGCGTACGACGAGAGGGATCAGCACCCTGCCGATGCCGTGGCCCTCGAAGTCCAGGTCCATGGTCACGCGGGTACGGCCGTCGGGGAGCGGGACGACCTCGCCGTGGACCCGGCCCCGGACCGGACCGTCGATGCCCTGCATGCTCCAGGAGCGAGGCGGTTCGAACTCGGTGACCCGCATGGTCAGCGGGACGTCGCGGCGGCCGACGTGACGGGTGATCCGGAGCCGGGAGCCGAGTCCGAAGGGGCTGTCGTCGAGCTGCTCGACGGACACCGCGCTCTTCTGCCACTCCGGCAGGTGGGACGGGTCGCTGAGGTACGCCCACACTTCACCGGGCCTCCGGTCGACGTCGAACTCTTCATGGAAGGCGGACATCCCGGCCTCCTTTCCGGAAGAGGGCTCATCTCCAGATCGTCCCACCCGAACGGCCGTACGACCAACGTCGACGGGCCCCCGTCCTGCGCGCAGGACGGGGGCCCGGAAGCCGTACGACACGAGGCTCACGCGGAGCCGGACGCGTGGCTCACGCGGAGCCGACGAAGATCACCAGCAGGAGCCAGACCACCGGGGCCGTCGGGAGGAGCGAGTCGAGGCGGTCCATGATGCCTCCGTGGCCGGGGAGCAGGGTGCCCATGTCCTTGATGCCCAGGTCACGCTTGATCATGGATTCGCCGAGGTCGCCCAGCGTGGCGCTGGCGGCGACCGCGAGGCCCAGCAGCAGGCCCTGCCACCAGGTGCCGTCGTCGATCAGGAACTGCATGCACAGCGCGCCCGCGACCATCGCGAACAGCACCGCGCCCACCAGGCCCTCGCGGGTCTTGCCGGGGCTGATGCGCGGGGCCAGCTTGTGCTTGCCGAACCGCCAGCCGACCGCGTAGGCGCCGGTGTCGCTGACCACCGTCAGGAGGAGGAAGGTGAGGACCCGCCAGGGGCCGTCGGACGCGGTCAGCATCATCGCCACGAACGTGGCCAGGAACGGCACGTAGAACGCCGCGAACACGCCCGCCGTGACGTCCTTGAGATAGCCCTCCGGCGACTCCGTCATGCGCCAGACCAGGGCGGCCAGGGCGGTCAGCGCCATGGCGACCCAGGCGCCCTCGGCGCCGCGGACGTACCCCGCGACCACCATCGCCGCGCCGCCCACCGCGAGCGGCACCAGCGGCGCCTTGATGTCCTTGCGCTCTCGCAGCCTGCTGGTCAGCTCCCACAGGCCGACGACGACCGCGACCGCGATCACCCCGACGAAGACGGCCTTCTTGACGAACAGGGAGGCGACGATCACCACACCGAGCCCGACCCCGACGCCTATGGCCGCGCTCAGGTCACGGCCCGCGCTCTTCTTCTGCGGCGCTGGGGCCGGCTGGTGGGCGTCGGGCATGGGCTCCGGATTCTGGTTCTCGGCCGGGAGGGCGCGGGCCTGCGGGGGCTCGGGGCGGAACTCGTCGTGGAATTCCTGGAACAAGGGGCCGCTCCGGCGAGCGGCCCCCCGGTCGCCGTCCTGGGCCCCGCCGTAGGCGTCTGCGCCGTACGCGGGGTCCTCGGGCACGATGGGCATGGGGCGGGTCTGCTGCGCCTCAGGCGCATCGTACGCGGGACCTGCCGGCCCGGACCCCGGGACAGGCTGGGCCGGCCCGCCCTCGGCGGGCCCCCAGTACCCGGCCTGGCCCGCTGCGGGCGGCGCCCCCCAGGAAGAGTCGCTCATCAGACTTCGAGCAGCTCCGCTTCCTTGTGCTTCAGGAGCTCGTCCACCTGGGCGACGTACTTCGCCGTGGTGTCGTCCAGCTCCTTCTCCGCACGGCGGCCCTCGTCCTCGCCGACCTCGCCGTCCTTGATCAGCTTGTCGATGGCGTCCTTGGCCTTGCGGCGCACGGACCGGATGGAGACCTTCGCGTCCTCACCCTTGCCCTTGGCGACCTTGATGTACTCGCGGCGGCGCTCCTCGGTCAGCTCGGGGAACACCACACGGATGATGTTGCCGTCGTTGCTGGGGTTGACGCCCAGGTCGGAGTCGCGGATGGCCTGCTCGATGTTGCGCAGCGCGCTCTTGTCGAACGGGGTCACGACCGCCATGCGCGGCTCCGGCACGGAGAACGAGGCCAGCTGGTTGATCGGCGTCGGGGCACCGTAGTAGTCGGCGACGATCTTGTTGAACATCGCCGGGTGCGCACGGCCGGTACGGATCGCGGCGAAGTCCTCCTTGGCGACCACGACGGCCTTCTCCATCTTCTCCTCGGCCTCGAGGAGGGTCTCTTCGATCACCACTTGCTCCTGCGTGTCTTGAGTAAGGCCCGGCTGCGGTTCCTTAGGCGGGCGGCGGCCGGCTGCGTCGCGTCTTCTTCCTGCACGGTTCCCGACCGGCAGGACATTGTCCATCCCCCGGCCAGGGTCAGGCCCCCTCAGGGGGTCGCGCACCACCGGCCGGGTTGATGCCGGGTCAGTCCTGGCTGCCCTGGTCACCCACCAGCGTGCCGATCTTCTCACCCTTGACGGCACGGGCGATATTGCCCTCCGCGAGGAGCTCGAAGACGAGGATCGGGAGCTTGTTGTCGCGGCACAGCGTGATGGCGGTGGCGTCGGCCACCTTGAGGTCGCGGGTGATGACCTCGCCGTAGCCGAGGGCGTCGAACTTGACGGCGTCCGGGTTGGTCTTGGGGTCGGAGTCGTAGACCCCGTCCACGCCGTTCTTGCCCATCAGCAGCGCCTCGGCGTCGATCTCCAGGGCGCGCTGGGCGGCGGTGGTGTCGGTGGAGAAGTACGGCATGCCCATACCGGCGCCGAAGATGACCACGCGGCCCTTCTCCAGGTGGCGCACGGCGCGCAGCGGGATGTACGGCTCGGCGACCTGGCCCATGGTGATGGCGGTCTGCACCCGGCTGTCGATGCCCTCCTTCTCCAGGAAGTCCTGGAGGGCGAGGCAGTTCATCACGGTGCCGAGCATGCCCATGTAGTCGGAGCGGGCGCGGTCCATGCCGCGCTGCTGGAGTTCGGCGCCGCGGAAGAAGTTGCCGCCGCCGATGACGACCGCGACCTGCGCGCCGTCACGGACGACGGCCGCGATCTCCCGGGCGATCTTGTGCACCACGTCCGGGTCCACGCCCAGGCCCCCGCCACCGGAGAACGCCTCTCCGGACAGCTTCAGCAGAAACCGGCCGCGTACTTTGCCGTCGTCGCTCTTCTGGGCCTTGGTGGTCATGGGAGATCCCGCCTCTTTCACGTGTTGCACATACGAAGAAGGCCATTGCCGGTGGGGTCGCTTTTCGCTCCCATACGCGGCAATGGCCTCCTCGTCAGATCTGCTGCCGTCCGCCCCACCCCGGGGTGTGGCGGTGTGCGCGGACGACTGCTGTCGACCCTACCGAGAATTTCCCGCGGGTCGCGCGTCGATCGCGGAACGGACTCAGATGCCGACCTTGATGCGCGAGAAGCGCTTCAGGGTGACACCGGCCTCGTCCAGCACCTTCTGGACCGACTTCTTGTTGTCGAGCGCGTACGGCTGGCCGAGCAGCGTGGCGTCCTTGAAGAAGCCGTTGAGACGACCCTCGACGATCTTGGCGATCGCGGCCTCGGGCTTGCCCTCGGCGCGGGTGGTCTCCTCGGCGATGCGGCGCTCGGACTCGACGACGTCGGCCGGCACGTCCTCCTTGGAGAGGTACTTCGGCGCGAAGGCGGCGATGTGCTGGGCGACGCCCTTGGCGACCTCGGCGTTCGGCTTGTCGAGCTCGACCAGGACACCGATCTGCGGGGGCAGGTCGGGCATGGTGCGGTGCATGTAGGCGAGCACGAAGCCGTCGGCGAACTGCGCGAAGCGGTCCAGGACGATCTTCTCGCCGAGGTTGGCGTTGGCCTCGTCCACGAACGCCTGGACGGTCTTGCCGGGCTCGATCTCGGAGGCGAGCAGGGCCTCGATGTCGGCCGGCTTCGTCTTGGCGACGTGCTCGGCGATGGCCTTGGCCACGGCCTGGAACTTCTCGCCCTTGGCGACGAAGTCCGTCTCGCACTTCAGCTCGACCAGGACACCGGAGGAGTTGTCGTCGGCGATGATGGAGACCACGGCGCCGTTCTCGGCGGAGCGGCCCTCGCGCTTGGCGACGCCCTTCTGGCCCTTGATGCGCAGCGCCTCGACGGCCTTGTCGACGTTGCCCTCGGCCTCGTCCAGCGCCTTCTTGCAGTCCATCATGCCGGCGCCGGTGAGCTCACGGAGCTTCTTGACGTCGGCGGCGGTGTAGTTCGCCATGAGTCTGTGAGTCTTTCTCGAAGTCTGGAAGATCTTCAGGTCCGCACGGTTGCGTTCCACATGTAGCCGCGGAACGCGTACGTCGTGCCGACCTGCGGGTGAACAGCGGGGGCGGACTTCACCGCGCCGAAGGGGCTGCCGGATGCAGTGCCGCCCCCGCCGTCGAACGCTGACGGACCGGCGTCAGGCCTGCTCGCCCTCGGCGGTCTTCTCGCCCTCGGCCGGAGTGGCCTCGGCGGCCGGAGCCTCGGCGGCCGGAGCCTCGGCGGCCGGAGCCTCGTCCTTCTTCTCACCCTCGAGCAGGTCGCGCTCCCACTCGGCGAGCGGCTCGCCCGCGGCCTTCTCGCCCTTCTCGCCGGTGGCGACGCCGGAGCGGGCGATAAGGCCCTCGGCGACGGCGTCGGCGATCACGCGGGTGAGCAGGGTGACGGAGCGGATCGCGTCGTCGTTGCCCGGGATCTTGTAGTCGACCTCGTCGGGGTCGCAGTTGGTGTCGAGGATCGCGACGACCGGGATGTTCAGCTTCCGGGCCTCACCGACGGCGATGTGCTCCTTCTTGGTGTCCACGATCCAGACGGCGCTCGGCACCTTCTGCATCTCGCGGATACCGCCGAGGGTCTTCTCCAGCTTGGCCTTCTCGCGCGAGAGCACGAGAAGCTCCTTCTTGGTCAGACCGGACGCGGCGACGTCCTCGAAGTCGATCTGCTCGAGCTCCTTCAGGCGCTGCAGACGCTTGTAGACGGTCGAGAAGTTGGTGAGCATGCCGCCCAGCCAGCGCTGGTTGACGAAGGGCATGCCGACGCGGGTGGCCTGCTCGGCGATGGCCTCCTGCGCCTGCTTCTTGGTGCCGACGAACATGACCGTGCCGCCGTGGGCGACGGTCTCCTTGACGAACTCGTAGGCGCGGTCGATGTACGACAGCGACTGGAGCAGGTCGATGATGTAGATGCCGTTGCGCTCGGTGAAGATGAAGCGCTTCATCTTCGGGTTCCAGCGACGGGTCTGGTGACCGAAGTGGACGCCGCTCTCCAGCAGCTCCCGCATCGTGACGACGGCCATGGCCGTATCTCCTTGAGTTTCTCGGTTGTGCCGCGGGGGCCGGACGGCTCCCGCGCCTGACGCCCGCGACGCGCCTTGCCGCGAAGGACCGAGAGGCGCTGACACCGACCGTTTGACGGCCCGGTGTCGGGGCGTGCGAAGTCGACCCGGTGACCCGGATCGCCAGAAGAAGTGTACGGGACCGCCGGGGCACCGGGTGACGCGGCTGTCCCCAACCGGCGGGTTGTCCACAGTGTCCGGCCGTGATCGGCGGGGTGCGGGACGGTGGTCGCATGCGAGAAGCGATGCGATATGTCCTGCTGTCGGTGGGTCTGCTCCTCGGTCTATCCCTGGCCGCCGTGGTGCCCTGCCGGTCCTGGGCCAACTCCCCGCCGCCGGCCCCCTCACCGCCCCCTCGGGCCCCGGTCCCGCCCCTCGCGCGCGTCTGGCCGGTGGGCGTCCGGCCCCTGGTGTCACGGGGCTGGGAGCCACCGGCGACGGTGTACGGCCTCGGCCACCGGGGCGTGGACCTGGCGGCGCCGCCCGGCTCTCCGGTACGGGCGGTCGCCGCGGGCCGGGTGTTCTTCGCCGGGCGGGTGGCGGGGAGGGGGGTGGTCGCCGTGGAGCTGACGGGCACGGATCTTCGTACGACGTATGAGCCGGTGAGTGCGTTGGTGCGCAAGGGGGACGAGGTGACGGCGGGTGAGACGGTGGGCACGGTGGAGGCGACGGCCTCCCACTGCGCCACTTGGTGCGTCCACTGGGGTCTGCTCCGCGGAAAGACCTACCTGGACCCGCTGTCCTTGCTACCGCCGTGGCTCCTGCACAGGGGGCCACCGAGACTGCTGCCGGTGCTGGGGGTACCGCTGTCTTCGTAGTCGGCCGGCGAGCGGACCCCGCCCCGGCCCGGCGGAAGCCGACGTCAGCCCTTCACACCCCGCAACACCATGGCCACCGCGGCGTCCGTCACCACCGCGGCATCCTCGGCCGCACCCAGCTCGATACGGCGAACCGCCGCATCCACGACCCCCTGCAGCAACATCGCCGCCAGCCGAGGCTGCTCGTGCCCCATCTTCCCGAGCGCCTCGGCGATCATCGCGACGAGGCCGCCGTGCGCCGCCCGGATCTTCTCCCGCGCCCCGGCGTCCAGCTCACTGGCGGAGATGGCGACGACGGCCCGGTGCCGCCGGTCCCCGACCAGCGCCAGCTGCTGCCGCACATAAGCCTCGACCTTGCCCTCGGCGGACTCGGCCCGCTCCATCGCGGCGGCCACCTCCGCCGCCCACAGCGGGAAGTCGACCTCGCACAGCTCCTCGACCACGGCGGCCCGCGACCGGAAGTACTCGTACACGGACGACCGCGCCAGCCCGGTCCGCTCGGCCAGCGCGGGAAACGTCAGCGCTTCCGTCCCGCCCTCGGACAGCAACGACCGAGCCGCGTCCAGCAGGGCGGCTCGCTGCATCGACCGGTGCTCGGCCACGGAGGCCGCTCGAATCCTTGGCACGTCAACCACTTTACGGACGCCCCCACACGAACGGGAGCCGCTCACCGCCACGGCACGGACCGTGCCGTCGGCCTCAGCGCCCGAAGCTCGCCAGCTTGGCCCGCAGCTGCAGCACCGACTTGGTGTGGATCTGGCTGACCCGGCTCTCGGTGACCCCGAGGACGTTGCCGATCTCGGCGAGGGTGAGGCCCTCGTAGTAGTACAGCGTGACCACGGTCTTCTCCCGCTCGGGCAGCGTGTTGATCGCCCGCGCCAGGAAACGCCGCAGCTCACGGTCCTCGGCCACCTCCACCGGGTTGTCCGCGGCGGTGTCCTCCAGCGTGTCCATGAGGCTGAGCCGGTCCCCGCCCTCACTGCCGACGTGCAGCAGTTCCTCCAGCGCGACCACGTTGGCCAGCGACAACTGGCTGAACACGGCGTGGAGTTCGTCGACCTCCATGCCCAGCTCGGCGGCGACCTCGCCCTCGGTCGGGGTGCGCCGCAGCCGCGCCTCCAGGGTGGCGTAGGCCCGCTCCACGTTCCGCGCCTTCTGCCGTACCGATCGCGGGATCCAGTCCAGCGCCCGCAGTTCGTCGATCATCGCGCCGCGGATCCGGGTGATCGCGTACGTCTCGAACTTGATCTCCCGGTCGATGTCGAACTTCTCGATCGCGTCGATCAGCCCGAAGACGCCGGAGGAGACGAAGTCGGCCTGCTCGACGTTGGGCGGCAGGCCGACGCTCACCCGGCCCGCGACGTATTTCACGAGCGGCGAGTAGTGCAGGATCAGCTGCTCCCGCAGCCGGTCGTCCCCCGTCGCCTTGTACGACCGCCACAGCTCGTCGAGCGTCGAGGGAGCGGGCGGCCGCACGCTGCCACCGTCGCGGGCGGCTGGGGGGATAGCCGCCCGGTCGGACCCGGAGGTGTGCTGGGGCATTCGTCGCCTTGTGCCGTTCTGCCGTGAAGTGCTGTGAAGCGCTGCGAAGTGGGAGGGGATGGGGTTCGTGGGCCGATGTGGGCCGCCTGGGTGAGCTGTCGGTCTGGTGTCGAGTTGACGGGATCTGTGTCGGCGTCCTCGTGAGCGTAGCGTGACTGAGGTGTCGCGGTGTGCGAACAGTGAGGCTCCACCCGTGCGCGGGCGCTCCGGCCGGCGTCGCGCGCGGGTCCCGCGGCTCGCTCTGTGTGACCGGCCGGAGCGTCAACTCCGGGAAACCTCAAGGGCGTCGGTGGTTCCCCCGGACGGCCGAACACGCTCGGTCAGCACGGAGCCCGGCCGGTGCGGACCGACATCACCGCCTGGCGTGTCAACTTCCAGCCGTCGCCATGTCGTTCGACGTATCCAAGTGCTCGTAGTTCGTACAGTCTCGCGATCGCCTCGTCCCGGGTGGTCGGCGTGCCGAGCGCGATCTCCTCGACGGTGGCCGCGCGGTTGCCGGGCAGGGCGGCGAGAACGGCCCGGGCGGTGGGTTGCAGCAGGTCACGCGGGAGCACGGGACCCTTGCGGGGTGGGGCCAGCTCACCCATGGCACCCACGAGTTCGACGACTTCCGCGGCGTCGGTGACCAGGGCGGCCTCTCCGCGCAGCAGTTCGTGCACGCCCGAGGAGAGAGCGCTGGTGACGGGGCCGGGCACGCCCATGGTGAACCGTCCGAGGCGCCCCGCCGCCCGCGCGGTGGCCAGCGAGCCGCTGCGGCAGGCGGCCTCCACGACGACGGTGCCCCTGGTCAGGGCGGCGATGACACGGTTGCGGAGGATGAACCGGCTGGGCGTGGGATGGTCGCCCGGGGGCAGCTCGCCCACGACCAGTCCCTGTTCCGCGATCCGGCTGATCAGGGCGGCGTGGCCACGCGGGTACGGCCGGTCGACGCCGCAGGCCAGGACGGCGACGGTGGCTCCGCGGGCGGCGAGTGCGCCTCGGTGGGCGGCGCCGTCGATGCCATACGCGCCGCCCGACACCACCACCCAGCCGCGCTCGGCGAGGCCGCCGGCGAGGGTGGCGGCGACGTGGGTGCCGTACTCGGTGCAGGCCCGTGCGCCCACCACGGCGACGGACCGCAGCGCCCACATCCGCAGACTGGGCCGCCCGCGCACCCACAGCCCCAGCGGCCGGGCATCCCCGAGATCGTCGAGCTGCCCGGGCCACTCGGCATCCCCGGGCCCCACGAACCGCGCCCCGGCCCTGGCGGCCACCGCGAGATCCCGCTCCGGCTCGGCCCGCCGAGCCCGCGCGACCAGCCCGGACCACCGCGTCTCGCTCACCCCCGGCAAGACCGGCGCGCCCTCCCGCAGCCGCCGCACCACCTCCGCCACCCCGAACTGCCGGACCCACCGCCCGCCGGCCTCGTCTCCCGGCTCGATCACCCGGCAGAGAAAGACCCGCCCGAGCAGCTCGTCTGCGGGGTCCTCGCCCGTGGTCACGTCAGCGCCCCGATGGCCATCGGCACCCCGCGCGGCACACCGGTGCGCAGTTGCAGGGCCAGGGCGACGTCGGTGGCGTCCGGGCGGTCGTGCCCGACGAGGTCGGCGACGGTCCAGGCGACGCGCAGGACCCGGTCGATGCCGCGGGCGGTGAGCACACCCCGCTCCAGGTTGCGCTCGGCCTCGTCCATCGCGCCGGCGACGGGCTGGTAGCGGCTGCGCAGTTCGCGGCCCGGCACCTCGCTGTTGGTGCGCCAGGGCATTCCGGCGAGGCGGGCCGCCGTGCGCTCGCGGGCCTGCCGCACCCGCTCGGCCACGGTCGCCGTGGACTCGCCCCGGGCGCCCGGTTCGACGAGCTGGGCCCGGGTGACCGGATCGACCTCGACGCGCAGGTCCACCCGGTCCAGCAGCGGGCCGGAGAGCCGGGACTGGTAGCGGCGGATCGCCGACGGCGGGCACTCGCACAGGGAGTCGCGTTGCGAGAAGCGTCCGCAGGGGCAGGGGTTGGCCGCCAGCACCATGAGGAAGCGGGCCGGGAAGCGGACGACGCCCGCGCTGCGTGCGATCACGACATGGCCCGACTCCAGCGGCTGTCGCAGGGCGTCCAGGGTCTGGCTGTGGAACTCGGGCGCTTCGTCGAGGAACAACACACCTCGATGCGCCAGGGAGACCGCGCCGGGCCGGGCGACGCCGGGGCCTCCGCCGACGAGCGACTGCATCGTGGCCGAGTGGTGCGGGGCGCAGTAGGGAGCGACGTCGATGAGCGGCTTGCCGGGCGGCAGCAGCCCGGCCACCGAGTGCACCGCCGTGACCTCCAGCGACTCCTCCCTGGTGAGCCGGGGAAGGACGGCGGGCAGCCGCTCGGCGAGCATGGTCTTGCCCGCGCCGGGCGGCCCCTCGAGGAACAGGTGGTGCCCGCCGGCGGCGGCCACCTCCACGGCCGTACGGGCCGAGGTCTGGCCCACGACGTCGGCCAGGTCATGATCGTGTTCGTGCTGTGCGGCGCCGACACTGTGCATGCCGGTGGCCGCGCCCGTGCCCGGCACGCGCAGACCGGCCAGGAGGGGGTCGGGACGGCCCTGCTCGTCCGGTTCCTCCTCGGGGACGGGCTCCTCGGTGAGCACCGCGACGAGCTGGCGCAGACTGCGGACGCCGAGCACGGAGACGCCGGGGACCAGCGAGGCCTCGGCGGCCGCGCACTCGGGTACGACCACTTGCTCGTAGCCGGCGTCGGCCGCGGCGAGCACGGCCGGCAGGATCCCGCGGACCGGGCGGACCCGGCCGTCCAGGCCCAGCTCGCCGATCATGACGATGTCCGCGAGGACGCGCGGATCGATCCGCTCGGCGGCGCCGAGCACCGCACAGGCGACGGCCAGGTCGAAGCCGGACCCGGCTTTGGGCACCGGGGCCGGGCTGAGGCCGACGGTGAGCTTCTTCTGCGGCCACTCGCCGCCCGAGTTCACCACCGCCGCCCGGACCCGGTCCCTGCTCTCCGTCAGGCTCTTGTCCGGGAGGCCGACCAGGGTGAAGGCGGCGACTCCCGGTTCCAGGTCGGCCTGGACCTCGACCACCACTCCCTCGACGCCGACCAGGGCCACCGAGCAGGTGCGGGCGAATCCCATTCAGGCCACCCCCCGCGCGTGCTCGACGGACGGGGCGCCGCGGTGGGGCAGCAGGACGCCGATCAGGTCGATGCGGACGCCGCCCGGTGGTGCGCCTCCGTGGGCGTGGAGCCAGTGCTCGGCCAGCTCGCGCAGCCGGGCCGCCTTCTCGGGGGTCACCGCGGCCATGGGGTGTTCGTAGCCGCCGCCCCTGCGGGTCTTCACCTCGCAGACGACGAGCGCGTCACCGTCGCGCGCGATGATGTCGATCTCGCCGGAACGGCCGCAGCGCCAGTTGCGCTCCAGGATCGTCATTCCGGCCTCGGCGAGCCGCCGGGCGGCCAGGTCCTCGCCGTACTTGCCGAGGGCTTCTCGTGCGTTCATGTCGGCACCACCTCCGGCGCCAACCGTCACGCATCCCGCCCCCAGTTGTTGATCTTGGTGGACAACTCGGCGGTTGTGGAAAACCCCGTCACCCGCCTGGCAGCTCCAGGTCGCTCTTGTTCAGCTCCTCGATGTTCACGTCCTTGAACGTGAGCACCCGTACTTGCTTCACGAAGCGCGCCGGCCGGTACATGTCCCACACCCAGGCATCGGCCATCGACACCTCGAAAAACACCTCGCCCTGCACCGAGTGCACCTGCATCTCGTAGTCGTTGGTGAGGTAGAAACGGCGCTCGGTCTCGATCACGTATTTGAACAGACCGACGACATCTCGGTACTCCCGGTAGAGCTTCAGCTCCATCTCGGTCTCGTACTTCTCGAGGTCCTCGGCGCTCATGGCATGTTCCCCTTCAGCCGTGCGATCCCCCCATTGTGCGCCAGTCAGACGGACCCTCAGACGATTTCCGTATCGAGGGTCACAGGACTGGCCGGGGGACCTTCGTCGAGCAGCCTGCACAGCAGCTCGGCGAGTCTGGTCGGATACACCGTCTCATGTGCCCGGGTCAGTTCCTGACACGTCCACCAACGCGCCCCGGCGACACTGCGCCGCTCCAGCTCCGTCAGCCCCTGCGCCGCGGTGGCCGTCTGCGTCGTACGGGCCAGGTAGTACCACTCGTCCTGGTCCCAGCGGCGGCCCGCGAACGGGAAGGAGCACATGCGGCGCCACAGCACCGGGCCGAGTTCGACGTCGGTGATGCCGGTCTCCTCGGCGAGTTCCCTGAGCGCGGCCTCCTCGCGCGTCTCGGCGCCCTCCAGACCGCCGCCGGGAGTGAACCACCAGTCGTCGGCCGGATCGTCCGGCTCATGGCCGTGCAGGAGCAGGATGCGGTCCTCCGGGTCGAGGAGGACCACCCGGGCCACCTTGCGCAGCCCGCCCTCGTAGGAGTCCTCGCCGGTCCGCGTGGTCTCAGCGGACACCGGCCGCCTCCGGGCGGGCGCCGGCGCGCCTGCGGCCCATGCGCTTGGCGATCGGGCCGTAGGCGCCGCCGGCGAGCACCAGGACGGTGCCGGCGACGATCAGCAGCTCGATCGTGGGCAGTGGACCGGGCTGGGAGAGCGTGCCGAGGGTTTCGAAGCCGGTGGGGCGCTTCAGCGGGCCCTTCCAGGGCCAGACGACCGCGTCCACGCGGGCGGTCACGGCGTCGCGGGAGACCGTGCCCTTGGCCGCGTCGGTGAGGTGGGCCGTGGAGTCCAGGGAACCCTGGCGCTCGTCACCGAGCAGGAACAGACGTCCCTTGGGCACGGTCACCGTCGGGAAGTTCTTGATCTCGGCCAGGCTGCCCTTGGGCAGATAGGGCTCGTCGATCTGCTTGCCGTCGACGGTCAGCTTGCCGTTCGTGCAGCAGGAGACGGTGTCGCCGCCGACCGCGACCACGCGCTTGACCACCTTGGCACCCGTGACCCAGCTCTTGTCCTCGAAGACGACGACGTCGCCGCGCTTCAACTCGCTGCCGTCGACCTTCTGCGCCAGCACCCGGTCACCGGCGTCGATCGTAGGCGTCATGGAGGTGGTGGGTACGGTGTACGGGCGGTAGCTCACCGCCGCCCAGGCGAATCCGCCGAGGAACAGCACCAGACCCAGTGCCACGGCCACCGAGGACAGCCGCTCTCCGAGCCGGCTGCCGCCGGGCTGTGCCGTGCCTGTCCCGCCGCTGCGCGGGGCCGTACGCGTCGTGCTCTCGCCACCCATGGACCCGCACCCTACCCGGCAGTACCGGGCAGGGGCAGCCCCTGTTCCGCGACCGCCGCCGGCGCGAGGGCAAAGATCCGGCAGGCGCCGGACTCACAGCTTCCGGATCGCCTCGGCCGGGTCGGACCCGTGCGAGGGGCGCAGCGGCTCGGGATCGCCGCCGCTGCCGTCCTCGACGTGGACGTGCCGGTCCGGGAAGTGCGGGACCGTACGCGCGTCACCGGAGCGGGCGCGCAGGCGGTCGACCGTCCACCCGTCGGGGAGCGCGGAGACCCGTCCGGTCACCGGCTGCCCGCGGTCGTCTTCCGCTCGGTCCTGGACTCCAGCCGGTCCGCGCGCCGGCGTCGCCACATCGCCAGCGGCAGCACCGCGGCGACGGCCACGCCCTGCGGAACCACCGTCAGGGCGGCGGACTGCGCGGGCTGCTCGTTGATGCCCGGCTGGTCGAAGGTGTCCGGGATCGGCAGGGTGCCCCAGCGGTTGATCGGCCAGGCCTTGACGATCGCGCGGCCCACGACGTCGTCGACCGGGACCATGCCGTGGTTCCTGTCGGACTGGTTGTAGCGCGAGTCGCGGGAGTTCTGGCGGTGGTCGCCCATCACCCAGATGTAGCCCTTGGGGACCGTCACCTTGAACTGGCCGCCCAGCTCGTCGTCGGTGCACGGGGTGTTGCCGGGGTAGACGTACGGCTCGTTCAGGGCATGGCCGTTGACCAGCAGCGGGCCGGTGCCCTTGCACTCGACCGTGTCCCCGCCGACGCCGATCACGCGCTTGATGAGGTCCTTCTCGTTGGCGGACGGCATCAGGCCGATCCAGCTGAGGACCTTCTGCACGGCGTTCGGGCTCGCCGCCGGTTCGCCCGCCAGCCAGTCGTCCGGGTCGTGGAAGACCACGACCTCGCCGCGCTCGGGCTGGGAGCCGAACCACGGGGTGAGCTTGTCGACCAGGACGCGGTCACCCACCTGGAGGGTGTCCTGCATCGAGGCGGACGGGATCGAGAACGCCTGCACCAGGAACGTCTTGATCAACAGCGCGAGGACGAGCGCGATGACGACGAGGATCGGCAGCTCCTTCCAGAAGGAGCGCGGCTTCCTCGGCCGGTCCGCGGCCTCGCCCGCACCCGCGCCCTCGGCCCTCGGCCGCTGCCCGTCGTCCGGTGCGCCCTCGTCGCCCGCCGCGTCATTCCCGGAGATCATGGCGCCGTCCGGCACGGGGGCGTTCGCTTCCACGGGGTGCCCGCGGTGCTCCTCGCCGTCGTGCCCCGACCGTGCGCCAACCGCCACATCCCCCACGCCAACTCCTTACTCTGTGCCGCCGCCTGCGCCACATACGACGCAGGCCCACCACTCCCATAACGAGCGGGAGTTCCGCAGGGGTCGGGAGCTGGGTCGTTCCGTTCGGATTCTCGGAGGCAACCCTATGCGACAGCGGGGTACCGGCGGTCGCACCCGACGCGGAGTCGACGACGCTTGCGAAGGTTTTAGGTTCCTGGAGGCGTGTCCAGTGGCCGATCGGCCAGCCGATGGCGACGGCACGGCCGACCACGGATTTCTCGGACACCGTTCCGCCGTACGGGGTGTTCTGGTGGAAACGGGAGTCCGCGGAGTTGCCGCGATGGTCGCCCATGACCCACAGCCGGCCCTTGGGGACGGTGATGTCGAAGGGCTGGGCGGACGGCTGGTCACCCGGATAGATGTAATCCCCTTCGGTGAGCGGTACGCCGTTGACGGTGACCCGGCCCTGCTGGTCACAGCACTTGACGTGGTCGCCGCCGACCCCGATGACCCGCTTGATCAGGTCCTTCTCGTTGTCGGAGGGCAGCAGGCCGATGAAGGTGAGGCCTTCCTTGAGCTGCTTGACGACGACCGGGTCGTGCTTCTTGGCCGTCTGCTCGTCGGCCAGCCAGCCGCCCGGGTCGTGGAAGACGACGACGTCCCCGCGCTGCGGCTTGGAGCCGAACCACGGGGTGAGCTTGTCGACCAGGACGCGGTCGCCGATGCGGATCGTCTGTTCCATCGAGCCGGACGGGATCACGAACGCCTGGACGAGGAAGGTCTTCAGGACCAGCGCTATGAGGACGGCGACACCGACCAGAAGAGGGATCTCCCGAACGGCTGAACGCCGGCGCTTGCGTTTGACCTTGCGCTGGAGTTTGCGTCGCTCCGCGCGCGTGCGGCCGCCGCCGGGCACGGAGGTGCGGCGCGATCCGGTGGGCAGCAGGTTGTCGGCAGGGCTGCCGGGCACCCCACGCGGTTTGCCGCGGTTACCCATGCGCGCCGTCCGGAGCGGGCACGCGCGCGTAGGCGGAGGGCCGCGTCAGGTGCGTCCAGTGGTCGGACGGCCACAGGATCCAGTCGGCGCGGCCGATGACCTCACCGACCGGGATCATGCCGCCGCCGGGCGAGCCGAGGTGGTCGCGGGAGTCGCTGGAGTCGCTGCGGTGGTCGCCGAGGACGAACAGGCGGCCGGCGGGCACGACGACGTCGAAGGGCACGCTGGAGGCGCTGTCCCCGGGATAGAGGAACGCCGACTCGTCGACGGCGCGGCCGTTCACCTCGATCCTCCCCTGCCTGTCGCAGCAGACCACATGGTCTCCCCCCACACCGACAACGCGCTTGATGTAGTCGGCGTCCCCGAAATACCCCGTGCCGTCGAACACGATCACGTCGCCGCGGCGGGGCTGGGCACCGAAACGGTACGCCAACTTATTTACGAGAACGCGGTCCCCGATCCTCAAGCCCTGTTCCATGGATCCGCTCGGAATCTGGAACGGTTGCACCACGAAAGCGTTGAGGACGAGCAAAAACGCCAGGCAGAGGAAGAGCGTGAGGGTGATCCGGCCGCCCGGCAGCCAGTCGGCGATCCGCGCAGCCAACGCGAAACGCGACCGTCCCTCCGGCCCCGGGGAATCCGGGTGGGAGGAGCGGTCGCGTTCCGTCGGCTGTGCTTCGGTGTCCATCGGGGCGAGATGCTATCCCGCCCCGCTATGGGCTCCGGCGAGTACTCAGCTCTCGCGCTTCTCCTTGATCTTCGCGGCCTTGCCGCGCAGGTCACGGAGGTAGTACAGCTTGGCGCGACGCACGTCACCGCGGGTGACCAGCTCGATCTTCTCGACGATCGGGGTGTGCACCGGGAAGGTGCGCTCGACGCCGACGGAGAACGAGACCTTGCGGACCGTGAAGGTCTCGCGGACACCGGAGCCCTGACGGCGGATCACAACGCCCTTGAACTGCTGCACACGGGAGCGGTTGCCCTCGATGACGCGGACGTGGACGTTGACGGTGTCACCCGGGCGGAAGGCCGGGATGTCGCTGCGCAGCGACGCGGCGTCGACGGAGTCGAGCAGGTGAGACATTTCGTCTGCTTTCTTCGCTGATGCCACAGGTCATCAACGGAAACTAGGTGTTTGCACGAAGCCGTGTGCGGGTCGGGGCGGGCGTCGTGTCCCCCTGTGGCAGGGGCGCACACCGGACGGGCACACAACAGCGGTCTATTGTTCCACGCCGTCGGCCCGCCGCCAAAATCGGCCGTACGACTCGCCCGTCGGGTCCGGTTCCCAGCCCAGGATGGAGAGCATCTCGCGGTCCTTCTTGTCGAAGGCCTTGGGATCGCAGCGCTCGATCAGATCGGGCCGGTGGGCGGTCGTCCGCCTGAGGGCCTCGTCGCGGCGCCAGCGGGCGATCTTGCCGTGGTGGCCGCTGAGCAGCACGTCCGGGATGTCCCGGCCGCGCCAGACGGGCGGCTTGGTGTAGACGGGGCCTTCCAGGAGGCTTGCCATCGCGCCGGGCGCGAAGGAGTCGTCGCGGTGGGACTCGGCGTTGCCGAGGACGCCGGGCAGCAGCCGCGCCACGGCCTCCGTGATGACCAGTACGGCCGCCTCGCCGCCGGCCAGCACGTAGTCGCCGATGGAGACCTCGTAGACGGGCACGCGCGTGGCGTACTCGTCCATGACGCGCCGGTCGATGCCCTCGTAGCGGGCCGGCGTGAAGATCAGCCAGGGGCGCTCGGAGAGCTCCACGGCGAGTTCCTGGGTGAAGGAGCGGCCGCTGGGGGTGGGCACGATCAGCGCGGGGGCCGTGGCGCCCGTCTCGTAGCCGTCGGCGAGGATCGTGTCCAGGGCGTCGCCCCAGGGCTCGGTCTTCATGACCATGCCGGGGCCGCCGCCGTACGGCGTGTCGTCGACGGTGTTGTGGCGGTCGTACGTCCACGAGCGCAGATCGTGCACCCGGACATCGAGCTGCCCACGCGCGCGTGCCTTGCCGACGAGGGAGACGTTCAGCGGGTCCAGGTACTCGGGGAAGATCGTGACGACGTCGAGGCGCATTACGACTCTTCCCCGGTGTCGCGGGAGGACGCGATCTCGGCGCGGTCGTCGATCAGACCCGGCGGCGGGGCGATGACCGCCTTCTGCTCCTCCAGATCGATGTCGGTGACGATCTCCTCGACGAACGGGATCATCACCTCGGTCCCGTCCGGGCGCTCCACGATGAACAGGTCCTGGGAGGGCAGGTGCGAGATCTCGGTGATCCGGCCGACCTCCACCCCGTCCTCGGTGACCACGTCGAGATCGATGAGCTGGTGATCGTAGTACTCGTCCTCGCCCTCGGGCAGTTCCTCCGGGTCGACCTCGGCGATCAGGAGGGTGTTGCGCAGGGCCTCGGCCGTGTTGCGGTCGGTGACGCCCTCGAAGCGCAGCAGGAGGCGGCCGCTGTGGACGCGCCCCGTCTCGATGGTCAGCGGTCCCGCGGAGGCGGGGTCCGTGCCGAGTACGGCGCCGGGCGCGAGCCTGAGTTCCGGCTCGTCGGTGCGTACCTCGACGGTGACCTCGCCCTTGATGCCATGGGCACGGCCGATCCGTGCGACTACCAGCTGCACGTGTCCAATTCTCCTGTCATCTCCTACCGGCGTCCTGCTCATACGACTGCGGGCCGGGGACGGCCAGTGGCCCTCCCCGGCCCGAGCCGGTTGCGATGAAGCGTCAGCGGACGTGGTCCACGTCGACGAGGTCGACGCGGACACCGCGACCGCCGATGGCGCCCACGACGGTGCGCAGGGCACGCGCGGTGCGGCCGTTGCGGCCGATCACCTTGCCGAGGTCGTCCGGGTGGACCCGGACCTCGAGCACGCGCCCGCGGCGCAGGTTGCGCGAGGCGACCTGCACATCGTCAGGGTTGTCGACGATGCCCTTCACGAGGTGCTCAAGCGCCTCCTCGAGCATGCTGCTCAGGCCTCGGTCGACTCGGACTCGGCAGCCGCCTCGTCCTTCTTCTCAGCCTTCTTCTTCTGGGTGATCGCCTCACCCTTGCCCTCGTCGTCACCGCCGAGAGCCTCGAACGACGGACGCGCGGCCTTCGGCTCGGCGACGAGCAGCGGCGCGGGAGCCGGCTCGCCCTTGAACTTCTGCCAGTCGCCGGTCTTCTTCAGGATGGCGAGAACGGGCTCGGTCGGCTGGGCGCCGACACCGAGCCAGTACGCCACGCGCTCGGCGTCCACCTCGATGACCGACGGGTTGTAGGTCGGGTGGTACTTGCCGATCTCCTCGATGGCCCGGCCGTCACGGCGGGTACGGGAGTCGGCGACGACGATGCGGTAGTGAGGCGAACGGATCTTGCCCAGACGCTTCAGCTTGATCTTGACTGCCACGGGAGTGGGTTCTCCTGGATTTGACGTGGTTGGGCACGGCGAGCTGCCGCGTGGGGTTGCGGTACCCGAGTGCCCGATGGACGCGTCAGCCGGAGGAGAGAGGGGTCCTGTGCGGCTGTCGAGTACAGCTAGCCATTGTGCCATACGCGGCGGGTCGCTTTCGGCCGAGGGTGAGCCGGTCGGTCCCGGGCATGCCTGGGAGGCACCCGGCGTGGAGGTGAGGTCACGCCGGGTGCGCTGCCCGGTGCTGTGAAGTTGCCGGCCGAGGGCCCGCCACCGGCACCCACGAGATGCCGGTTCCCGCGGCCCGTATCACGCCGCTCCCGCGACCTCCGGAATTCTGAAGGGCTTGCCGCAGCCACCACAGACGATGGGGGCCTGGGCGAGGACCGAGGGGACCACGCGGACGTTGCGGCCGCAGTCGCAGACCGCCTTGACCCGGACGCCACCGCCGGAGGAGCCGTGACGGGCGGCGGGGCCGCGGAAGCTGCGGGTGGTGTCCGAGGAGGTCGCCGCCGTGTGGGCCTTCAGTGCGCGCTGCAGCCGTTCGATGGTCGGGCGGTAGCGCCGCTTGGCCTCGGGGTTGAGCGTGACCAGCGAGAAACCGCTGCTCGGGTGCGGCTCCTCCGGGTGGTCGAGGCCCAGCTCCTCGGCGATCGCGAGGAAACGGCGGTTGTGGTAGCGGCCGGCGCGGGAGGTGTCGCGGATCCCACGGGCGGCGGCGATGCCGTGGACTGCCTCATGCAGCAGTCGCTCGAAGGAGAGCTCGTGTCCGCACGCGGACGACGACTCTCCGATCAGGGATTCTGGCGCGGCGAGGTCCGGCAGCTCGGGGTGGTACCGCTGAATGTCGGCCCACGCCTGCGCCAGCTCTGCGGCGAGAACAGGTGGTGTCTGTGTCGTGCTCACGTAATGACAACGAGCGGGAGCTCGAATGTGTTCCTATTCCGGGGCATCCCAAATAATTTGCACGTACCCGTCAGTTGCCGCTGATGCGTCCGGACGAGGGCGGGTGCGCTGATCTGCGGAGAAGCCGCACAGCTCATACCAAGCTGGTGCGTAGGCCGCCGTACGACCCGGCATGTAGACCCCGGTGCGAGTGTGGTCGGCCGTCGCGCAAGAGAGGTTTCGGCCGCTCTCGTCGTGAAGTCTCACTCCGGTCAGCGTCCGTGGCGCGCGTGACGTTACCGCGCCTGCTCCGGGCCTGCGGCACCGGCCCGTTTGCCCGGAGCGGTCACCGTACGGCCATCCAGATTGCCGGGATGTGAAATCTCGCCACACCCGCGCCAAGGCCCCAAGCCGGGCCCCACGACCCCTGGACGGGGCAGCGAGCCGGGAGTTACCTGGCATACGTGGGAAGTGCGCGCGCACGGTACGGGGGCCACGCAACCGGGCACAGCGGTGAACTGTCGGCGGATTGGGGCGCTTACCTATGACACCTACGCTCGTGCGGCGGCACGTGCCTCACGCGGACTCCGCACCCCGCGTGGACCTGTGCGCACGCGCGCGTGACTGGTCCGAGATCCAGGAGCGGATGCTGGTGCCGCTCTACGAAGCCGTCTACGAGCGACTCGAAGTGGGCCCCGCCACCCGGCTGCTGGGCCTGCGCTGCGGCGCCGGGCTGGCGCTGCTGCTGGCGGCCGGCAGAGGTGCCGAGGTGACCGGTGTCGACGCCGCCTGCCCCGAACGGCTCGCCCTCGCCCGCGAACGCCTGCTGCCGGACGCCCGGCGCGGCGCGAACGGAGGCGTCCTCGGCGGCACCGGTACCCGCGGCGGAGGCCGCGACGGGCGTGGCTACCCCGGCGGGCGCGATGCGCGCGCCGAAGAGGAGGGCCCGTCCGGCGCCCCCGGCCCGCACGGTGCTCCCGGCCCGTCCGGCGCGCACGGCGACGGCGGGCTCGGCACAAGCGGGCGTACACGCGCGCGTGCCGCCGTGGAGCTCGTCGCCGGCTCGCCCGGCGACGCGGCCGGCGCGGAGGACGCCGCCTACACCCTGGTGACCGTCTTCGAGCCGATCGGGTGCCTCGCGGGCGACTCCGAGGGGCTCGCTGAGCTACTGGCGGACGCGCTGCCGCCGGCCGCGCGCGGTGCCGCCGTGGTGCTGGCCGGCTGGGGTCCGCCGGAGCGCTGCGCCACCTCCTCGGTGCTGCGGGTGGCGACGAAGCTGGCCGATCCCCTGCGCAGCGCGCGCAGCTGGCGGCCGGCCCTGCGGGACGACCTGGAGGAGGTCGCCCAGCGGGCGGGGCTGAAGCCGGACGGCTCGGGGCGGGTGGCCTGTCCGTTCGGGTACGCCGACGTCGACAGCGCGGTACGGGGGCTGCTGTCGACCGGTCTGTTCGACGCGGCGATCGCGGCGACGGACGCCAAGCAGGTCGACAAGGAGCTGACGGAGGCCCTGCACCCGTACCTGCGCCCGGACGGGACGGTGTGGATGCCGAACGTCTTCCGCTACCTGGTCGCCCGTGTGCCTTAGGAGTCGCCCTCCTTGGTCAGGCGGGTGATCCCGGCGATCCGGTACGCCTCCGCCTCCTCCAGCGTCTCGCTCTCCAGCAGCGCCTGCGCCAGGGCGTCCAGCTGGCCGCGGTGGTCGCGGAGTTTGCGGCACGCCTCCTCGTAGCACTCGTCCACGATCCGCCGCATCTCGACGTCGATCACGTCGAGCGTCTGCGGGGCGGCGGAGAGGCCGTAGGCCTGCTGGGCGTCGCTCGGGAGGGCGGACAGGCGGCCGACCCGCTCGCTCATGCCCCAGCGGGCCACCATCCCGCGCGAGATGTTGGTGACCTGTTCGAGGTCGTTCTCCGCACCCGTGGTGACCACCCCGTAGACGACGTCCTCCGCCGCCATGCCGCCCAGGGCGCCGATGATGCGACCGCGCAGGTAGTCCTCCGAGTGGGCGTACCGCTCCACCTCGGGCGTGGACATGGTCACCCCGAGTGCCCGGCCGCGCGGCACGATGGTGATCTTGCGGACCGGATCGGCGCCGGGCTGCAGCATGCCCAGGAGGGCGTGTCCGCTCTCGTGGTACGCGGTGCGCCGGCGGTCGTCCTCGGGCATCACCAGGGTGCGCTCGGCCCCCAGCTGGACCTTCTCCAGCGCCTCCGACATGTCCGAGGCGGTCACCTGCTCCTGCTTGCGCTTGACCGCGAGCAGAGCGGCCTCGTTGGCGAGATTGGCCAGATCCGCGCCCGTCATGCCCGGGGTGACACGGGCCATCTGGGTCAGGTCGACGTCGGGCCCGAGCGGGATGTCCCGGGTGTGGATGCGCAGGATCGACTCGCGCCCGGTGCGGTCCGGCGGGGCCACGTTGACCACCCGGTCGAAGCGGCCGGGACGGGTCAGGGCCGGGTCCAGGATGTCCGCGCGGTTGGTCGCCGCGATGACGATGACGCCCTCCGCGCCGGAGAAGCCGTCCATCTCGGTGAGGATCTGGTTCAGCGTCTGCTCGCGCTCGTCGTGCCCGCTCATGGAGGCGCCGCCGGCGCGTGCCCGGCCGATGGTGTCGATCTCGTCGATGAAGATGATCGACGGCGCCACCTTCCGGGCCTCGGCGAAGAGTTCGCGGACGCGGGACGCGCCGACGCCGACGATCATCTCGATGAACTCGGACGCGGAGGCGGAGAAGAACGGCACACCGGCCTCGCCCGCGACCGCGCGGGCCAGCAGGGTCTTGCCGGTGCCGGGCGGACCCGCGAGCAGCACGCCGCGGGGCAGCTTCGCACCCATCCTCCGGTAGACGTCGGGGTGCTCCAGGAAGTCGACGACGTCGTCCAGTTCGCCCTTGACCTCGTCGATGCCGGCCACGTCCGCGAAGGTCGTGCGCTCGGTGCCCGGCCGCAGCCCGACCGGTTTGGGCGGCGCCCGGCGGCCGAACAGACCGCCCGCGCCGGGCAGGGCCCCGCCGATCCGCCGTGCGAAGAAGATCCACACCACGGCCAGGACCGCGATCGGGATGAGGGAGATCAGCACGTTGGACAGCAGGCTGCGCTCCTGCACGACCGGCCGCGCGGTCACCGTCACCCCGTGGCTGCTCAGGTTCTGCCACAGCCTGTCGTCCGCGAAGGCCGGGCGCTGTGTCTTGAACCGGGTGTACGAGCCGCCGCCCTCGGGGCTGGCCCGCGCACTCTTGAGCTGGCCCTGGATCGCGTCACCCTTGGAGTAGATCTTGGCGACGTTGCCGGCCGCGACCTGCCTGCTGAACTCCGTGTACGAGATCGTCGGCTGGTTGCCCTGGCCGAGATAGTTCAGACCGACATAGGCCAGCAGGAAGACGATCACCGCGGTGACCAGCAGTCCCCACCACTTGCCGCCGCGGATCCTTCCACCGCCGGGCCGCCGGGGCGATTCGTCGGGGGTGCCCTCGGTGCGCCACGGCTGATCCGGAGTCTTGCGTGGTGGCGCCGCATCGCTCATATCTGGACGTTACGGCATATGGCGGACGTCGGCATGCGCTGAGGGCGCCCCCCTCGGCCGGGGGGCGCCCTCAGGGACGTACGAACGGGGCTCAGCCCATGAACTTCTTGAACTCGTCCGGCAGCTCGAAGTCCTGACCGCCCTGCTGCGGGAGCCCGAAGGCGCCCCCCTGCGCGGCGGCCTCGCGGCGCTGGGCCTCCTCCAGCTCCTGCTGCCTGCGCTTCATCGGGTTGCCGGAGCGCTGCTTGCCCTTGGCCTTCTTCTGCTGCTTCTTCTGCCGGCCGGGGCCGCCGCCCATGCCCGGGATCCCCGGCATGCCCGGCATGCCGCCGCCCTGGGCCATGCGGGACATCATCTTGCGGGCCTCGAAGAACCGCTCGACCAGGTTCTTCACCGCGCTGACCTCGACACCGGAACCCTTGGCGATACGGGCGCGGCGGGAGCCGTTGATGATCGTCGGGTCCTGGCGCTCGCCCGGGGTCATCGACTTGATGATCGCGGCGGTGCGGTCGACGTCCCGCTCGTCGATGTTCTGGATCTGGTCCTTGATCTGGCCCATGCCCGGGAGCATGCCGAGCAGCTTGCTGATGCTGCCCATCTTCCGGACCTGCTCCATCTGGGCCAGGAAGTCGTCCAGGGTGAAGTCCTGGCCCTTCTTGGACGCCAGCTTCGAGGCCATCTTGGCGGCCTCTTCCTGGCTGAAGGTCTTCTCCGCCTGCTCGATCAGGGTGAGCAGGTCACCCATGTCGAGGATGCGGGAGGCCATCCGGTCCGGGTGGAAGGCGTCGAAGTCGTCCAGCTTCTCGCCGTTCGACGCGAACATGATCGGCTTGCCGGTGATCTGCCGGATCGACAGGGCGGCACCACCGCGGGCGTCGCCGTCGAGCTTGGAGAGCACCACACCGTCGAAGCCGACGCCGTCGCGGAAGGCCTCGGCGGTGTTGACGGCGTCCTGACCGATCATCGCGTCGACGACGAACAGGATCTCGTCCGGGGAGACCGCGTCGCGGATGTCCGCGGCCTGCTGCATCATCTCGGCGTCGATGCCGAGGCGGCCGGCGGTGTCCACGATCACGATGTCGTGGACCTTGGACTTCGCGTGGTCGATGGAGTCCTTGGCGACCTTGACCGGGTCACCGACGCCGTTGCCCGGCTCGGGGGCGTAGACGGCGACGCCGGCGCGCTCGGCGACGACGCTCAGCTGGTTGACGGCGTTCGGGCGCTGGAGGTCGGCGGCGACCAGCAACGGCGAGTGGCCCTGCTCCTTCAGCCACCGGCCGAGCTTGCCCGCGAGGGTGGTCTTACCGGCACCCTGCAGACCCGCCAGCATGATCACGGTGGGCGGCTGCTTGGCGAAGCGCAGGCGCCGGGTCTCGCCACCGAGGATGGTGACGAGCTCGTCGTTGACGATCTTCAGGACCTGCTGGGCCGGGTTCAGCGCCCTGGAGACCTCGGCGCCGAGCGCCCTCTCCTTGACGTTCTTGATGAAGGTCCGGACGACCGGGAGGGCGACATCCGCTTCGAGGAGCGCGATACGGATCTCGCGCGCCGTGGCGTCGATGTCCGCCTCGCTGAGGCGCCCCTTCCCGCGGAGATTCTTGAATGTCGCGCTGAGGCGGTCGGAGAGGGTATCGAACACGGTGGCGTCGGTCCTCGGAAGTCGGAGACGGTTCGGGCTGCCCTCCAGGGTATCCGGACCCGCAAGCAAATCGTCCCCGCCTGCTCTGGTCAGCGACCGGGAACACACCACGCGCCCGCCGGCGTCACGCCCGCAACGTCTCCTCCAGGACCCGTGCCAGCGACCCGGCGTCCTCGGCCGGCAGCGGTTCCCCCGCGCCGGTGGTGACGTAAAACGCATCCACCGCGTTGGAACCCAGCGTCGACACGTGCATGCTCCGCACCCGCACCCCCGCCTTCTCCAGGGCCATCCCGATCCGGTACAGCAGGCCCGGGGCGTCCTGGGTACGGACCTCGATCACCGTGGCGTGGTGGGAGGCCGCCGGAGCGACGGTCACCCTCGGCGGCGGGGCCACCCAGCCGCGCCGGCGGGGGTAGGCCGCGTCCCGTTCGGCGAGGCGGCCGGCGATGTCCAGGGTGCCGTCGAGGGCGCGGACGAGGTCGGCGCGCAGCCGGGTCGCCTGCGGCAGGGAGCCGTACTCGGCGGCCACCCGCCAGTTCAGCAGCAGCACCGAGCCGTCGTCGACGTCGTCGGGCAGGCGCAGGGTGCGCAGCTCGGCCGTGCGGACGGTGAGCCGGTGCACGGCGAGGACACCGGCGACGGCGGGGAGGACGGCGGGCTGGTCGGGTACGGCGATGATCAGCTCGACGCCCAGGGGTTCCTGGACGGACTCCTGCTCGGCGACCGGTTCCGTCTGGGCGCGCAGCGCGAGGACCGGGCCGCCGGTGCGGTAGGCCTCGATCGCCAGCCGCTCCTGCTCGACCGTGGGCGCGGCGGGCTCCGACTCGGCGGGGGCGTCGCCGGCGAGTACGGCGGAGACCCGCCCCACCAGGTCGGCGACGAGGGAGCCGCGCCAGGAGGACCAGGCCGCGGGGCCGGTGGCGAGGGCGTCGGCCTCGGTCAGGGCGTGCAGCAGCTCCAGGGTGCTCTGGCTGCCGACCGCCTCGGCGACCGAGCGGACCGTGGCCGGGTCGTCGAGGTCGCGGCGGGTGGCCGTCTCGATCAGCAGCAGGTGGTGGCGGACCAGGACGGACAGCACCTCCACGTCCGCGCGGTCGAAGCCGATCCGGGCTGCCACGTCCTTGGCGATGATCTCGCCGGCCACCGAGTGGTCGCCGGGCCAGCCCTTGCCGATGTCGTGCAGCAGGGCGGACACCAGGAGCAGGTCGGGGCGGCTGACCCGGCGGGTCAGTTCGGAGGCGCGGACGGCCGTCTCGATCAGGTGCCGGTCGACCGTCCAGATGTGGACGGCGTTGCGCTGCGGGCGGCAGCGGACCCGTTCCCAGTCCGGCAGCAGGCGGCTGATCAGGCCTTCCGCCTCCAGTGCCTCCCAGACGTCGACGGTCGGACGGCCGGAGCCGAGCAGCGTCACCAGCTGCTCACGGGCCTCGGCGGGCCAGGGCGTGGGCAGGGGGCGCGCGGTGGCGGCCATGCGCCGTACGGCGTGCAGGGAGAGCGGGAGGCCGGCCTGTGCGGCGGCGGCCGCGGCGCGCAAGGGAAGCACGGGGTCGCGCTCGGGGCGTGCGGCGCGGGCGAGCACCACCTCGCCGTCCTGCTCCACCACGCCCTCGGCGAGCGGGGAGCGCTCGGCGACGGGCTTGCCGCCGCCCAGCATGGCGCGCAGACGGGGACGGACGGCGCGCGACCGCAGCACGCGCCCCACCTCGCGCCAGGTGACGTCACTGGCGTACGAGATGACCCGGGCCGCCTCGTACACCTGCCGCAGCAGGATATCCGCGTCCAGCAGCCCCAGCTCGGCCGCCACCTGGTCCTGCTCCTGCAGCGCGAGCCGGTCGGTGGCACGGCCGGTCGCCAGGTGCAGCGCGTCCCGTACGTCGAGCAGCCGCCGGTGGGCGTCCGCGAGGCCCTCGCGCGGGGCGTCGGCGAGCCAGGAGGCGGCGACGGCGCGCAGGGCGGTGGCGTCCCGCAGGCCGCCGCGCGCCTCCTTGAGGTCGGGTTCCAGCAGGTACTGCAGCTCGCCCTGGCGCTCGGCGCGCTCGGCGCAGAGTTCCTGGAGTTCGGGCAGGCGTTTGGGGGCCTGGTTGCGCCAGTCGGCGAGCACGGCCGTACGCAGGCCGGCGGTCAGGCCGGGATCGCCGGCGAGATGACGCGCGTCCAGGAGGCCGAGTTGGACTTTCAGATCCTCCCCGGCGGTCTTGCGGGCCTCCGCCGGGGTGCGCACGGAGTGGTCGAGGGCGAGGCCCATGTCCCAGACCGGATACCAGAGGCGGTCGGCCAGGGCGGCGACGGCCTTGGTGTCACTGCCGTCGTGCAGCAGGAGCAGGTCCAGGTCGCTGCGCGGGGACAGCTCGCCGCGGCCGTAGCCGCCGACGGCGACCAGGGAGGCGCCCGGGAACCCCTCGGCGGCCGCCTTGAACAGCCCGGCGAGCCAGTCGTCGGTCAGGTCCGCGAGGGCGGCACGGCGCGGCGGCCCGGACCGCGCACCCTCGGTGAGGAGGCGCAGCCGGGCCGCCGCGTAGCCGCTGGGTCCCGAGTCCTCTGCCATCCGCTCGTCCGTTCCCGTCACCCAGCGACTCCCGTTCTGAGAAGTTGTGATCAGAGCGCGTCCGGGCCGCGCTCGCCGGTGCGGACCCGTACGGCCGTCTCGACCGGCAGGGACCAGACCTTGCCGTCGCCGATCTTGCCGGTGCGGGCCGCCTTGACGATGACCTCGATCAGCTGCTCCGCGTCGTCGTCCTCGGCCAGGACCTCTATGCGGATCTTGGGGACCAGGTCGACGGTGTACTCGGCACCGCGGTAGACCTCGGTGTGGCCCCGCTGACGACCGTAACCGCTGGCCTCGGTGACCGTCAGGCCGTGGACGCCGAAGGCCTGCAGGGCCTCCTTGATCTCGTCCAGCCGGTGGGGCTTGACGACGGCGGTGATGAGCTTCATGCGTCCACCTTCTTGGTCTGCGTGGCGGCCAGGGTGGGGGCGGGGGCGGTGGAGCCGATGACACCGCCGCCGGCACCGCTGAAGTCGTAGGCGGTCTCGGCGTGCTCGGCCTGGTCGATGCCGGAGATCTCCGCGTCCTCGGTGACCCGCATGCCGATCGTCTTGTCGAGCAGGAAGGCGAGGACCGCCGAGACGATCAGCGAGTAGGCGAGGACCGCGCCGACACCGGCGAACTGCTTCCACAGCTGGGTCCAGCTGTGGTCGCCGTAGAAGACACCGGTCGCGGTGGACTGGCCCTTGCCGGTGGCGAAGAAGCCGATCAGCAGGGAGCCGATGATGCCGCCGACCATGTGGACGCCGACGACGTCGAGGGAGTCGTCGTATCCGAACTTGAACTTCAGGCCCACGGCCGCGGCGCAGGCGACACCCGCGATGGCGCCGACGGCGATCGCGCCGAGCGGGGAGACCGCGCCGCCGGACGGGGTGATCGCGACCAGACCGGCGACCGCGCCGGAGGCGGCGCCCAGCGTGGTGAACGCGCCGTGCCGGATCTTCTCGTAGGCGAGCCAGGCCAGCATGGCGGCGGCCGTCGCGACCTGCGTGTTGACGAACATCAGCGCGCCGACGCCGTCGTCGTTGCCGAGCCAGGAGCCCGCGTTGAAGCCGAACCAGCCGAACCACAGCAGACCGGCACCGAGCATGACCAGCGGCAGGCTGTGCGGGCGCATCGGGTCCTTCTTGAAGCCGACGCGCTTGCCGATGACGAGGATGACGCCGAGCGCCGCGGCACCCGCGTTGATGTGGACCGCCGTACCACCCGCGAAGTCGATCACCCCGAGCTTGTAGGCCCAGCCGTCGGCGCCCCACACCCAGTGGGCGACCGGGACGTACACGAGCGTGAGCCACAGGGCGAGGAACAGCGACCAGGCCGAGAACTTGACGCGGTCCGCGAGGGCGCCGCTGATCAGGGCCGGCGTGATGATCGCGAACATCATCTGGAAGACCATGAACACGAAGATCGGGATGGTGTAGCCGGGCCACAGCTCCGTCAGGCCGATCTTGCGCAGGCCGAACCAGTCGGAGTCCCAGCCGATGAGGCCGTTGTTCGTGCCGAAGGCAAGGGAGAAGCCGTAGAGGACCCACAAGATGGTGACGATGCCCATGCTGATGAAGCTCATCATCAGCATGTTCAGGGTGCTCTTGACGCGGACCATGCCTCCGTAGAAGAAGGCGAGACCCGGCGTCATGATCAGCACCAGGGCAGAAGCTATGAGCATGAAGCCTGTGTTCGCGGCAGACAGCTTGGGTGCCTCCGCGGCAAGCGTGATGGCTGGTGCCATCGGCGTCTCCTCGTCGGTTGGTACGGCCCCGTGCGGGCGGTGCCTGAGCGGTCCGGCGGGTCGTGGGGTGTGGGCCGGTTATGCGCCATGAGATTGGCGCAGCGCGGTTTCGGTGGAAGCCCCTCGTTGTTTCGCCGGGGTGACGAAGGCGCCTGGCGTGTTACGCGTCCATGAACTGCCGGATCTCGACCCTGCCGATCGTTATCGTGACGCAACCTGCTCCGGTCGGCACGTGGTGACACGTACGGGGAAACAGGCCGGCCACGGCGGGCCTCTCCGATGACCTGGCGTGGGGGAGCCGAGTCGGGCAGTTCGGGAGGACCGGCCGCGGCCGGGGCAGGGGAGCCGGGTGCGTCAGACCGCTTCGGCGGTCTCTGGCAGGTCGACGGCGAGCTGATCGCCGAGGTCGACGACGGCGGCGAGATCGCCGTAGTCCCGTACGGCCGTGTCGACCGTCTTTCGAATACGAGTGTTCACACGCTCGGAGCGGACTTTCCTGGCGATCTCCATGGCCTGGCAGGCGTAGGCCGTGCTCTGCTCGGGCTCGCGCTGGAGCAGGTGCACCGTGGCCATGCCGATCAGGTTCAGCGCGTACGACCGCTGGTGTTCGCTGTCCTCCGCGAACCTCTCCACCGCCTTGCGCATGAGCGGCTCGGCGAGGGAGGCGTAGGCGGGGCTGCGTCCGGCGACGTAGGCGAGGTCGCGGAAGGAGTGGGAGTTCTCGCCGTACAGCTCGGCCTCGGAGAAGAAGCGGATCCAGTCGGGGTCCGGCTCGTCCCACTCGTCGGCCTCGGCGAAGGTGTCCTCGGCCATACGGACCGCGCGCTTGGTCTTGCCGGGCTGGCCCATGTTGGCGTAGGCGCGGGCCTCCATCGCATACAGCATGGACTGGGTGCGCGGGCTCGCGCAGTCGCGGCTGCCGTACTGGGCGAGGTGGATCAGCTCCAGCGCGTCGTCGGGCCGGCCCAGATGGATCATCTGCCGGCTCATGCTGGAGAGGATGTACGAGCCGAGGGGCTTGTCGCCGGCCTCCTTGGCCGCGTGCAGGGCGAGGACGAAGTACTTCTGCGCGGTGGGCTGGAGGCCCACGTCGTACGACATCCAGCCGGCCAGTTCGGCGAGTTCGGCGGCGACCTTGAAGAGCTTGCGGGTGGTCGCCTCGGGCTGGGGTTCCTGGAGCAGGTCGGTGACCTCGTGCAGCTGGCCGACGACCGCCTTGCGGCGCAGACCGCCGCCGCACTGGGCGTCCCACTGCCGGAACATCCGCGTGGTGGACTCCAGCAGGTCCAGCTCGGGCTTGGACAGCCGGCCGGGCCTGCGGGGGTCGAGGACGGGCTCCGGCTCGGCGGGGACCGGGGAGGTGGGGTTCGGGACGAGCCAGCGCTGCATGGGCTCGATGAGGGAGGGCCCGGCGGACAGCGCCAGCGAGGTGCCGAGGAAGCCGCGCCGGGCCAGCATCAGGTCGCTGCGCGAGAACTCGCTGAGCAGGGCGACCGTCTGCGGGGCCGTCCAGGGCAGGTCGACACCGGACGCGGAGGGTGACTGGCGGGCGGCGCGCAGGCCGAGGTCCTCGATGGAGACCACACAGCCGAAGCGCTCGGAGAACAGCTCCGAGAGGATGCGCGGGATCGGCTCGCGCGGGTTCTCCCCGTCCAGCCAGCGGCGCACGCGCGAGGTGTCGGTGGAGATGTGGTTGGCACCCAGCTGGCGTGCCCGGCGGTTCACCTGGCGGGCCAGCTCGCCCTTGGACCAGCCGCTCCGCACGAACCACGAGCCGAGCAGGTCGTTGGGGCGCCTGTCAGCGTTCGCTCCGCTACCGCCGTTGCCGCTCACTGGAACGCCCCCATCCCTGAGACCACTTGTCGTCGAGTGCGCCAAGCCTTATCAGAATGCTGTAAATACGGCCTCTTGTCCGCCGGTTCTCACCCTTCGAACGAGCTGACGCCTCGCCTCCGGCATACCCAGCCACGCATATGCCGACCGGACTCGCGCACTCACAGTAATCCTACGATCACCCGCTCAACCACCGGGATCCCTGAAACGCCACCATTCGCCACCCCTTCGAATGAACTCACGGTCGGCGACACGCGATTCACTTGACATAGGACGGCCGGAAGTGGGCGGAGTGGTGCACCCGGGGGCGCGAACACCCCGATGCGCCCCCCGCAGCACCTCAAGGCGCCGCCTTCGCCTCGCGGCGACCGGGGAAGGCGGAGCCGTAGCGTTACGTTCCGCTTCCGTCTCGCTCCGTGGCGTAACCACCGGCGCGCTGGACCCGTTGGAGGGGGCATGGACTTCACGATCGGCGGCATTCGCGAGATCCGCTCCGGCACGCGTCGGCGCGGCCGTTCGTCGGAGTGCACGGCCGTCGCCGAGTTCACCGGGCTGTGGGGCTGGGACGTGGTGCCGGGAGCCCGGGCCGCGGCGGGCGCCTGCTCGTGCGGACGCGCCGACTGCCCGGCGCCGGGCGCGCATCCGCTGGAGTTCGCGGCCCAGGTGCCGGCCGGGGCCACGCTGGACGAGGTGAGCAAAGCCTGGTCGGAGGTGCCGGGCGCCGCGGTGATGCTTCCGGTCGGCCGGGCGTTCGACGTCGTCGAGGTCTCCGAGGCCGCGGGCCGCCGCGCCCTGGCCCGCCTGGAGCGGATGGGGCTCCCCCTCGGCCCGGTGACCGCGACCCCGGACGGCCGCGCCCACTTCTTCGTCGCCCCCGGCGCCGCCGCCGAGCTCCCCCGGCTGCTCTACCGCATGGGCTGGGACGATCCCTCGGCCCTGGACCTGCGCGGCCTCGGGCCCGGTACGCACATCACCGCGCCGCCCTCCGACCGGGGCGGCCTGGGCCCGGTGCGCTGGCTGCGCCCGCCCGCACTGGACTCGGCGACCCGTCCTCCGGCGGCGCGACTGCTGCTGGGCACGCTGGCCTATGTGGCCCACCGGTCGCGAGCGCGGGCCTGATTCAGCACCAGCCCCGCCGCAAGGCGAAGCGCCCGTCCCCAACTGCACCTTGGGGCGGGCGCTTCTCGCGAGCACCTGCCGATTGGGGACGTGGGCGATGACCGCCACTGAGCGCGCCCACGAACGCCCAGCTCGCTTCCCGTCAGTCACCGCAAGCGTAACCAGTCAGTCACCGATCAGAGCGTCCACGAACGCCTCCAGGCCGGCCCCGTGCGCCCGCTGCGCCCGGCCACGCCCGGCTCGACGACACAGCCACCCGCGGCACGGCTGCTGCCGGGCCGGCCGGTCGCGAACGCGAGCGCTTCTCCCCCGCCCCCGACCACAGCAACCATCCATTGAGGCACCACGACGGGCGAACCACCACGTCCGCGAGCGCGGCGCCGGTGGCGCACAAAGGCGAAGCGCCCGTCCCCAACTACACCTTGGGGCGGGCGCTGCCTGTCAGTCAACGCAATCTGTAACCGGTCAGTCACCGATCAGAGCGTCCACGAACGCATCCGGCTCGAAGGGCGCGAGGTCGTCCGCACCCTCGCCGAGGCCGACCAGCTTGACCGGGACGCCCAGCTCGCGCTGGACCGCGACGACGATGCCGCCCTTGGCCGTGCCGTCCAGCTTGGTCAGCACGATGCCGGTGATGTCCACGACCTCCGCGAAGACGCGGGCCTGCACCAGGCCGTTCTGGCCGGTGGTGGCGTCCAGGACGAGCAGCACCTCGTCCAGCGGCGCGTGCTTCTCCACGACCCGCTTGACCTTGCCGAGCTCGTCCATGAGACCGGTCTTGGTGTGCAGGCGGCCGGCGGTGTCGATGAGGACGACGTCGACCCCCATCTCCTTGCCTTCCTTCACCGCGTCGAAGGCGACGGAGGCGGGGTCGCCGGCCTCCGGCCCGCGCACGGTGTAGGCGCCGACCCGCTCGCCCCAGGTCTGCAGCTGGTCGGCGGCGGCGGCGCGGAAGGTGTCGGCGGCGCCCAGCACGACGGTGCGGCCGTCGGCCACGAGCACGCGCGCGAGCTTGCCGGTGGTGGTGGTCTTGCCGGTGCCGTTGACGCCGACGACCATCACGATGCCGGGCTTGCGGTCCGCGGGCTCGGTCTTGACCGTGCGGTCGAAGTCCGTGCCGATCACCTTGAGCAGCTCCTCGCGCAGCAGGCCGCGCAGCTCCTCGGGCGTACGGGTGCCGAGCACCCTCACGCGCTCGCGCAGGCTGTCGACCAGCTCCTGGGTGGGCTGCACGCCGACGTCGGCGGTGAGCAACGTGTCCTCGATCTCCTCCCAGGTCTCGTCGTCCAGGTGCTCGCGCGAGAGCAGCGTGAGCAGGCCCTTGCCGAGGGCGGTCTGGGAGCGGGACAGGCGGGCGCGCAGCCGGATCAGCCGGCCCGCGGTGGGCTCCGGGATCTCGATCTCGGGAGCCTCGACGGCGGCAGGGGGCTCCTCCACGACGACCGGTGCGGGGCCGCCGGGGAGATCCACCTCCTCGATGGTGCGGCGCGGTTCTTCGCGCGGCGTCTCGGCCTCTTCGCCGACGTGCGGCTCGGGCGGTGGCGCGGTGATGTCGGGCGTCTTCGGTGGCGGCGGAGGCAGCGGCTTCTTGCGCCGGGTGCCCACCAACAGCCCGCCGAGCGCCGCGAGCACGACCACGGCGATGACTACAGCAAGGATGACGGTTTCCATAACGGCTCCAGTATGCGTGACCTCCTGCGCGGCCAGCCGTTCCCTGATCAGGGCCGCGCGCCCTCGGGCCGGGCCGGCCCGCCGCCCGGTTCGTCCTGGCGGGACGCCCTCATAGGCGGGGTCACAACGCGTCCAGTATCAGGACGAGAGGACGCCGCGCGTGTGGGTTCGCACAGGCGCACCCAGGGCGTGTCACGGCTCATGCGGTGGGCTGTGACAGCCCTCGCCGCAGGAAGCTGTTTGTGCCTTCGCCCGAGAGACAAACGCCACTTAATGCGACGACTCGGAGCAAAGTACGATAGTGGCGACTCTATTGACGCGCGTAGAGTCCCGAGCGTCCCTGTCCACCCACGTCTGGTGCCCCTTTTTCATGAGCAAAACCGTCGACACCGAAGGCGCTCTCGAGACCCGAGGTATCGAACAGGTCCCCGATCACGAGCGCACGGCGAAGACCCGCGAGCTGTTCCCCACCTGGGTCGGCGCCAACATCAGCGTGCTGCTGCTGACGATGGGCGCGAGCCTCGTCGTGGCGTACCACCTGAACATCTGGCAGGCGCTCGTCGTCGCGATGGCGGCGCCGATCGTGTCGTACGGCCTGGTCGGTCTGATCGGTATCGCGGGCAAGCGCGGTGGCGCGCCCGGCATGGCGCTGTCGCGCGCGGTCTTCGGCCAGCGCGGCAACCTGCTGCCCGGTTCGCTGATCTGGGTGGCGCGCTGGGGCTGGGAGACGATCAACGCGGTCACCGGCGCCTACGCGATGCTCACCATCCTGGACATCCTGTTCGGGCTGAAGGCCAACAGCGTGCTGGACATGGTGATGCTGCTGGTGTTCGTCGTCGCGACCTTCGCGATCTCGGGCCTCGGCATCAACGCCGTGCAGAAGTGCAACAAGTACGCCACGTACCTCTTCGGCGTCTTCTCGGTGCTGGTCCTGGTCTACCTGGTGGCGAACACCGACTGGTCGAAGGTGATGCACCACGGCGCCGGTTCGACGGCCGCGGTGATCACCGGGGTCGGCATGATCGCGGCCGGCGGTGTCAGCTGGATCCCGTCCGCGCCGGATTTCACCCGCTATCTGCCGCGCACGGCGTCCTCGAAGGCGATCGTCGGCACGGCGGTCGGCGGCGCCGGTGTCGTCGTGCTTCCCATGGTCCTGATGGGCGCGGTGATGGCGGTCGCCACGCCGGACCTGGCCTCGGCCACCGACCCGGTGTCCTTCCTCGGCGAGATCCTGCCGACGTGGATCGCGGTGCCGTACCTGTTCATCGCGCTGATCGGCATGCTGCTGATCAACTCGATGTCGATGTACTCGGCGGGCTTCACCGCCCAGACCCTCGGCTTCAAGGTGCCGCGCCACTGGGCGGTCTCGGTGAACGCGGTGATCTCGCTGGTCTTCGGCGGTGTGCTGATGCTGGTGGCGACGAACTTCATGAGCTCGTTCATCGCCTTCCTGTCGCTGCTGGCGGTCGCCTTCTCCGCCTGGGTCGGCGTCTTCGGCGCGGACATGCTGCGCCGCACCGAGTACGACGGCCGCGCCATGACGGACACCACCCGCACCAGCGCTTACTGGTACAAGGGCGGCTTCTCCCCCGCGGCCGTGGCCGCCTGGGCGATCGGCCTGGTGTCGGGCCTGATGTTCACCACCTCCGACTGGTTCACCGGCCCGCTCGCGAAGAACAACGTCATCGGCGAGTACGGCCTCGGCTGGGTGGCCACGATCGTGATCTCGGGCGTGCTGTACCTGGTGCTGCCGAAGCCGGCGGTGACGCGGCCGGCGGAGGTCGTCGAGCGGGCCGAGGAGCGCGCGACCGTCGACGCCTGACGGCGTCAGCCGGCCGGGCCGCTCTTGTGCAGGGCCGCGCTCGCGCGGAAGCGGAGGCGGGAGCAGCGGACCGTCGTCTCCTGGCCGACGTCGTCCGGACAGCAGCAGTGCCGGGCGAGCCACCGCAGGTCGTCCGGGTCGAGCCAGAGCGCGACCCGGCCCCGGCCGGCCTCCGCCCGCGGATCGGTGGGTACGGCGTCGGTCATCCCGCGAGCCTACCCCTCGCCTTCGCATAGCTATCTGACGCTACGTCAGCTACCGTCCCCCTCCACGCATCGCACCGGAGGGGGACTTCCCATGCCCGTCACGGTCGTCCGTTTCAACCTCGTCGCTCCCGGCGCCACCCCCGCCGCCCTCTCCGCCCGTTACCGGGCCGCCCTGGAGATGGCCGCGTACGCGGACGAGCACGGGATCAGCACCGTGCAGACCGAGGAGCACCACGGCGCCGACGACAACTGGCTGCCGTCGCCGTTCGCCTTCGCGGGCGCAGTGTTCGGGGCGACCCGCCGGATCGCGGTGACCGTGTCGGCGGTGATCGGCCCGCTGCACGATCCGCTGCGGCTGGCCGAGGAGATCGCCGTACTGGACCTGCTGAGCGGGGGACGGCTGGTGACGGTGGCCGGGATCGGCTACCGGCCCGAGGAGTACGCCCTGTTCGACGTCGACTTCCGGCGCCGGGGCCGGCTCCAGGACGAGCTGCTGGAGACCCTGCTCAAGGCGTGGACCGGCGAGGAGTTCACCCACCGGGGCCGTACGGTACGGCTCACCCCGCGCCCCTTCACCGATCCCCACCCCCTCCTGCTGGTCGGCGGCTCCTCCGAGGCCGCCGCCCGCCGGGCCGCCCGGCTCGGCCTGCCGTTCTTCCCGAGCGCGCATCTGCCGGAGCTGGAGTCGTACTACAAGGAGAAGCTCGCCGAGTACGGCACCGAGGGCTGGGTCATGATGCCCGCGGCCGAGACTCCCCTGCTGCACATCGCCGAGGACCCGGACCAGGCGTGGGCGCGGTACGGCGAGCACTTCCTGCACGAGGCGCGGACCTACGCCTCCTGGCAGTCGGGCCGGATCCGCTCGGCGGTGAGGTCGGCGGCCACGACGGTGGAGGAGCTGCGCGCGGAGGGCGTGTACCGCATCCTCGCTCCGGAGGAGTGCGTGGCGCTGGACGCCGACAGTCTCGTACTGCATCCGCTGGCGGGCGGGATGCCGGTGGAGGAGGGGTGGCGCAGCCTCAGGCTCTTCGCGGAGCGGGTGCTTCCGGTGCTGGAGGGTCGAGCCGCGCGATGAGGGCGCGGCCGAGCCGCTGGAGTTCCTCGTCGTGGTCGACGCTCCGGAACCGGCCGCCGCGCCGGGGCAGGGCGGCCCGGGCCACGCGGGTCTCCATCCGGTCCAGGCAGGTCACGACGTGGTTGGCCGTCGACGGGTTCTGTGCCCATGCCTGGAGCAGGGTGTCCAGGACGGCCGGTGCCTCGGCCTCGCCGCCGATCTCCCAGAGCGCGGCGGCGCTGTGCACCCGGACCCATTCGTAGTCGTCCGTCAGCAGCTCGCGCAGCCGGGGCAGTGCGGCCGCGGCGGGCGGGCCGATCTCGCCGAGCACGTCGGCCGCCTCGGAGACGATGCCGTCGTCGAGGAGGCCGAGCAGCAGCGGCATGACCTCGGCCGGATCGCCGCCGACGGCCCACAGCGCGGCGACGGCGGCGGGCCGTACGTGCGCGTGGGTGGCGGCGGTCAGTGACCGGGTGGCAACGGGGCCGCTGCGGAACGGCGGGTGCGACGACGGGCGGTACGACACCGCCGCCCCCGGTCCGGGCAGTGGCCGGAGCGGGGGCGGCGGGTGGTGCGAGGAGAGGGCAGCGGGGACTTGGCCCATCTCCTCGGTCCCTGAGGGCCTCCTTCGGGAAGGTCAGCCCATCTCTTCCAGTGCCTTGCCCTTCGTCTCCTTGACGAACTTCAGGACGAACGGGATCGAGAGCGCGGCGAAGACCGTGTAGATGACGTAGGTGCCGGAGAGGTTCCAGTCGGCCAGCGACGGGAAGCTCGCGGTGATGGCCCAGTTGGCGATCCACTGCGCTGCGGCGGCCACGCCCAGGGCGGCGGCGCGGATCTTGTTCGGGAACATCTCGCCGAGCATGACCCAGACCACCACACCCCACGACAGGGCGAAGAAGAGGACGAACACGTGGGCGGCGATCAGGGCGACCCAGCCCTGGGTGCTCGGGAGCTTGCCGTCGACGAGGTGGTACGAGAACGCCCAGGCCTCCAGGGCCAGACCGACGGCCATGCCGACCGAGCCGATGAGGGCGAGCGGCTTGCGGCCGACGCGGTCCACGAAGATCATCGCGATCACGGTGCCGACGATGTTGATGATCGACGTCGTGAAGGAGTAGAAGAACGAGTCCGCCGGGTCGACACCGACCGACTGCCACAGCGTCGAGGAGTAGTAGAACGCGACGTTGATGCCGACGAACTGCTGGAAGACCGACAGGCCGATACCGACCCAGACGATCGGCTTGAAGAAGAAGCCGCCGCCGAGCAGGTCCTTGAAGGTGGACTTGTGCTCGCTCGTCATCGCGTGCTCGATCTCGGCGACGCGGGCGTCCAGGTCGACGTCCTTGCCTTCGACCTCGGCGAGGATCTCCTTGGCGCGCTCACGCTTGCCGACGGAGAGCAGGAAGCGCGGGGACTCGGGGATCGCGAAGGAGAGCATGCCGTAGAGGACGGCGGGGACGACCATGACGCCGAGCATGACCTGCCAGGCCTCCAGGCCCATCAGGTGACCGCGCTGGTCGCCGCCGGCGGCGTTGAGCAGGCCCCAGTTGACCAGCTGGGAGATGGCGATGCCGACGACGATCGCGGCCTGCTGGAAGGAGCCGAGCCGGCCGCGGTAGGCGGGCGGTGCGACCTCGGCGATGTAGGCCGGGCCGATGACGGAGGCCATGCCGATGGCGAAGCCGCCGACGACGCGCCAGAGAGCGAAGTCCCAGAGGGAGAAGGGCAGTGCGGAGCCGACAGCGCTGACGACGAAGAGGAGCGCGGCGATCTGCATGACCCGGATGCGGCCGATCCGGTCGGCTATGCGGCCGGCGGTCGCGGCGCCGATGGCACAGCCGATCAGGGCGATCGCGATGACCTGGGCGAGGGCCGCGGAGCCGATGTCGTAGCGATCGCGGATGGCCTCGACCGCGCCGTTGATCACGGAGCTGTCGTAACCGAACAGGAAACCGCCCATGGCGGCAGCCGCCGCGATGAAGATGACGTGTCCGAGATGCTCGGGTTGAGCCGTCCTGGCTCCTTGCTGAGGTGCCTGCGCTGTGCTGGTCACGAAAAAACTCCTCGGGCCACGGCAACGCTGCCGGGTGGGGTGAGCCCTCTCAGGTAGTGAGACCTGAAGGTAAAAACAACGTTGCAGAGACTATGCCTTCAAGTTTCGAAGTCAATAGTTCAGTTACTGCGGGTTTTTGGATGTGGCCAAGGTCTCTATGTTCACTTCTTGAACATAGAGTGAGTTGATCTTGAATGGCGACGCTAACGAAGGCGCTGGGAGATGACCTTGGAGACGCCGTCGCCCTGCATCGACACGCCGTAGAGCGCGTCGGCGACCTCCATCGTGCGCTTCTGGTGCGTGATCACGATGAGCTGCGATGCCTCCTGCAGCTCCTGCATGATCCGGATCAGCCGCTGGAGGTTGGTGTCGTCCAGCGCCGCCTCGACCTCGTCCATGACGTAGAACGGGCTCGGCCGGGCCTTGAAGATCGACACGAGCAGCGCCACGGCGGTCAGCGAGCGCTCGCCGCCGGAGAGGAGGCTGAGCCGCTTGACCTTCTTGCCGGGCGGACGGGCCTCCACGTCCACGCCCGTGGTGAGCATGTTGTCGGGATCGGTCAGGACCAGGCGGCCCTCGCCGCCCGGGAAGAGACGGCTGAAGACGCCCTCGAACTCGCGGGCGGTGTCCCGGTACGCCTCGGTGAAGACCTGCTCGACGCGCTCGTCGACCTCCTTCACCACCTGAAGCAGGTCGGCGCGGGTCTTCTTCAGGTCCTCCAGCTGCTCGCTGAGGAACTTGTGCCGCTCCTCCAGCGCCGCGAACTCCTCCAGCGCCAGCGGGTTGACCTTGCCCAGCTGCTGGTACGCCCGCTCGGCTGCCTTGAGCCGCCGCTCCTGCTCGGCCCGGTGGAAGGGCTTGGGCTGGTTGCGCGGGTGCTCGGGGTCGTCCGGCAGCACCTCGCCCTCGGCGGGGGGCGACGGCGGCACGAGCTGGTGCGGGCCGTACTCGGTCATCAGCCCCTCCGGTTCGACGCCCAGCTCCTCCAGCGCCTTGGTCTCCAGCTGCTCTATGCGCAGCCGCTTCTCGGCGCCGAGCACCTCGCCGCGGTGGACGGAGTCGGTGAGCTTGTCGAGCTCGGCCTTGAGGTCGCGGCCCTGGGTGCGTGCGGTGGCCAGTTCCTGTTCGCGTCGCGCCTTCGCGGCCTCGGCGGCGGCGCGTTCCTGCTCGGCGCGGGCGAGGGACACCTCGATGTGCGCGAGCAGCTGCCGGGCGCCGGAGGCGACGGCCTCCGCCACGGCCGCCTCGTGCCGCAGCCGGGCGCGGCGCTGCTCGGCACGCGCGCGTGCCTCGCGTTCCGCGCGGGCGGCCCGGTCGAGCGAGTCGGCCCGTCCGGCGAGCCCCTTGACCCGCTCCTCGTGGGTACGGACCTGGAGGCGGGCCTCCATCTCGGTCTGCCGGGCGTTGGCACCGTCGGCGGCGAGCCGGTCGCGTACGGAGGTGTCGGGCTCCTCCTCGACCGGCATCTCCTCGGCGACCGCCAGCCGTTCGGCCAGCTCCTCGGCCTCCTGTACGGCCTTCTCCAGCGCCTCCTGGGCGCGTGCGGCGGCCGCGACCGACCGCTCGGCCTCGCCTGCGGCGCCCCGGGCCTGCCCGGAGAGCCGGCCGAGCTGCTGGGCGACGGCCGACTTCTCCCGGTCCGCCGCGCGACGCCGCTCCGCGAGTTCCTCCACGAGGTCGGCGGCCTCGGTACGCCGTTCCGCCGCCGCCCGCTGCTCCTGGGCCAACTCGTCGCACCGCACGGCCAGTTCGGCCAGCTCGGCCGCGGCCTCGTCGACGGAGGCCTGAACCTCCAGCAGGCTCGGCGCCCCCGCCGATCCGCCGTGTGCGAAGTGGGCACCGAGGAGGTCGCCTTCGGCGGTCACGGCGGTGAGTTCCGGGTGTACGCCGACGACGTCCTCGGCGTCCTCCAGGGTGCCTACGACGACGATTCCCTGGAGGAGGCGGTGGACGGCGGGCAGGAGGTCGGCGGGGCCTCGGACGAGGTCGGCGGCGGGGAGGGGGACGCCCGATGGTGGGGCGTCTGCGGGTGCGTCGGGGCTGGTCGCGCCGGTCCCCGTGGCCCCATGAGGCGCCTTCGCCGCCAGCAGGAGTGCTGCCCTGCCCCCGTCCTGCTTGCGGAGGAGGCGGATCGCTTCGGCTGCCGCTGCCGGGGTGGTCACGGCGATCGCGTCCGCCGCCGCGCCGAAGGCCGCGGCCAAGGGGACCTCGTAGCCGGGGGTGACCGTCAGGAGTTCCGCCGCCGGGCCCAGGACCCCGGTGAGGCGGTCGCGGGCGCCGAGGAGTATGCCGGTGCCGTCCTTGCGGCGCAGGCCCAGGGCCAGCGCCTCGTGGCGGGCCCGGGTCGCGGCGCGGGTGCGCTCGGTGGTGGTGAGGGCCTCGCGGGCCGCGCTCAGGGCGGCGTCGGCCTCGGCGAGCCGGCGCCTGGCCGCCTCGTGCTGTTCGGCCAGGTCGGCGTCGTCGGCGTCCAGGCCGTCCACCTCGGCCTTCAGCGCCTCGTACTCCTCCTGGGCGCGCACCGCGCGGTCCTGTGCCTCGTCGCGGGCCGTGGCCAGGCGGTCGATCTCGGCCTGGGCGGAGGCCGCTCGGGAGCGGGCCGCGTTGACCTGGCCGGACAGGCGGGCCAGACCCTCGCGGCGGTCGGCGATGGCGCGCGCGACGTCCTTCAGCCGGCGTTCCTCGACGGCCAGCTCCCGCTCCAGTTCGGCGCGGTGGGCGACCGTGTCGTCGAGGGCGCGCTGGGCCGCCTCCAGGGCCGCCTCCAGCTCGGCCTCCTGCTCACGGATGCGGGCGGCCTCGCGCTCCAGGTCCTCGGGGTCGCGGCCGCGCCGCTCGTCGGGGGTCGCGGACGTCGCGCTCTTCACGCGCGCGTCGGCCAGCGAGATCGTGCCGCGGACGCGCTCGGCCAGCTGGGACAGCTCGTACCAGGTCTGCTGGGCGCGCTGGAGGCGGGGCGTGAGCTGCCGTACCTCGTCCTCCAGGAGGCCCTCGCGGTGCAGGGCCTTCTTCAGCTCCTGCTCGGCCGCCTCCTTGCGCTCCTTCAGGGCGGCCTCGTCGGCGATCTCGGCCTTGAGCGCTTCCCGCAGGCGTACCAGGTCGTCGGCCAGCAGGCGCAGGCGCGCGTCGCGCAGGTCCGCCTGGATCACGGCGGCCCGTCTCGCCACCGCCGCCTGCCGGCCCAGGGGCTTGAGCTGGCGGCGCAGTTCGTCCGTCAGGTCCTGCACGCGCGCGAGGTTGGCCTGCATCGCGTCCAGCTTGCGCAAGGCCTTCTCCTTGCGCTTGCGGTGCTTGAGGACGCCGGCCGCCTCTTCGATGAAGGCGCGGCGGCCCATCGGGTCGGCGTGCAGGACGGAGTCGAGCTGGCCCTGGCCGACGATGACGTGCATCTCGCGGCCGATGCCCGAGTCGGACAGGAGCTCCTGGATGTCCAGGAGGCGGCACGTGTCGCCGTTGATCTGGTACTCGCTGCCGCCGTTGCGGAACATGATCCGCGTGATGGTGACCTCGGCGTACTCGATGGGCAGCGCGCCGTCGGAGTTGTCGATGGTCAGGGACACCTCGGCGCGGCCCAGCGGGGGGCGGCCGGTGGTGCCGGCGAAGATGACGTCCTCCATCTTGCCGCCGCGCAGCGACTTGGCGCCCTGTTCGCCCATGACCCAGCTGAGCGCGTCCACGACATTGGACTTGCCCGAACCGTTCGGGCCGACGACACACGTGATCCCCGGCTCGAACCGGAGCGTGGTCGCCGAGGCGAACGACTTGAACCCGCGGAGGGTCAGGGCCTTGAGGTGCACGCCGCTGGACTCTACCTGGCGCCGCTATCTCACTCCACGAACACTCGCAACCCCACGGTTTCGCCATTGAACATGCAGGGCACACCGTACGTTAAAGACAGTGAAAGGATGCGCGGGCCAAGAAAGAAGGGACGCCGAAGCGTCCCTTGCAAGCTCTGACGGCCGGGTTGCGGTCGTCTGATCAACTGAGCGGTTGATACGGCAGCCCGATCGCTGCGACTACTGTCGTGGAGCGATGCAGTGATCAGGTGAGCGCAGGCTCCGCCTGGTGTGCGTCGATGCTCTCCATGATCCTGTCCTGAGAGGCGGCAGCCGTCAGCGCTTCGTTCTCCGCCTGAATCCGGACGAGCTCGGACTCCAGGTCCTGGACGCGCTGCTGCAGCCGTCGCATCTCGGCGAGGAGTCGAGGGTCGGAGCCGCCGACGTAACCGAGAAGCGCCTTTGCCATGATGGATGGTCCTCCACAATGAGTGACCGACCGATGCGGTGTGGGTCGTGAGGGATTGCACCCGCGGTGCTTGGCACATCCGGGTGTTGCTCTGCTGTTGCTCCATGCCAAACAGCTAAGGTGCGCGGGGCTTTCAGCGTCTCACCAAAAAGTTTGACGGTCAACACGATCACGCCCTGTATTGGCGGGCAAACCGGGGCGCGCGGCCGGAAAAACGGCGGCGCAGCGAGTCATCCGGAGCCTTCAGGGCGTGGCGATCAGCTGTTCCTGGGGAGCCTGCCATGCCGGGCCGTTCTTGGCAACCACCAGGTCGTTTCTGCTGTGCGCATGTGCCCCCGGCAGTCTCCCGTGCGCCCGCCTGCGCCCCTTTACAGAATCGGTTCAGCGGATGGCGAAGCCGTCGTAGCCGCCGCGGGGTGTGTCCCAGATCTCGGTGACTCCGTCGACGTGTCCGGGCGTGTCGTCGCCCTGGAGCCAGTCGAGCAGTCCCTCGCAGCCCTCGCGCGAGCCCTCCGCGACGACTTGGACGCGGCCGTCGGCCAAATTGAGAGCAAAACCACTCAGGCCGCCGATCTCCAGCGCCTTGGCCCGCGTGAACCAGCGAAAACCCACACCTTGCACGCGTCCACGCACCCAGGCCACCAGTCGTACATCCTCGCTCATGGGTGCAACCTAACCAGCCGATGTCGCTCGGGACACATCGCCCGTCGGCGGCATGCGGTACCGTCCCGCCCGATGAATCTCATATGAAACTCACTCGATCGAGTGAGTCGGGTTGGCCATGAGGAGTCACTCGCCACGCATGCGCCGGTCGACCGCGAGGACGAGGAGGAGGGCAAGGACATGGGACGCCACCGCCGCTCCGCCGCCGGCCGCGCCGCCACGAACCACCCCACGGGGGGCATACCCACGCGGCGGTCCACCACCGGGATCGGCGCCCCGCAGGACTCGTTCACCGGTGAGCCGTGGCAGGACCCGTTCACCGGTGAGGCCTGCCAGGACTCGTACCCGGGCGGCGCCCGGCAGGGGTCGTACGCGGGTGAGGCGTGGCAGGTCTCCTACCCGGGTGAGATCGTCCCGGGTGAGGTCCTCCGGCGGGAGCCGGCGCCCCTGGGCATCGCGCCGTATCTGAACCCGGAGGCCTACACCCCGGCGACCGGTCTGCGGCCGCTGGACTACGCCGACGCGACCGCCAGGGCGCACGCCTACCTGTTCGCGGCGGAGGGCGACGGCCCGGGCGACCCCTGGGGCGGTGACTTCAGCCCGGCCGGCCGCCCCTCCCCCGGCCACCGGCGCCGGAAGAAGGCCGCGAGGCGGCCGGTGCGCGGGGGACTGCTCGGGGTGTCCGTGGCCGTGGCCCTCGGTACGGCGGCGGTGGCCACCGGCGTGGTGCCGGGTCTGCAGAACTACAGGCTCGGCGGCGACACGCACACCACCGGCGGTGAGCGGGTGCAGACCGTGGACACGCCGAGCAACACGGCCGCCGAGCAGGGCGGCACCTCGGGCAGCGCCGACACCCCCGGGGGCGGCACCGGCCTGAACTCCGGGGACTCGACGTCCCCGAGCCCGACCGCCTCCGCGTCGGAGTCGGAGTCGGCGTCCGCGTCGGCCCCGCCCACGCCCACGCCGTCGAACACGGCGACCGGGCAGCCGACGCCGCCGGCGACATCGGCCGGCAAGGCCACCCCGTCGCGGACGCCGTCCAAGACTCCGAAGGCGCCGAAGGCTCCCAAGACGAGTGCCGCACCGGTGGCGGTCTCCACGGCGAGCGCCGTCGAGGCGGAGGTGCTGAAGCTCGTCAACCAGGAGCGGGCGAAGGTCGGGTGCAGCCCGCTGGCGGCGAACCCCTCGCTGTCCAAGCTGGCCGAGTCGTTCAGCGACGACATGGCGGCGCGGAACTTCTTCGACCACACCGACCCGGACGGCAAGACGCCGTGGGACCGGGCCGCGGCGGCGGGGATCACCGACCTCGGCGGCGAGAACATAGCCCGTGGCCAGGCCGACGCGGCGGCCGTGATGCAGGCCTGGATGGACAGCCCCGGCCACCGTGCCAACATCCTGAACTGCGACTTCAAGACCCTGGGCGTCGGCGTCCACTTCGGCCCGGGCGGGCCTTGGTGGACCCAGGACTTCGGGTACTGAGATAGCCGCAGGTCAGAGACCTAAGCACCCTCCTGGGCCGTGTCCGGGCCGTCAGCCGTTGGTTCCTCGTCCGCGAAGACGCGATCCACGGCGGCCCGGGTCCGGGTCCCGCTCGACGGCATCAGGTGCGTGTATGTCCGCAGCGTGAAGCCGGGGTCATGGTGCCCCAGGTACTCACTGAGAGCCTTGATGCTCTCCCCCGCATCCAGCAGCACCGAGGCGTAGAAGTGCCGCAGCGCGTGCATGCCGTTCTCCCGCCCGGTCTCGACGCCTGCGGCTCGAAGTGCCGGCCGCCAGACGCGATGGTTGAAGCGGTTCCGGTCCAGCGCGAGCCCCATGGAGCCGGTGAAGATCAGTGATGCCGTGACGGGTGGACCGTCGAGGGTCTTCCACGGCAGCGTGATCCTCGTGGACGGGTAGCGCTTGAGGTGACTGGCCAGGGCGAAGGCGACGGACTCCGGCAGGGGAACGTCACGCTCCTTGCCGCCCTTCGGTGGGGCGAACACGGGCCGGGTCAGCCGCAGTAGCTTGACCTGCCGCACGACGTGCACCACTCCCCCGAGGAAGTCCACGTCGTCCATGGCCAGGCCGAAGGCTTCCCCTTGGCGCAGGCCGCATCCGGCCGCGACGTTGACGAGCGCCTGGTAGCTGTCCGGCAAGGCCGAGCGAACGGACATGACCTGGTCAGCGGACCACGGTTTGACCTTGCGAGGTTCTGGGCGCGGTGCCCTGACCGACCGGGCGCTGCACGGGTTGGCCCGGATCAGCCGGTCCTCGACGGCAGCGGTGAAGACGGTCGAGACGTGAGCGAAGATCCCGCGCCGGTACCCGGCGGATAGCCCACGATCCTCCAGGGTCCGCAGCCACAGCCGGAGGTGCGACGGGGTGAACGATCCCAGCGGGCGCGTGCCCAGGTACGGGATGGCGTGCAGCCGCAGACGACTCTCAACGGACTCACGGGTCAGCGGGTCCGTGATCTGTGTGGCCATCCACTCTGTGGCGTACTGCTCGAATGTGACCTTGCCAGCGTCGGGATCGAGGTAGTCGCCACGCGACATGTCCGCCTCGATGTTGGCGAGCCACTGTTCGGCCTTGCGCTTCTGCTTGTCCGGGAAGCTCTTGGACTTTTCGGCGCCATCCGGGCCGACGTAGCGAGCCCGGTAACGGAGGCCGACTCCGTGGCGCTCAGTCTTCGCCCTGCGAGGCTTGCCGTCCGGCCCGGCCTCCGTCTTGTACCAGCGGTCTTGGATGTGTCCGGCCATCACGCGGCCCTTTCCATGAGGGAGGTGACCCAGGCGCGGACGTCCTCTGGGTCGAAGCGGAGGTGCCGGCCGACGCGGAAGCCACGGGGGCCGGTGCCCTTGCGCCGCCACTGATAGACGGTCTCCACGCTGGGCAGACGCAGCAGGACCACCAGGTCCTCGGGGGTCAGGTACTGATCAGGAAGCGCTCGCTTCACGCGCACACCTCCCAGTCCTCCTGGTCGGCCAACTCGGCCAGCGCTTCGCGCGCGGTCTCCCGGTTCAGCCGGATGTCCCTCGCGATCGATGCGGCGAGCCAGGACTCACCAGGGGTGTGTCCCTGCCCGGCGTAGGTCCAGTGCGCGAGCACGAGCGTGGAGCCCTCCGTGTCGTCGAGGTCTTCCGAGAGGCCGCGCTCGCGACGTTCTTGCCGAGCTCGGTAGTCGGCGCGGACCTGGCGGAGGGCGCCGAGGGTGGTGGAGTAGCGGCGGGATTTGGTGGAGAAGTGGCCGCGGAAGCCGAGCATGTGAGCCCAACGGGCCAGCAGCCGTTCGGGATAGGCGTCGTCCAGGTCCCAGCAGGCTTCGATAAGCCGCCGTGTGTGCGCGGGCAGGCAGGGGAGCTTGTCCAGCTCGGAGAGCTCCCCGATCCGGCGGTCGACCGTTCCGGTGGTCTCGGCGGCCTTGGTGGCGTACTTGGCCACGTACGAGGCCACGGCCTGTTCGGTCAGCTCCTCATGTCCCAGGGCGCCGATGGGCTGCACGTCGACCTGCGTACCCCACCGCAGCGTCCGCGCGGGGAAGTCCCCAGCCGCGGGCACCGGCACTGCGACTCGAGCAGCGGCGGCCCGGATCGCTTCGTCCAGGAGCACGACCGTGGACCAGGCTGGCGGGGATGTGTTGGGCCCGTCCGGTCCATCCAGACGCACGACAGCGTGGAAGTGCACGGCCCCACGCTTCTGGAACTCGGCGACCTTGCCGAAGGAGACCCGGCACACCCCCGTCATGGCCGTCTGCGTCAGGCCCGCCCGCGCAGCGATCTCCCGGCGCAAGTAGATCGTGAACCGCCGCCACAGGTCCCCGGCGTGGTTGTTCCACAGCACAGCCCCGGCGTAGTCGTACCGCTCCGGATCGAGCGCCGTCCCCAACGCCGGGTCATCGTCAGCGTGCTGGGCTCCGCACCGGCAGCGGCCGGAGTCGGGTCGGTTGTGGACGGGTCCGAACGAGGGCGCGGTGAGGGTGGCGAAGACGCGGGGGTGATTCCGGATTGTGGCGGGGACGTCCTTGCGTTCGTCACCGGTGATCCCTGCGCGGATCAGGTGGTAGGTGTCGCCCGCGTACGTCCAGGCGCAGGCCGGGCAGCGGGAGGCGCGCCGGTTTCCGCAGGCGACGCGGAGCCGTCCGCCCGGCTCGTGCTCGGTGCTGTAGGAGTACAGGACGTCGCCGGTCGTGGCGTCACGGGTGACCGTCTGGCCCACCAGGTGGATCGGGTGGGAGCAGCCGCCCGTGCGGCGGACCTGGTCCTGCCAGCGGTCGAAGCCGGGCGCATTGGCAACCCGCAGCAGGTCGGCCAGGGTCAGGGGGTCGGTGCCCATGGAGGCCGCAGCACCGGCCACGGCCTCCGGGGCAACGGGGAACACCGTCACGCAGCCACCTCCACCAGGACCACGGGCGAAGCGGTCGACACCGACGCGCCGAAGGTGGGATCGGCCGGGCAGATCAGGTCACCGTCATGGGTCAGGACGCTCAGCCCGTCCACCGGAACCCGGACCCAGCCGGGTGCGTAAGCCCGGCAACCGGGGCACGCCGTCGGGCGGTCCAGCAGATCCAGGCAGGAGGGGAAGAGGCTCATGCCGCAACCGCCACCGGAGCAGGGGACTGGGACACGAACGCAGTGAGGTGAGCAACGAAGGCAGCGTGCCGCCTCTTGGCGCCCTCGCTGATCTGGTCCGGCGTGATCGTGCCGGGCATGTACTCGTCGAGACCGGAGCCCAGGCAGTAGCCGCAGAAGATCTCCAGCGGGGAGTCTTCACCGGCGAAGCCGGAGCCGCCGCACTTGACGCAGTCGCCCCACGGGCGCGAGGTCAGGAAGTACAGACACTGAGCCGGGTCGGCGCACCGCGTGCTGCCGCAGGCCGGGCAGGCCCGTTGACGAGACACGTGCACGCGTAAGGGAGAAGAAGGCATCATGGAACTCCCCTTCATTGGGATCAGGGGAGCGGCGTATCTGCTTGGCGGTAGGGCGCCGCTCCCTGCTTTTCCGTCCGTTCGTAAAGGTTATAACGAGTAGGATGACTCAGCAAGGGAGTAAGGTCAGCTGCCTTAACCACGGCTGAAAGTCCGTGGTCTACTTGTTCTATCGAGTAGACGGAGAGATCACATAGCCATGGCCAGCTACCAGGGACGACCGGCGTACTTGCAGATCGCCGACGACATCCGGCAACAGATCATGGATGGCGCGCTTCAGGCGGGGGACCGGTTGCCTTCCGAGGCCGAGCTCATGGAGGACTACGGCGTCTCCCGCATCGTGATCCGCAACGCCATGGAAGTCGTGCAGAACGAAGGCCTGGTGATCAAGCAGCAGGGTCGTGGCACCTTCGTGCGCGAACAGCGCCCGATGCGGCGCAGGGTCCTAGGCGACCTCTACGGCAAGCGGCCCACGAGCTCACCGATGAAGCGCGCCACTGAGGCCGAAGGGCGTCGCTCCGAGTGGGAGTACCAGAGCCGCCGCACCACAGCGACGAAGGCGATTGCCGATCGGTTGGCCATTGAGCCGGGAGCTCCCGTCACGCGAACCAACTACCGCTTCTTCGCCGATGACGAGCCCATCATGCTGTCCACGTCCTACGAGCCCCTTGAGATCACGGAAGGGACGCCGGTGGAGCAGCCAGAAGGCGGCACCATTACTGGCGTGGTTCCGCGTATGGACAGCTTGGGCCTTCACATCACGCATGTCACCGAAGACGTCAACGCCCGGGCGCCACGGCCATACGAGAGTGAGGCCCTCCAGATCGCGCCCGGCGTGCCCGTCATGGCGATCACTCGGACGTACTACGTCAATGACCGCGCGGTTGAGACGGCCGACATCATCGTTGCGGCCGACCGCTACACGCTGACGTATCACGTTCCGGTGCCGCCAGCGGACTGATCAGCGCAGTTACAGGTTTCTCTACCTCATCAAGCACCCGTCGTCGCTTCGCTCCTCCGGGCGGGCGCGGGCGGCCGGCGGCGCCCGCGCTCATGTCTCCGCCCCGCTCGGCACCGCCGGCCGCCCACTCCCGCCCAAGAGGCAGGCACACGGGCATGAGGTCAGAACACGTCGTGGCTGGGGCGGTCGGCTCCGCGACTTTAGCCAGCCACTTTGGCGCGAGCCTCGAAGATCATGGCCCCAACGTCGTGCTTTACCGGGCAGGTCCACAGACTGCCCGACGCGCCGGAAGCTTACGGGGCCATGATCACTCGCGCCAAAGCAGCTCCCGGCCAAAGTCGCTACGCCGACCGCTCGGTACCGTGCACCACGAGGGACGGCAGGTCAGTCGTCACCCCAGCCGCGGAATGTCCCTGCCCAGCGGCGGAGACTCGCCCTGATCAAGCCCGGCCGGCGTCCACAACGCTTGTGACCTGCCACACATAGCACCACATGCCCACATATGTCCGTTTAAGTTGATAGAATCATCAGAACCGAGGATATGATCCCTTAGAGACGGAGCAGCACATGGCATTCACGTTCCGCGACCCTGCGTATACGGCCCCACGTTGCATACAGGAGCCACACCTGATGCATCACCGAGCTAGGCCGTCACTCGTTCACTCGCGCACCTTGCCGCAACCACGATCCGTGCTGACAATCGCCTTGCTGTTCATTCTGGCGATCACGCTCATCGATCTTCAGGTGCCTCACTCAGTTCACCTCGGCGACTTGCTGATCATGGCGCCTGTACTCACTTCCTGGTACGCGAGCTCCCGGGTGACCTCACTTGTCGCCATCATGGCCGTGTCGGCTTTGATGGCCATCTACACGGTCCGCCAATCGGTGAACCCGCCACAGGCGGCTGCCCTCACTGCGACCTCGGTGGCCGCCGTGATCGCCCGGTACCTGACGGAACGCGGACAGCGAAAGCTGGTCCAGCTGCGCGCGATCGCCGAGGCCGCGCAACGCGCCATACTGCCTCCCCTCCCCCACCGACTCGGCCCCCTTCGCCTGGCCTCGACGTACTTGGCGGCAGAGGAGGAAGCACGCATCGGCGGAGATCTCTACGCCGCCGTGCGCACGCCCACGGGGACACGGTTGATCATCGGCGATGTTCGAGGCAAGGGCCTGGCGGCGGTCGGCAAGGCCGCCCACACCATCAGCACCTTCCGCGACGCCGCACGCCGGCTGACCACGCTGCCGGAACTCGCCGCCTACCTGGATTCAAGTATCCGCACCAACGCATCCGAAGCGCTGTGCCCCGAACAGGCCGAAGAGGCGTTCGTCACCGCCACTCTCCTCGAAATCCCCGACGCCGAGCCCCTCGTGCGGAGCGTCACCTGCGGACACCCCCCACCGCTACTCCTACGAGGGAACGACGTCGTGCCCCTGGAAGCCGGCCGACCCGCGCCCCCGCTGGGACTGGGCGCATTGACGCAAACCACCTATCACCTCGACACCTTCGCCCTAGGGGCCGAAGACACCCTCCTCCTCTACACCGACGGTGTCATCGAAGCCCGCAATGCCGACGGCGCGTTCTACCCGCTCGCCGAACGACTCACCCCCCAAAACCACCGCCATCCCACGGCACTCCTCAACCACCTCCGCGGCGACCTTCTCCACCACGTCGGCGGCCGACTCGACGACGACGCCGCCTTGATCGCAATCGAGCGTCAACCCGCTGACGGCATAGCGCCATCGGTTGACCAATCGACCTGTGATGAGTGCGGCGTCTCGATGTCCTTCGATATGCGGTCACGCAGCACTTCTGACCTGGGGGAACGACCCAGTGCAGTACAGCAGTGAAGTACAGCAACCACCACGACCGCCACCGACCGCCACCGGTCCTTGGCGACCAGTTGACCAGCCCACCTGACCTCAATGACCATCCCGCCCATAGTTCGCATCGAGGAGCACACGGCGACACCCCCGCTCGGGCCGTCTCTGGGCCGTGCGGGGGTGCTCAACGACGACCAATGCTGACAACCACCGACAGCTAAGCCGCAGGTCGCAGCGTTGATCAATCGCAGGGCCGCAGGTCAGAGACCCGGCCCTTCACTTCTTCGGGTACTGAGGCCGTCCCCGAGACCAGGGCCGCTGAAGCCGTGCCGGACTGGTGGACCGCGGCCGGCCCCGGCGGCCTGGAGGATGCCCCGAACCGTCGCCGAAACCTCAGGCCGCGCGCCCCCGCGTGAAGACCCGCGCCGTCTCGGTGACGCGGCGCCCCAGGTGCTCGGCCGTGGCGAGGTCGGACTTGTGCACGGCGTCCGGGCCCTCGTCCACGTTGGTCTGCGCCGCCGCGCCCGCGAAGACGCCGAGGCGGTTGAGGTCGTGCTCGGAGCCCGCGCTGTTGTTCCAGCCGGGGTGCAGGCCGAGGTTGATCCAGTTCATCCCGTGCTGTGCGGCGAGGATCTGGAAGAACTGCAGGGTGTGCAGCTTGTCGCCGCTCTTGGAGCCGGAGTTGGTGAAGCCAGCGGCCAGCTTGTCCTCCCAGTCCTGGCCGAACCAGCGCTTGGAGGTGGCTTCGGCGAAGACGTGGAAGGCGCCGGAGGCGGTGCCCATGTAGGTGGGCGAGCCGAAGACGATCGCGTCGGAGCGGTCCAGCGTCTCCCACTGCTCGTCGGTGATCTCGTCGACCTTGATCAGGTGCACCTCGGCACCCGCGTCGGCGGCACCGGCGCGGACGGCCTCGGCGAGGACGGCGGTGTGGCCGTAGCCGGAGTGGTAGGCGATGGAAACGACAGGGGTGGTCACAGAGACTCCTCGAATGGGCCGCATGGGCAGCTTGGGCTGCACCGGCTGCATGGCAGCTCAGAAGCAGTAACTTCAGGAAAGCACTAACTTCTAGTTAGTGCAACCTGGCGGTTAGCGCTGCGCACGCGTACCCTCGTGCCATGACCGCCGGTATGAGCCCGATCGCCCAGGACCACGACGACCTCGCCTACAACGTCTTCGCCAAGGCCTGCCCGTCACGCGGCACGCTGGAGCACGTCACCGGCCGCTGGGGCGGTCTCACGCTCGGCGCGCTGTACGAGGGCTCGCTGCGCTTCAACGAGCTGCGCCGCCGCGTGGACGGGGTGAGCGAGAAGATGCTGTCCCAGACGCTGCACGCGCTGGAGCGCGACGGCTTGGTGCGCCGCGACGCGCAGCCGACCAACCCGCCGCGCGTGGACTACGAACTGACCCCCCTGGGCCGTCAGGTGGCCGAGCGGCTGCTGGCACTCATCCACTGCGTGGAGGGCGCCATGGACGACGTCCTCGCCGCACGCGCGCGTTACGACGAGACGCGCGGCGCCCTCTGACACTTCGGGCAGAAGTAGCTGGAGCGGTTCATCCAGGGGCGGCGGCGCATCGGCGTGCCGCACCGCTTGCAGGGCAGGCCCTCACGGCCGTACGTGTCCAGGGACCGGTCGAAGTAGCCCGACTCGCCGTTGACGTTGACGTACAGGCTGTCGAAGCTGGTGCCGCCCACGGCGAGGGCGGCGTTCATCACGTCCCGGACGTGGCCGAGGAGTTCGGTGGTGACGGGACGGGTGAAGTTCGCCGTCGGGCGCTCGTAGTGGATGCGGGAGCGCCACAGCGCCTCGTCCGCGTAGATGTTGCCCACCCCGCTGATCAGCGACTGGTCCAGCAGGGCCCGCTTGATGGTGGTCCGCTTGCGGCGCAGCGCAAGGTGGAAGGCCTCGTCGTCGAAGAGCTCGTCGAGGGGGTCGCGGGCGATGTGCGCGATGACGTCGGGCAGGCCGTCGGAGGTGTTGTCGTGCAAAGACAGCCCGCCGAAGGTGCGTTGGTCGACGAACCGGAGTTCCGTGCCGAGCGAGTCGGCGAACCGGATCCGGATGCGCAGGTGCTTCTCGTCCGGCGCCTCGTGCGGCTGCACCAGCAGCTGACCGCTCATGCCGAGGTGGGCGAGGACGGACTGGTTGGTCTCCTCCAGCGGCAGCCACAGGTACTTGCCACGGCGGCTGGGTATGCCGATGTGGTGGCCCTTGAGCCGGTGCGTGAAGTCGTCGGACCCCGCCAGATGCCGGCGTACGGCGCGCGGGTGCAGCACCTCGGTCTCGGCGACGGTGCGGTGGGCGACCCAGCGCGCCAGGCCGCGCCGGACGACCTCGACCTCGGGCAACTCGGGCATCGGGACCCCCGTACGAAGCGGTGGACGAACCGAGCGCCCGCCCCCTCGGGAACGGTGGGGCGGGCGCTCGGTACTGCTGTGGATCAGGCGGGAGCGGACGACGGGTCGCCGTCCTTGGCGCCGGTTTCCCCGGCTGCCGGGTCGCCGTCCCTGGCGGCCGCTTCCTTGGCCGCCTTGACCGCCTCGGCGTCCGCGGCGGCCGCTTCCCTGGCCGCCTTGGCGCGCTCGTCCGCCGCGGCCCGGATGGACCGCCAGGCGGACTCGGCGGCCTGCTGCTCCGCCTCCTTCTTGCTGCGGCCGGTGCCGGTGCCGTACGAGACGCCTCCGACGCGGGCGGCAGCAGTGAAGGTCTTCTCGTGGTCGGGGCCGGTCTCCGTGACCAGGTACTCGGGCACGCCGAGGCCTTCGGTCGCGGTCAGCTCCTGGAGACTGGTCTTCCAGTCCAGGCCGGCACCGAGGTTCGAGGACTTCTCGATCAGCGGGTCGAAGAGCCGGTGCACCAGCTCGGACGCCGAGTCGAGGCCCTGATCGAGATAGACCGCGCCGATCACCGCTTCCAGGGTGTCGGCGAGGATGGACGCCTTGTCCCGGCCGCCCGTGCCCTCTTCACCGCGGCCGAGCCGGATGAAGGAACCCAGGTCGAGGCCACGCCCGACCTCCGCCAGCGCACGCGAGTTGACCACCGCGGCCCGCAGCTTGGCCAGCTGGCCCTCGGGCAGGTCGGGGTGGGTGCGGTACAGCGTGTCCGTGACGACGAGGCCGAGGACGGAGTCACCGAGGAACTCCAGCCGCTCGTTCGTCGGCAGACCGCCGTTCTCATACGCGTACGAACGGTGGGTCAGCGCGCGCACCAGAAGGGCGGACTCGACCTTGTAGCCGAGCCGCCCTTCCAGAAGCGTGTGGGACGAGGCCTGGTTGTCCGCCTTCTTCTTGGCGGGTGCGTCCGCCTTGGCGTCTTCCGCCTTCTTGGGACTGGACACAGTGCCTCTCACCAGCCCGCTCAGACTTCGAGGACCTGGCGCTTGTTGTAGGTGCCGCAAGACGGGCACGCGATGTGCTGCTGCTTGGGCTCGTGGCAGCGCTCGCACGCAACCAGGGTGGGGACCGCAGCCTTCCACTGCGACCGGCGGTGGCGCGTGTTGCTGCGCGACATCTTCCGCTTCGGAACAGCCACGGCTACTTCTCCTGCTTCTCGTCGACGCCCGCTTCGGCGCCGCTCATCTCGTCCTTCTCGCCGTCTTCGAGTGAACCGGCGAGTCCCTGCAAAGCCGCCCAACGGATGTCGACGGCATCGTGGTGGTGGTCCGGGTCGTCCGCGAGCAGCGCTCCGCACTCGGAGCACAGGCCCGGGCAGTCCTCCCGGCACACCGGCTGCATCGGCAGTGCGAGCACCACCGCATCGCGCAGCAGAGGTTCGAGGTCGAACAGTCCGTCCTCGAGGAAGAACCTGTCCTCGTCGTCCTCGGCGTCGTCGCCCGGTTCCGCGATCACACGGCCCCGGTCGTCGGCGTCAGGGTACGAGAACAGTTCCTGGAAGTCCGCTTCGAGCTCCAGCCCGACCGGCTCCAGACACCTTACGCACTCCCCCTCGGCCTGTGCACGGGCGGTGCCTGTGACGAGCACACCTTCCATGACCGACTCGAGGCGGAGTTCGAGCTCCACCGGGGCGCCTTCCGGCACTCCGATGACCCCCTGGATGCCGAGATCGGCGGGAGCGTCGATCGTGCGGGTCAGGCGCTGCAGCGCGCCAGGACGCCGACCCAGCTCGTGCGTGTCGAACACGAGGGGGTTGCGGTGGTCGAGGCGGGCGTTGGGAGCCATTCCTGCTTTCGATCTTCGAACTCGGAGGGCCGCCGCCCCTCCGTGTTGCGGGCAGCGGAGATCGCGGACGTACGCGCGACCGAACAGCCAGGATACTGGACCTTTCGCTCAGGGCCCAATCCGGAGGTCGGCGGGCGGTCGCGCGGCGGCCTTCCGCTCGTTACAGGCCGCGGCCCTGCTCGTACGCCCTCAGCTGCTCCGCGCTGATCATGCTGGTGTCGAAGAGACTGGTCTCGTCGAGAGCGTAGCCCTGCTGCTGGTGCTGGGGCTGCTGCTGGTGCTGATGGGCCTGCTGGGGGTCGTAGGCGGCCTGCTGCTGGTCATAGCCCTGGTAGGCATAGGGGTCGGCCTGCTGGTAGCCGTACGGGTCCTGCTGGCCGTAGGCGGGCTGCTGCGGGAAGCCGCCGTAGGGGTCCGGCTGCTGCTGGTCGTACGCGTACGCCGGCTGCGGCTCGTACGACGGCTGCTGCTGCGGCTGCTGCTCGGGCTGGGCCGGGCGCTCGGCCGAGGCGTCCTGGTCGGCGAGCGCGGCGAGGTCGGCGAGGTAGTCGGCGTCGCTGGAGTGCTGGAAGGTCGTGGTGTCGTCGGCGAGGGCGCCGAGGTCGTCCGTGGCGATCCGGCCGTGCAGCTTCTGCCGGCCGCGGCCGACGGCCTCCAGGGTCTTGGCGAGCACCGCCTCGAAGGCGCCCAGCTTGACGTCGACGTACTGGTCGGCGTTGTGCCGCAGGGTCTCCGGGTCGTGGCTGCGCTCGGGGGCGTCCTCGTCCTCGTAGCCGTTCTCGTCCAGGCCCGGGCCGGTGCCGAGGAGCTTCTCCCGGCCGCGGCCGACCGAGCCGAGGGTCTTGGTGAGGACGACCTCGAAGTTGGCGAGCTTGGAGTCGACGTAGTCGTCGGCCTCGGCGCGGATCTCCTCGGCCTCCTTGCGGGCCTCGGCGAGGATCCGGTCGGCCTCGGCCTGGGAGCGGCGGGCGATCTCGGTGTCGGAGATCAGCGAGCCGCGCTCGGCGTGCGCGTTCGAGATGATCCGCTCGGCCTCCAGGCGGGCCTGCTCGACCATCTGCTCACGGTCGCCGATCAGCTCCTGCGCCTGCGCGAGGGAGCCGGGCAGCGCCTGGCGCACCTCTTCGAGCATCGCGAGCAGCTCGGCGCGGTTGACCACGCACGACGCCGACATGGGCATGGACCGGGCGCCGGAGACCGTGGAGACGATCTCGTCGAGCTTCTTCTGCACGTCCACCTGTGCTCGCCACTCTCTACAGCCGGGTTGAAGACGGACGGGACGACTGTAGCCCCATCAGTCCTTGCGGAGGCGCTTGTTCAGGGCCTCCAGTACGGGTGCGGGCACCAGGTGGGAGACGTCACCGCCCCAGGCCGCGACCTCCTTGACCAGCGAGGAGGAGAGGAAGCTGTAGGTGGGGTTGGTGGGCACGAACAGCGTTTCGACGCCGGTGAGGCCGTTGTTCATCTGGGCCATCTGCAGCTCGTAGTCGAAGTCGCTGACGGCGCGCAGGCCCTTGACGATGGCGGGGATGTCGCGCTGCTTGCAGAAGTCGACGAGGAGGCCGTGGAAGGCCTCGACCCGGACGTTGGCGTAGTCGGCGGTGACCTCGCGGATCAGCTCGATCCGCTCCTCGATCTCGAACAGGCCCTTCTTGGCCTTGTTGATCATCACCGCGACGTAGACCTCGTCGTAGAGACGGGAGGCACGGGCGATGATGTCGAGGTGTCCGTTGGTGATCGGGTCGAACGACCCGGGACAGACGGCGCGGCGCACTTGTGATCCCTCGCTCTCCGGTCCGGTCATCGTGCGTCTTCGCACGTAGAGGCGGCGCGACCGTACCAAAACGTTCCCTCGCCGTAGCGACGGGACCTGATCGCCTCGAAGCCGTCCGGCCACTGGAATGCGCCGCCTCTGGTGCTGCGCTCCACGGTGACGAGCGCTTGCTCAGCGAGCCAGCCTTCCGAGTGGAGTGTGAGCAGAATCTCGCGAAGATCGTGATCTGTGACCACGTACGGAGGGTCGAGGAAGACCAGGTCGTACGGCTCTTCCGGGGCCGGACCCTTGATGATCTGTTCCGCTTTGCCCGCTCGGACCTCGGCGCCGGGAAGGCCCAGGTTTTTCACGTTCTCGCGCACGATTCTCGCTGCGCGAGCGTCGGCTTCGACGAGGAGGGTGTGGCTCGCGCCCCGGGAGAGGGCTTCCAGGCCCACAGCGCCCGAGCCGGCGTAGAGGTCGAGGACTCGTTCGCCCTCCAGGGGGCCGCCGAGGAGGGACTGCCAGGTGGAGAAGAGGCCCTCGCGTGCGCGGTCCGATGTCGGCCGGGTTCCGGTGCCGGGCGGTACTGAGAGGCGCCGTCCGCCTGCCCGGCCGGCGATCACGCGAGTCATCTTCGGTCCTTGTTCGGGGGTGGTTACGGATTCAGTTTGGCAGCAGGTTCGTCGTGGTCGCTCGCGCCCGCGCGGCGGAGCCGCATATCGACGCAGCCCCGCGCCCCTTTCGGGGCGCTGCACCTCAGCAACTGCACCTCAGCCCTTTTCGAGGTACTGCTCCCTCTCCTCGTCCAAGAGGGCGTCCAAAGCCGTACGCAGGCCCGGAAGGCTCTCCAGCTCGGGATCCGCCGCCACCACCGCCGTCGCCTCCTGCCTCGCCTCCGCGATGACCTCCTCGTCCTCGATGACCGCGAGGACGCGCAGGGAGGAACGGGCGCCGGACTGGGCCTGGCCGAGGACGTCGCCCTCGCGGCGCTGTTCGAGGTCGATGCGGGAGAGCTCGAAGCCGTCGAGGGTGGAGGCGACGGCGTTCAGCCGCTGGCGGGCCGCGCTGGCCTCGGGCATCTCGGTGACAAGGAGGCACAGGCCGGGGGCGGAGCCCCGGCCGACGCGGCCGCGGAGCTGGTGGAGCTGGGAGACGCCGAAGCGGTCGGCGTCCATGATGACCATCACTGTGGCGTTCGGGACGTTCACACCGACCTCGATGACCGTGGTGGCGACCAGGACGTCCGTCTCGCCGGCCGCGAAGCGGCGCATCACCGCGTCCTTGTCGTCGGGGTTCATACGGCCGTGGAGGACCTCCACCTTCAGGCCTTGCAGGGGCCCGCGGCCCAACTGGTCGGCGATGTCCAGGACCGCGAGCGGCGGGCGCTTCTCCGCCTCGTCCCCGGGGGACTTCTTCTGGCCGGCCTTCTTGGGGTCGGCCGCCTCGTCGATGTCGTCGCCGATGCGTGGGCAGACGACGTAGGCCTGGTGGCCGTTCGCCACCTCCTCGCGGACCCGCTCCCAGGCGCGGGCGAGGAAGTGGGGCTTGTCGGCGGCCGGGACGACATGGCTGGCGATCGGGGAGCGGCCGGCGGGGAGCTGGTCGAGAACGGAGGTCTCCAGGTCGCCGAAGACCGTCATGGCGACCGTGCGCGGGATCGGGGTGGCCGTCATGACCAGCAGGTGCGGGGGCTGTTTGCCCTTGCCGCGCAGGGCGTCGCGCTGCTCGACGCCGAAGCGGTGCTGCTCGTCGACCACGACCAGGCCGAGGTCGTGGAACTGGACCTTGTCCTCGATCAGGGCGTGCGTGCCGATGACGATGCCGGCCTCGCCGGTGACCAGGTCGAGCAGGGCCTGGCGGCGGGCGGCGGCGCCCATGGAGCCGGTGAGCAGGACGACCTTGGTGGCGTGCTCGGCGCCGCCCAGCATGCCGCCCTCGGCCAGCTCGCCCATCATCTCGGTGATCGACCGGTGATGCTGCTGGGCGAGGACCTCGGTGGGCGCGAGCATGGCCGCCTGCCCGCCCGCGTCGACCACGGCGAGCATGGCGCGCAGGGCCACCATCGTGTTGTGAGTCACCGTGAAGTGATCGGTGACGTAGGCGTGACTGGGGTGGGCAACACTGATGCATTGGACCGGCCTGGGGCCTACGTGCTCCACAGAGCGGATGCCACGGCGGAAGGTGTGGTACTTCGGCCGTGGGCGTACGCGTTCGGCCTTGCGGGTGAGCCGGAACGGGGGACAGCCATCGGGCAACGCCACGGAGACGTCGAATGCGGCCTCCTTGCGCAGAACACGCGCCCGACCACCCAGGGAACGGACGAGCCAGGCCACGTCGTCCGCCAACGTCCGCGATGCTGAGCACACGGAAATGCTCATACCGTCTTCATCAACCGTGCCGTCGGTGTCCATGAGCCCTTGCAGGAGGGCGAGGCGATTCTTGATCGACGTGTTCTTGAATTGTGCGGGAATGAACTTGTCGTGTGACGTCAGCCCCCAAAGCCTCAGGTCGCGGAGAGCCTCGACGATGGGATTGCGAACGCCGCCCGAGCGGTGCGTGAGCTGGATCGTGTAGTCACACCGCGAACCGGTCACAGGGACGAGACGGCATTCCGGAGACACCAAGGCCACCAAGGCATCGCGGAGCTCCGCGTCGATGGTGGAGAACCGTAGATTGCGGCGGAACGAGCCGTCGCCCAACAGGAGCCCGAACAGATACGGGTCCAGGGGAAGCGGAGAGTCGTCGCCGAGGTCCACCGGGGTTGCCGCCGGAATGTACCACTTCGACGATCCATTGGCCTTGACCAGATCGTGCCGGATTTCCCGGGTGGTCAGCACTTCGGGGGACTGGCCGCGGTCCCAACCGCAACGTGTGCCGACGATCCATAGGTGTTCGTCGTCGCACTCCACCGAACTCCCATCGGAGAGCACAATGCGCCAGACGTCCCGTACACCCTGTGGGAAGACCCCGTCGATCAGAGCGATCTCGCCTGTCGGCACGATGACCTCGTCGCCCACTTCAAGGTCGCCCATCCGGCGAAAACCACAAGGCGTGAGCACCAGCGAGTCCAGCGGCTGAGCCTTGCCGCTGCCGACCTCTCCTTGCAGCAGCCGGTGCATCGGGTGTTCCGTGGCGAGGTCGTCGAAGATCTCCTTGGAGACCTTCTGCTGGCCCTCGGTGAGGGTGAAGGGCAGGCGGTCGTCGAAGGCCGTGAGAAGACCGTCGGGCTCGGGTCGGCGGGGGACGGCCGGGAGCTGGGTGTCCGCGTGGCGGCGGCGGGCCAGGGCGACCTGGAGGACGAAGGCCTCGTCCCACTTCAGGCGGGCGCGGGCGTCGGCGATGTCCGCCTTGGTGTGCGGGCGGTGGATCTTGAGGAGGGCCTCGGGGAGCGGGACCAGGCCACGGCCCTCGCGGAGGGAGGGGGGCAGCGGGTCCAGCGCCTCCTGGGCGGTGGGCAGCACCGTCTGAACCGCCTTGCCGATCTTCCAGGACTCCAGTTTGGCGGTGGCCGGGTAGATGGGGATCAGGGCGCCGGCCCAGCTCTCCACCGTTTCCTCGCTGTCGCCTCGCAGCAACTCGTAGGCGGGATGGGCGAGTTGGAGGCGACGGTTGAAGACCGAGACCTTGCCGGCGAACATCGCGCGGGTGCCGGGCAGCAGCTCCTTGTGGGGCTTGTGGACGCCGTTGCCGAAGAAGACCAGCTGGATCCGGCCGCTGCCGTCGGTGATCGTGACCTCCAGGCGCTGACCCTTGCCGCGGGGGGCCTTGGCGGAGGCGAAGGTGTGCAGACGGGCGTCGGCGACCTGGGCCACCACCGTGACGTGCTCGTCCATGGGCAGCTCGGCGAGTTGGGTGAGCTGGCCGCGCTCCTCGTATCTGCGCGGGTAGTGGTGGAGGAGGTCGCCGACGGTGTGCAGGCCGAGGTGCTCGGCCATCACCTTCGCGGTGGCGGGGCCGAGCACCGACTTCAGTGGCTGCTTCAGTGGTTCTTGCAGTGCGGGCACGAGATCCATTGCACACCACGGCACTGACAATGCCGTATACGTCCTGGGAAGAACCTGGTCGGACGGGCTGTTCGGGCTCTAGGATGGCGCGCTCCGGCCATCCTTCGCGGTCACCGCCCCACCGGGGACCGCCCGACCCCGCGCCGATGCTCCTCCCCTCCGGCGCCGCGACGATGGACTACCAGAGCTCACAGTCATCCCAGGGTTCCCTCTCACCTCATACGTTCCAGGTCGACCTGCGCGGTCTGGTGGACCTGCTCTCCCATCACCTCTATTCCAGCCCCAAGGTCTATCTGCGTGAGCTGCTGCAGAACGCCGTCGACGCCATCACGGCACGGCGGGACGAGGAGCCCGGCGCCCCGGCCCGGGTGCGGCTGTACGCCGATGACGGGGGCCTGCGGGTGGAGGACACCGGCGTCGGGCTCACCGAGTCGGACGTGCACAGCCTGCTCGCCACCATCGGGCGCAGCTCCAAGCGGGCAGAGGGCCTGCAGGAGGCCCGTGCGGACTTCCTCGGCCAGTTCGGCATCGGTCTGCTCGCCTGTTTCGTGGTCGCCGAGCGGATCCGGGTGGTCAGCCGCAGCGCCCGGGCCCCCGGCGCGCCGCCGGTGGAGTGGACGGCGCGCGACGACGGCTCGTACACCGTGCGCAGCCTGCCCGGCTCCGCGCGGCCGGAGCCCGGTACGACCGTCCACCTGACCGCGCGCCCCGGGGCGGCCGAGTGGCTGGCGCCTGAGCGGGTCCTGACCCTGGCCCGGGACTTCGGCGCGCTGCTGCCGTACGACGTCCGGGTGGGAGAGGAGCCGGTCACCGATCTGCCCGCGCCCTGGGACCGGCCGTATCCGAGCCCATCGAGCAGAAGGGTGGCACTGGCCCGGCACTGTCACGAGCTGTTCGGGTTCACGCCGCTGGACTCGATCGACCTGGACCTGCCGCCGGCCGGGATCCGCGGGGTGGCGTACGTGTTGCCGGCGGCCGTCAGCCCCGCCCAGCGGGCGACCCACCGGGTGCATCTGAAGGGCATGCTGCTGACCGAGCGGGCCGAACAGCTGCTGCCCGACTGGGCGTTCTTCGTGCGCTGTGTGCTGGACACCGACAGTCTGCGGCCGACGGCCTCGCGGGAGTCGCTGTACGAGGACGAGACGCTGGCCGCGGTGCGGGAGGCGCTCGGGGAAAGGATCCGCTCGTGGCTCACGGGCCTCGCGGCCGGTGACCCCGAACGGCTGACGGCGTTTCTCGCCGTGCACCACCTTGGGGTGAAGTCCCTCGCCCGGCACGACCGCGAGATGCTGCGCACGATGCTGCCCTGGCTGCCGTTCGAGACGACCGACGGGCAGCTGTCCCTGGAGGAGTTCGCGCAGCGGCACCCGGTGGTCCACTTCACGCGGACCGTGGAGGAATACCGGCAGGTCGCGCCGATCGCCTCCGCGCAGGGCGTCGGGGTGGTCAACGGCGGCTATACGTACGACGGCGACCTGGTCGAGGCGCTGCCGTCGGTGCGGCCGGGGACGGTGGTCGCCGAGCTGGACGCGGACACCGTGACCGCGCACCTGGACGCGGTCGACCCGGGCGAGGAGCTCGCCCTGTCCGGCTTCCTGGCGGCGGCGCGGGCGAAGCTGGACCCGTTGGGCTGTGACGTTGTCCTGCGGGCCTTCCACCCCCTGTCCGTGCCTGCGCTGCACCTGGACGACCGGGCCGCGCGGCACGAGCAGGCCCGCGCGGCGGCCGAGGAGCAGGCCGACGACCTGTGGGCGGGCATCCTCGGCTCGCTGCGCGGCGGCGCACCACGCGCGCGTCTGGTGCTCAACCATCTCAACCCGCTGGTGCGGCGCATCGGTTCGCTGAAGGACCCGGAACTGATCGGCACCGCCACCGAGTCGCTGTACGGGCAGGCCCTGCTGATGGCGCAGCGCCCGCTCAGGCCGGCCGACTCGGCGCTGCTCAACCGGGCGTTCATCGGCCTGCTGGAGTGGGCGACCCACGGGGAGGGTGAGGGGCGATGAGTGAGATCGCGGACTTCGACGCGCTGCGGCAGGCGATGGCGGAGAACTCCGAGCAGCCGGAGGGTCCGGCCCGCAACGCGCGCGCGGAGCAGCTGCTGGCCGCGGCGGAGGGCCTCGGCATCCCGCTCGGCGTCATCGAGGCGCTCGGGCACCAGCTGAGGGTCTACAACTACAGCTCCGAGAGGGACAAGATGTTCGTCCCGTTCGCGCGGCTGCTGCGCATGTGGGACGAACGGCCCGAGGACTTCGACGCGTACGAGGCGCACTCGCTGCACTGGGTCTTCAAGTGGATGTCGGCGGGCATGCTGGACCAGCCGCACATCCCGCTCGCCTCGATCGAGAGGTGGCTCGGCGAGATGGAGCACCGCTACCGGCTCGCCGGGCACTCCGAACGGGCTGTGCGCAGCGCCGAGTTCAGTGTGGCCGCGCATGTCGGTGACCTGGCGCGCGCGGAGCGGGCGTACGCGGCCTGGCTCGCCGCGGACCGCGACGAGATGGCCGACTGTCACGCCTGCGAGCTGCACGGGCAGGGCTTCTGGCAGGTCGAGCGCGGACGGGACGAGGAGGCGCTCCGGCTGTGGCGGCCGGTGCTGGAGGGCGAGTTCGCCTGCGTGCACGAACCGCACACCGTGCTGGCCTCCTCGCTGGTCCCGCTGCTGCGCCTGGGCCGGCTCGACGAGGCCCGCGCCAACCATCTGCGCGGTTTCCGGCTCGTACGGCCGATGGAGTCGATGCGCGGCGCGTACGCCGACCATGTGGAGTTCTGCGCGCTGACCGGGAACGAGGCACGCGCTCTGGAGCTGCTCGCCGAGCGGCCCGCCTACTTCACGGACACCGGACATCCGCGCAGCCGGCTGGACTTCATGGCCGTGGTGACGCTGCTGATGGACCGGCTGACCGAGCTGGGGCTCGCCGGACAGCGGGTGCCCGGGCCCGCCGGGCGGACCTGGACGGCGCGGGAACTCGCCGCCCACGCGCGCGTGGAGACCCTGGAGCTGGCCGGGCGGTTCGACCGGCGCAACGGCACCTCGCGCGTCGGCGACCGGGCACGCGCGCGTATGGACCAGCGGCCACTGGTGGACCGCCTGCCGCTGGGCGTGCGCACGGTGCGCCCCGCGCCGGGCGCAGTGGCCGCGCCCCCGCCGACCGAAGTGGACGGCGAGCCCGATCTGGCGGCCCTGCTCGCCGAGGCACGGCGGCTGTCGGACACCCTGCAGCCGCACGCCCTGGAGGCCTGGGCGGCGGTCCGGCGGGCCGCGCACGGTACGGAGCTGGAGCCGCGCGACCGCGCGGAGCTCGCCGACCACGAGGCGATGGCCCGCGGCCCCGAGGGCATCGAGCTGTTCGAGCAGGCGGCGGCCCTGTACGCGGAGGCGGGCGACCCCGGCGAGGCCCTCGCGGCACGCGCGCGTGGAGCCTACGTCCGCGCCCTGACGGGCGAGGTCGACGCGGCTCTGGAGACGGTCACCGCCCTGTACGACGAGGCCCTCGCGCTGTACGCCGAGGAGGCCACCGGACTGCGGCAGACGGCGTCGGTGGTGACGAGCCGGGCGCGCGTTCTGATGCGGCTGGTGCATCAGGGGGCGCCGGTGCTGGAGGTCCCGGCGCCGGACGGTCCCGCACCCGAGGGCGCCCCGGCCGACGGCCCGGCCCCCGACACATCGGCGACCCCGGACGAGCCGGGGCCCGAAGCCCCGGAACCGGACCGGCCGGACGCGGGCAATCTCGCGCCCCGGGACGCCATGCCGGACGGGCCGGCCCCCGACGCGCCGGCCACGACCCGGCCAGGACGCGAAGTCCCCGAACCAGACCGGCCGGACGCAGGCAAGCTCCCGCCCAGAGACGCCGTGCCGGACGGGGCGGTCCGCGACGTGTCGGTCGCGGGCCAGCCGATGAGCGAGGGGCCGGTGCCGGGCGGGGTGGGCTTCGGCGGGTCGGTGTCCGGGCGGGGGCGGGATGCGTTCGCGCAGGCCGAGCAGGCCGTGCGTGAGGTGCTGGCGCTCGTGGGCGGGCGGACCGGCGGGGATGTGCGGCTGGCCGCGCGGGCCGCGGAGGCGCGGGCCATGCTCGCCGAGCTGGCCGGGCTGCGCGGGGACGCCGAAAGGGCCGCGGAGCTGTTCCGGCGGGCGGCCGACGCGTACGTGAGCGCCGGGCTGCCGTGGTTCGCCGTGGAGTACGAGGTGCAGGTCGCCGCACTGGCCCACCAGACCGGCGACCCGGCCGGGGCCGAGCGGGCGTTGCGGGCCGCGCTGGAGCACGGCGGGCCGTACGTGGAGCCGGTCGGGCGGGCGCAGCTGCATCTGCAGCTCGCCGAGATCGTCGGTGCCCGGGGCGAGGTCGTCGAGGCCGCCGGGCACGCGCTGGAGGCCGCGCACTGGGCCGACGAGGCGGGCGAGAGCGGCACGCTGGGCGCCTGGGCGCGACAGGCGCTGGGTGGGCTGCTGCTGCGCCAGGGCCGCTGGGCGGAGGCCGCCGAGGTGCTGGAGTCGGCGCTGGCCGACCTGTCCGCCGGGACGCACGGGGACGGGGCCGTCGTACAGGCGCAGTGGTGGCTCGGTGACTGCCTGAGCGAGCTGGGCGACCACCGTGCGGCCGCCGAACACCGGCTGCGGGCGGCCGAGATCGCCCGGCACTGGCCCGAGCAGCAGGACCACGCCACGCTCGCCCACCTCGCCGCCGAGTCCCTGAGCAAGGCCGGTCTGCTGGAGGAGGCCGATCAGGCCTACGCGCGTGCGGGCGAGCTGTGGCGGGCGCTGGGCAACCCGGCCTTCCTCGTCCGCTCGCTGCGCGCCCGCGGCTGGGTGGCGCTGGGCGTGGACGGCGGAGCCGAGGGTGCCCAGGAGCTGATGGCGGAGGCGGTGCGCACGTGCGAACGGGCACGGGAGGCCGCGGCCGACCCGGTGTCCCGCGAACAGCTCACGGCCGAACTCGCCCAGACGCACCGGCAGTTCGGCGACCTGCTGGCCCGCTCGGCGACCGAGGGCGCCGAGATCGCCGAAGAGGCCGAAGACCGTGCGATCCAGGGCGCGTTCGAGGCGGCGCTGGTTCAGCTGGACCGGGCGGCCACGCTGTTCGGCACGCTGGGCGCGGACGGGTTGCACGACCGTACCGGTGCCCAACTCGCCGCCGGATGGCTGGAGGCAGACCTCGGCCGGCCCGCTCGGGCGGCGGCACGCGCGCGTGCCGTACTCGCGGCCTACGAGGACGCTGACGACGGGGACGAGACCGTCCGGGCGCGGCGGGCGGAGGCGGGCCGGCTGCTCGATCCGGAACGGTGAGTCCCGCGCGTGCTCACTCCACGCCGATGAGCAGCAGGGTCCCCTGCCGGCCGCCCCGGTACACGACCGTGTCCACGGCGAGGTAGGACTCCCGTACGCGGGCCTCCAGCTGCTCGGCGACGGTCTCGGGGGCCCCGTCGCCGACGACGAGGGTGACCAGCTCGCCGCCGGCCTGGAGCATGCGGTCCAGGACGGTCCGGGCGGTGGCGGTGACGTCGGGGCCGATCACCGCCACGTCGCCGTCGATCAGCCCGAGCACGTCCCCGGCCTGGCAGATGCCGGCCGTCGTCCAGGACTGGCGTTCGGCGACGACGAGCTCGGCGTACCGGGTGGCGCCCGCGGCCGCGGTCATCTGGACCACGTCCTCGTCGAACCGGCGGTCCGGCGCGTGCACGGCGAGCGCGGCGATGCCCTGGACCGCCGAGCGGGTCGGGATCAGGGCCACCCGGATGCCCTCGGCGCGGGCCTGCTCGGCGGCCGCCGCGGCCGTGTGGCGCAGTTCGGCGTCGTTGGGCAGCAGGACGACCTCGCGGGCGTGGGCCCGCCGTACGGCCTGCACCAGCTCTCCGCTGGCGGGCGGCTCCCCGGGGCGCGCGAGCACGGTCGTGGCGCCCGCCTCGGTGTACAGCCCGGCCAGCCCCTCGCCCGGTACGACGGCGACGACGGCCCGCTGGGCGCGCTCGCGCGGGGGCCGCTCGCCGCCGGTGTGGACGTCCCCGAGCCCGAAGTGGGTGATCCGGATCCGGTACGGCCGCCCGGCCTCCACGCCCGCCTCCACGGCGGCGCCCGCGTCGTCGACGTGCACATGGACGTTCCACAGCCCGTCGCCGCCGACCACGACCAGGGAGTCGCCGAGCGCGTCGAGGCGTTCCCTGAGCCGGGCCACCGCCGTGTCGCCGGCCTCCAGGAGATAGATCACCTCGTAGGCGGGCCCGCCGTTCTCGCTCCCCTCGGCACAGAGGTCCCCGTCGCACATGCTCTCCACGCGCGCGTGCCCGTCGGAAACCGCGTCCGGGGCCTGCCCGCTCTCCCCCGCCGCCGTAAGGCTCTCCGGTGCCGCCGGAGCCTCCCGTACCGCCTCTCCGGTGAACGCCTCCACCAGGGCCCCCAGCACCGCCACGAGCCCGCGTCCGCCCGCGTCGACCACCCCGGCCCGGCCGAGTACGGGCAGCTGGCCCGGAGTGGCCGCCAGGGCCGTCAGCGCGCCCTCGTACGCCGCGCGCGCGACCGTGCCGCAGTCGCCCTCGGCCTCCTCGGCGGCCTCGGCGGCGGCCGAGGCGACGGTCAGCACCGTGCCCTCGACGGGATGGGCCACGGCCTGCCACGCGGAGTCGGCGGCCCGCCGCAGTGCCAGCCGCAGGCCCGCGCCGTCGATGTGCGCCGCCTCACCGCCCTCCGCCAGCACCTGCGCCATCCCCCGCAGCAGCTGCGCCAGGATCGTCCCGGAGTTGCCGCGGGCCCCGATGAGCGCCCCGTGGGCCATCGCGTGAACGGCGTCCGCCAGGGACGGCTTCCCGGCGCCCGTCTCGTACCCGGCGAACACCGCCTCCACGGCCGTGGCCGCCGATTCCAGGGTGAGGTAGAGATTCGTCCCGGTGTCGCCGTCGGCCACCGGATAGACGTTGATCGCGTCGATCTCCTCACGCGCGCGGCCCAGCGCTCCGAGCGCCAGACCGCACCAGGTGCGCACCGCGAGAGCATCGAGGAATGTCTGCGGCACCTGCGCCACCTGCGCCTCCCTGAGCTGGCTGGACGTGGGACGCAGCGTAGACCCCGAAGCGGTGTCCACCGGAAGAGGGCCGCGAGCCGGGCCCTGAGCTGCCATGGTAGTTTCGTTCTACGGGCGCAGCCGTTGTATGCTGCTCCGGTTGCCCGATCCGATCGGGCCGTTCCCCTGGCAACGCCACTCAAGATCTCAGGTTTTAGGATCTCGATCCCGGCATGCCGGGATTAACCGTAAGTGCATCTGAAGTCTTTGGAGTGACCCGTGGCTGCCAACTGCGACGTCTGCGGCAAGGGGCCGGGCTTCGGCAACAACATCTCGCACTCGCACCGCCGTACGTCCCGCCGCTGGAACCCGAACATCCAGCGTGTGCGTACCGTGGTCGGCGGGACGCCGAAGCGCGTGAACGCTTGCACCTCGTGCATCAAGGCCGGCAAGGTCTCGCGCTGACGCTACAGCTGAGCGCGCGGCCACTGCCTGGTTCGCTGCACTGAGCCGGTCCACCCGAGGGTGGGCCGGCTTTTTGCCGTACCCGGGCCCGGGTCAGGCCCGCGCTCGGCCGCGCAGCCGCCAGCCGTGGTCCACCGGTCCGATCCCCGCGCCCAGCGCGAACCCGGCCGCGATGGCCCCCGTGACGTACTCCTTGGCCGCCGTGACCGCCTCCGGCACGCTCTGCCCCTTCGCCAGCCCCGACGCGACGGCGGACGCCAGGGTGCAGCCCGTGCCGTGCGTGTGCCGGTTGTCGTGGCGCGGGGCCCGCAGCCAGTGCTCACAGGAGCCGTCGGTCAACAGGTCGACGGCCTGGTTGCCGCCCGCCCGCCCTGCGTCTGGCGCCAGGTGCCCGCCCTTGATCAGCACCCAGCGCGGCCCGTACTCCAGCACGGCCGCAGCGGCCCGTCGCAGATCGTCCTCCGACTCGACCCGCACCCCGGTGAGTTGCGCCACCTCGTCGAGGTTCGGGGTCGCCACGGTGGCCGCCGGGAGCAGCTTCGTGCGTACGGAGTCCAGCGCGGACGCGGCCAGCAGCGGGTCGCCGTGCTTGGAGACGCCCACGGGGTCGACCACGGCCGGCGCGTCCGTGCCGGAGATCAACTCGGCGACCGCCTCGACCAGTTCCGCCGAGGCCAGCATGCCGGTCTTCACGGCCTGGACGCCGATGTCGTCCACGACGCTGCGGTACTGCGCCCGGACCGCCTCCACGGGCAGTTCCCAGGCGCCCTGCACGCCGAGGGAGTTCTGCGCGGTCACCGCCGTGATCACGCTCATCCCGTGCACGCCGAACGCCAGCATCGTCTTCAGATCGGCCTGGATCCCCGCTCCGCCCCCGGAGTCGGAGCCGGCCACGGTGAGGACCCTCGGCGGCGTGTTCAGGGTGCTCATGACTCGATGCCCCCGAAGTGGTCCCAGCCGCCCTTGCTGGTCCAGGGCGCCCCGTCGACGGTCACCTGGGGCAGCGCGGAGGGGTTGAGGACCTCGCCGATGACCTTCCAGCGGGCCGGCAGCTTGGTGTCCGGCGGGAAGGTCGCGACGATCGCGTGGTCCTCTCCCCCGGTCAGCACCCACTGCAGCGGGTCGACGCCGACGGCCTGCCCGATGTCGTTCATCTGGGTCGGGATGTCGATCGCGCCCGCGCGGATGTCGATGCGGACCTTGCTCGCCTCGGCGATGTGCCCGAGGTCGGCGATCAGCCCGTCGCTCACGTCGCACATCGCGGTCGCGCCGAGCGCGGCGGCCGCCGGGCCCGCGTGGTACGGCGGCTCGGGGCGCCGGTGGGCCTCCACGAAGGCGCGCGGGGAGCGGAAACCGCGGGAGAGGACCGCGTAACCGGCCGCGGACCAGCCCAGCCAGCCCGTGACGGCCACCAGGTCGCCGGGCTGGGCGCCGGCGCGCGTGACGGGCTCCTGGTTGCGCAGATCGCCGAGCGCGGTGATCGACACCATGATCGTGTCGCCGCGCACGACGTCACCGCCGACCACGGAGGCGCCCGCGACCTGGCACTCGTCGCGCAGGCCGTCCATCAGCTCGCTGGGCCAGGTCACCGGGAGTTCGGCCGGGACGACCAGGCCGAGCAGCAGGGCGGTCGGTACGGCGCCCATCGCGGCGATGTCGGCGAGGTTCTGCGCCGCCGCCTTGCGGCCGACGTCGTAGGCCGTGGACCAGTCGCGGCGGAAGTGCCGCCCCTCCAGCAGGATGTCGGTGCTCGCCACCACCCGGCGGTCGGGCGCGGCGACCACCGCGGCGTCGTCGCCGGGGCCGATCCGGACCGCCGGGGTGGTGGTGAGACGGGAGGTGAGCTCCCTGATGAGCCCGAACTCCCCGAGCTCACCAACAGTGCCCTTCATTGCCCTTGCTCCCCTTCTCTGCCATGCCGTGCCCAGTCGCGCGTCATCAGTGTCCCCGATACCGTCGAGATGACCGTCGATACGGTCCGGATGACCGTCGCATCGGTCTTGCGACCGTCAACTTCCGTCGTGCCTGCACCCTGGCGCGCAAGCCCGGTTCCCGCAGGTCTCGCCGCGGGGAGCGGCGACGCGATACCGTGGCGTTCCTTTTCCCCACATGATCCTCGTGGCCGCCCTGGAGGTTCCGTGGTACAGGCGTACATCCTGATCCAGACGGAGGTCGGCAAGGCGTCGACCGTCGCCGAGACGATCAGCAAGATCCCTGGAGTGATCCAGGCCGAGGACGTGACGGGACCGTACGACGTCATCGTGCGCGCCCAGGCCGACACGGTCGACGACCTCGGTCGCATGGTGGTCGCCAAGGTTCAGCAAGTGGACGGCATCACCCGCACCCTGACCTGTCCGGTCGTGCATCTGTAGCCCCCGTCTACGCTTGGCCGGTGAAGTTCTTCGCTCACCGGCCCTTCGGCCTGCTCGCGCCCGCGCTGCTGATCGCGGTCGCGGGCTGCTCCTCGGCAGACGACAGCGCGACCGTCGCGGTTCCCAGCCCCGACGCGAAGACGGCGAAGGTGTGCCGGGAGCTGCACCGGGTACTGCCGCAAAAGCTCGACGGGCGAAGCCGCAACGACCCCGAACCCCGGTCCGCCTACACGGCGGGCTGGGGAAACCCGGCGATCATACTGCGCTGCGGTGTCGTACGGCCGCCGAAGATGGTCGATCCCAAGGTGGCCAAGGGCGACGACCCGGACGCCATCGCGGGTGGCGTGAACGGCGTCGACTGGCTGATGGAGAAGCAGGGCGACGACACCTGGCGGTTCACCACCGCGGGCCGCGTGGCCTATGCGCAGATCGCCCTGCCCAAGGGGATGTCCCCGCAGGAAGAGGGCACGGCCGTGCTCACGGATCTCGCGACGGCCGTGAAGAAGGCGATCCCCGAGGGGATCGCCTCCATGCGCGGGTGATGCGGACCGCTCAGCGCAGGCCGGTCGAGCGGCGCAGCGCCGCCTGCACCAGGCGGTCGATCAGCTCCGGGTAGCCGACGCCGCTGGCCTGCCACATCTGCGGGTACATCGAGATCGGCGTGAAGCCGGGCAGGGTGTTGATCTCGTTGATCACGAACTCGCCGTCCTCGGTGAGGAAGAAGTCCGCGCGGACCAGGCCTTCGCAGGAGACCGCCTCGAACGCCTCGACCGCGAGCCGCTGCACCTCGGCGGTCTGCTCCCCGGTGAGCGGCGCCGGGACGATGCCGGGCGTGGAGTCGATGTACTTGGCCTCGAAGTCGTAGTACGCGTGCGCGTCCGGCGGCGGGATCTCGGCCGGGACGGAGGCGCGCGGGCCGTCCTCGAACTCCAGGACGCCGCACTCGATCTCCCGGCCCCGCACGGCGGCCTCGATCAGGATCTTCGGGTCGTGGGCCTGCGCGGTGGCGATCGCCTCGTCCAGGCCGGACAGGTCGTCGACCTTGGTGATGCCGATGGACGAGCCCGCGCGCGCGGGCTTCACGAACAGCGGCCAGCCGTGCTCGCCGGCGAAGTCGATGATCTTCTTACGGGCGGTGGACTCGTCCCGCTCCCACTCGCGCGGCCGGATCACCACGTACGGGCCGACCTTGAGCCCGTAGGAGGTGAAGATCCGCTTCATGTACTCCTTGTCCTGGCCGACGGCCGAGGCGAGCACACCGGCGCCCACGTACGGCACCCCGGACAGCTCCAGGAGGCCCTGCAGGGTGCCGTCCTCGCCGTACGGGCCGTGCAGCACCGGGAAGACCACGTCGACCTCGCCGAGCGCCTTCGGCACCGAGCCGGGCTCGGTGTAGACGACCTCGCGGTTGGCGGGGTCGACGGGGAGCACCACGCCGCCCTCGTGCGACTCCGCGAGCTCCTCGACGGCGGGCAGGCGGCGGTCGGCGATGGCCATCCGCTCCGGCTCGTCGGCGGTGAGCACCCAACGGCCCTCCCGCGTGATGCCGATCGGCAGCACGTCGTACTTCGTCCGGTCGATGGCCTTCAGGACGGCGCCGGCGGTGACCATGGAGATCCCGTGTTCGGAGCTGCGTCCGCCGAACACGACGGCCACGCGCGACTTGCGCGACGGTTGCTCAGGGCTCTGGGGGAGGTTCTCGGTGCTCATATCGCGATGAGAGTACCCGTTGGTATCTCCCGAGTCAGCGCCCGCTCGGCCGCCGTGACTCCGTGTCCCCCGGGCGGTCGCTCAGCGTCGCGCGGGAGGCGCTTTCAGCGCCTCTCGGACTTGGCGCTGCGCGACATCAGCTCCTTGACGGCGACCACCGGGGACTTGCCCTCGTGGACGATGGCCACGACCGTCTCGGTGATGGGCATGTCGACGCCGTGCCTGCGGGCCAGATCCAGCACGGACTCGCAGGACTTGACGCCCTCGGCGGTCTGCTTGGTGACCGCGATGGTCTCCTGCAGGGTCATGCCCTTGCCGAGGTTGGTGCCGAAGGTGTGGTTGCGGGACAGCGGCGAGGAGCAGGTCGCCACCAGGTCGCCGAGGCCCGCGAGTCCGGAGAAGGTCAGCGGGTCGGCGCCGAGCACGACGCCGAGCCGCGCGGTCTCGGCGAGGCCCCGGGTGATGAGCGAGCCCTTGGCGTTGTCGCCGAGCCCCATGCCGTCCGCGATGCCGACGGCGAGCCCGATGACGTTCTTCACGGCACCGCCCAGCTCGCAGCCCACCACGTCGGTTTCCGTGTACGGCCGGAAGTACGGCGTGTGGCAGGCGGCCTGGAGGCGCTGGGCGACGGCCTCGTCGGTGCAGGCGACGACGGCGGCGGCGGGCATGCGGGCGGCGATCTCGCGAGCCAGGTTGGGCCCGGTGACGACCGCGATGCGGTCGGAGCCGACCTTGGCGACGTCGTCGATGACCTCGCTCATCCGCATGGTGGAGCCGAGTTCGACGCCCTTCATCAGGGAGACGAGCACGGTGTCCGGGGCGAGCAGCGGGGTCCACTCGGCGAGGTTGGCGCGCAGGGTCTGGGAGGGGACGGACAGGACCGTGAAGTCGGCGTCGGCCGCGGCCTCGGCGGGGTCGGTGGTCGCCCGCATGTTCTCGGGGAGTTCGACGCCCGGCAGGTAGTCGGGGTTGGTGCGGGTCTCGTTGATCGCCTGCGCGACCTCGGCCCGACGCGCCCACAGGGTGACCTGGCAGCCGGCGTCCGCGAGCACCATGCCGAAGGCCGTGCCCCACGAACCGGCGCTGAAGACCGCCGCCTTAACCGCCTTGCTCACTTGCCCTGCCCCTCCGGTTCCTTGCCCTTGGCCTGCGCCGGCTGTGCGGTCTGCGACGTCTGCGCCTGGGTGCGGCGCCGCTGTTCGATCCGCTCGCGGCGCGGGTCGTAGGGCGTCTCGGGCGCCTTCTCGCCGCGGATCTCCTCCAGCTGGCGGGTGATGGCCGCCATGATGACCTCGGTGGCCTCCTTGAGCAGCTCCGGGGTCATCTCCTTGTCGTAGAAGCGCGAGAGGTCCACGGGCGGTCCCGCGAGCACGTGATGGGTCTTGCGCGGGAAGAGGTTCGGCTTCTTGGCGTACGGCGGCAGGAGTTCGTTGGCGCCCCACTGGGCGATCGGGACGACCGGGCACTTGGTCTGCAGGGCGACGCGGGCGGCACCGGTCTTGCCGGTCATGGGCCAGCCGTTCGGGTCGCGGGTGAGGGTGCCCTCGGGGTAGAAGGCGACGCACTCGCCGCGTTCCACGGCGTCGATCGCGGCCCGGAAGGCGCTGAGCGCGTCCGTGGACTCGCGGTAGACGGGGATCTGCCCGGTGCCGCGCATGGCGGCGCCGACGAATCCCTTCTTGAAAAGCCCGCTCTTCGCCAGGAATCGCGGAACCCGTCCGGTGTTGTACTGATAGTGCGCGTACGCGAAGGGGTCCACGTGGGAATTGTGGTTCACCACGGTGATAAATCCGCCGTCGGCCGGAATGTGCTCCATTCCGCGCCAGTCCCGCTTGATCAGAACCACCAGCGGCGGTTTGCAGATCACCGCGGCGAAGCGGTACCAGAAGCCGATTCTGCGGCGGGGCACAAGGACACCTTCCTCTAGGGCTGTCACCTCGGCGGGGGGCCGCACAAGTGTCGCTCCGGGCCGCCGGTCTGTCGAGAACACCGTACGCCCCGCCACCGAAGGCGCCAGATGGCGCGGGGGACAATGATCGTGAACAGAGAGGGACGGTACGCCGGTGCAGTGGACCTTGGTCATCCCCCTGAAGCCCCTGTCGCGGGCCAAGAGCAGGCTCTCCGACACCGCGGGCGACGGGGTGCGCCTCGGGCTGGCGCTGGCCTTCGCGCAGGACACGGTGGCCGCGGCGCTGTCCTGCGCGGCCGTGGCGGATGTGGCGGTCGTCACGGACGACGAACGGGCGGCGCGCGAGCTGGCGGCGCTGGGCGCGCGGATCGTCCCGGACACGCCGGCGAGCGGTCTGAACGCCGCGCTGGCGCACGGGGCGGCCGTCGTACGGGACATACGCCCGCGCACACCGGTCGCGGCCCTGAACGCCGACCTGCCGGCACTGCGCCCGGCGGAACTGGCCGTCGTCCTGGGCGCGGCGGCGGAGTTCTCCCGGGCGTTTCTCGCGGATGCGGCGCAACTGGGCACGACGTTGCTGGCGGCGGGGCCGGACCGGGAATTGCAGCCGGAGTTCGGCGTGGATTCCCGTGCCCGTCATCGCGCGTCCGGAGCGGCGGAAATCCGGCTGGCGGGGGTGGATTCGGTACGGCAGGACGTGGACACCGGGGACGACCTGCGGGCGGCGCTGGCCCTGGGCGTCGGCCCGCATACCGCTGCGGTTTCGGCCGGGTTGCTGATCCCGGGGTCCTGAGCGTCCCGTCAGGGGCGCGGGGCTGTGCCGAAGTGCGGCTCCGCCGCGGGGGTGCGACCGGCCACGACGGACCCGCGGCCCGCAGACGTCCGCAGCCCCGCGGCGAGCCCCGAATCCCAAGACCCCACTAGGCTGCTGCCATGCAGGCCACCGCATACACCTTCGACCCGGAAACCCGCAGCGGACAGGTGCTCCTCGACAACGGCACCCCGGTGCCCTTCGACACCGCCGCGTTCACCGCCGGAGGCCTGTTGCTGCTGCGCCCCGGACAGCGCGTGCGGATCGAGACGGAGGGATCCGGTGACGCCCTGCGCATCACCCTAGTAACCCTCCAAACCCTGTAACTGCTCTTACACACGCCGCGGGCCGGGCTCCCCAGGGGAGTCCGGCCCGGCGCGTGGGTGCCTGGCGTCCTTACGACGTCGCCTTGCGGGCGGTGGCCTTCTTGGCGGTGGTCTTGCGGGCCGTCGACTTCTTGGCCGGGGCCTTCTTCGCGGTGACCTTCTTCGCCGGGGCCTTCTTGGCCGCCGCCTTCTTGGCGGTGGTCTTCTTCGCCGCGGCGGTCTTGGCGGCCGCCGTGGTCTTCTTGGCGGGCGCCTTCTTCGCCGTGGTCTTCTTCGCGGCGGGCGCCTTCTTCGCCGGCGCCGCCTTCTTGGCCGTGGTCTTCTTCGCGGCCGCCTTGGTGGTCTTCTTCGCGGCGGCCTTCCTGACCGTCGCCGCGGCGCCGCCGGTCAGGCTGCCCTTCGGCGCCTTCTTGACCGAGACCTCGCCGCCGCGCGGCAGCTTCTTCGAGCCGCTCACCAGGTCCTTGAAGCCCTGACCGGCGCGGAAGCGCGGCACGGAGGTCTTCTTGACCCGAACCCGCTCGCCCGTCTGGGGGTTGCGGGCGTAGCGGGCGGGGCGGTCCACCTTCTCGAAGGACCCGAAGCCGGTGACCGAGACCCGCTCGCCCGCGACGACCGCGCGGACGATGGCGTCCAGGACATGATCGACAGCGTCGGCGGCCTGCTGGCGGCCACCCACCTTGTCGGCAATCGCTTCTACGAGCTGCGCCTTGTTCACGTCTTCCCCTTCGGAGACATCGCCAGAACGAAAGTGTTCAAGCTTTTTCGCACGTTAGGCAGATATATACCGCAAATCAAACACGAAACGGGCTAATCACCCTTGTGCCGCAACAGACTCGGTGGTCTCGGGCTGTTCAGCCGTCCTCGCCGGGGATCCGACCCTCGTCGAGGTCCGCGTTGAACCGCTCGAGCCGCCTTGCCGCAGCGGCGAGATCGTGCTTGGCCGCGGCCGTAATGACCAGCAGCTTCCGGGTCAGCGCCATCCGTACGCCCTCCGGGACTTGCAGTGCGCGCACCCTTGCGTGCGCTTCCTTCAGCTGGTTCGCGACCGCCGTATAGAGCTGGAGTTGGCCGTCGCGTTCCATGCACAGATTGTGCCATCTGGGGCGAGTTGTCGCCTGCTCAGGGGGCAACTGCCGCCTCAAATGGCCTTCCAGACACTTGCGGAGGGCGCGATCCCAGCACTCGCGTACCCAGTCAACGGCCTTCGTAACGTGGCGAGTTGAGCGTCAAGTAAGAAGCTCACGGGGCCGTTCGGGTGCAGACACGGCTGTACCCCCAATCGTGGCGATCGGGGGTACAGAGGGTGTGTTGGGGTGGCCGAAACGCGACCCGGCCGGGGTCCGGATCAGCCCTGGAGCGTCCGCGGCTTGTGCGACGGCCGCTTGGCCTCGTACGCGGCGATGTCGGCCTCGTTCCGGAGCGTGATGGAGATGTCGTCCAGGCCGTTCAGCAGCCGCCAGCGGGAGTTCTCGTCCAGCTCGAAGGAGGCGGTGATGCCCTCCGCGCGAACCTCACGAGCCTCAAGGTCCACAGTGACCTCAGCAGTGGGGTCCTGTTCCGTGAGCTCCCACAGCGCGTCCACGATCTTCTGGTCCAGAACGACCGTGAGCAGGCCGTTCTTCAGCGAGTTGCCCCGGAAGATGTCCGCGAAGCGGGAGGAGATCACGGCCTTGAAGCCGTAGTTCTGCAGCGCCCAGACGGCGTGCTCACGGGAGGAGCCGGTGCCGAAGTCGGGGCCGGCGACCAGGACGGTCGCACCCTGCCGCTCGGGGCGGTTGAGGATGAACTCGGGGTCCTTGCGCCAGGCCTCGAACAGCCCGTCCTCGAACCCGTCGCGCGTGACCTTCTTGAGCCAGTGAGCAGGGATGATCTGGTCGGTGTCGACGTTGCTGCGGCGCAGCGGGACGGCCCGGCCGGTGTGGTGGGTGAAGGCTTCCATGATTTTTCAGACTCCAGCGGGCACAGGGGCGTCGGACAGGTCGGCGGGCGAGGCCAGGTGGCCCAGGACGGCGGTCGCGGCCGCGACCTGCGGCGACACCAGGTGCGTACGGCCGCCCTTGCCCTGCCGGCCTTCGAAGTTGCGGTTGGAGGTGGAGGCGGCACGCTCGCCCGGGGCCAGCTGGTCGGGGTTCATGCCGAGGCACATCGAGCAGCCCGCGTGCCGCCATTCGGCGCCGGCCTCCTTGAAGACCACGTCCAGGCCCTCGGAGACGGCCTGCAGTCCCACGCGCGCGGAGCCGGGGACGACCAGCATCCGTACGCCGTCGGCGACTTTGCGGCCCCGCAGCAGGTCCGCGGCGGCGCGCAGGTCCTCGATGCGGCCGTTGGTGCAGGAGCCTACGAAGACGGTGTCCACCTCGATGGACCGCAGCGGCTGGCCGGCCTCCAACCCCATGTACTCCAGGGCCTTTTCGGCGGCGAGGCGCTCCGAAGCGTCTTCGTACGAAGCCGGGTCGGGGACGGACGCCGAAAGCGGGGCGCCCTGGCCGGGGTTGGTGCCCCAGGTGACGAACGGGGACAGCTCGTCGGCGTTGATCACGACCTCGGCGTCGAACTCGGCGTCGTCGTCGGTGCGCAGCGTCTTCCAGTACTCCACCGCGGCGTCCCAGTCGGCGCCCTCGGGGGCGTGCGGGCGGCCCTTGAGGTACGCGAAGGTGGTCTCGTCGGGGGCGATCATGCCCGCGCGGGCGCCGGCCTCGATCGACATGTTGCAGATGGTCATCCGGGCCTCCATCGAGAGCTTCTCGATGGCGGAGCCGCGGTACTCCAGGATGTAGCCCTGGCCGCCGCCGGTACCGATCTTCGCGATGATCGCCAGGATCAGGTCCTTGGCGGTGACGCCCTCGGGCAGCTCGCCCTCGACCGTGATGGCCATGGTCTTGGGGCGGGCCAGCGGCAGCGTCTGGGTGGCCAGCACGTGCTCGACCTGGGAGGTGCCGATGCCGAACGCCAGCGCGCCGAACGCGCCGTGCGTGGAGGTGTGGGAGTCGCCGCAGACCACGGTCGTACCGGGCTGGGTCAGACCCAGCTGCGGGCCCACCACGTGGACGACGCCCTGCTCGACGTCGCCCAGCGGGTGCAGCCGCACCCCGAACTCGGCGCAGTTCTTGCGCAGCGTCTCCAGCTGGACGCGCGAGACCGGGTCCGCGATGGGCTTGTCGATGTCGAGGGTCGGGGTGTTGTGATCCTCGGTGGCGATGGTGAGGTCGAGGCGGCGCACCTGACGCCCGTTCTTGCGCAGCCCGTCGAAGGCCTGCGGGCTGGTCACCTCGTGCAGCAGGTGCAGATCGATGAAGAGGAGGTCGGGCTCGCCCTCGGCGCGCCGGACGACGTGGTCGTCCCAGACCTTCTCCGCGAGTGTCCTACCCATCGCTTTCCCTCCGGCCGGCAAGCGTGCACCGGCCCAACTAGAGATCTTGAGGAGGAGACGCCCGCGCCCCAGGTGTCGTGATTCCGGGCGTCCACCACCGGGCCCGTTGGTCTGCGGGCCGCTGTGTGATTCCAGAGTGGCGCGTTCCCCGGAAAATTGAACTTGCGTTTCACAGAGTGAGACGCGAGTATCGTTGCATGGACAACAGTAGCGGCGTCGGCGTTCTGGACAAGGCGGCCCTCGTCCTGAGCGCTCTGGAGTCCGGTCCGGCCACCCTCGCGGGTCTGGTCGGCGCGACCGGACTGGCACGACCCACGGCTCACCGCCTGGCCGTGGCTTTGGAACACCACCGCATGGTGGCACGCGACATGCAGGGCCGTTTCATTCTCGGTCCGCGTCTCGCGGAACTGGCGGCGGCGGCCGGCGAGGACCGCCTGCTCGCGACGGCGGGCCCCGTGCTCACCCACCTCCGTGATGTCACCGGCGAGAGTGCACAGCTCTACCGACGCCAGGGCGACATGCGGATCTGTGTGGCCGCGGCGGAACGCCTGTCCGGCCTTCGGGACACCGTCCCGGTCGGTTCCACGCTCACGATGAAGGCCGGCTCCTCGGCGCAGATCCTGCTCGCCTGGGAGGAGCCCGAGCGCCTGCACCGCGGTCTGCAGGGTGCCCGCTTCACGGCGACGGCCCTGTCGGGCGTACGGCGGCGCGGCTGGGCCCAGTCCATCGGCGAGCGCGAGCCGGGCGTCGCGTCGGTGTCCGCGCCGGTGCGCGGCCCCTCCAACCGCGTCGTGGCCGCGGTGTCCGTCTCCGGCCCGATCGAGCGCCTGACGCGCCATCCCGGCCGTATGCACGCCCAGGCGGTCATCGACGCCGCCGCCCGCCTCTCGGAGGCCCTGCGCCGCTCGGGCTGAGCCCGCACCCGGGAACTCGGGAAGCACCGAGGAGGGCCCGCCTCAACGCCGCGGCAGACCCTCCTCGCTCCCCCGGTCCCCCCGGTCAGCCGGTCTTCTCGGCCACCGGGCCCTGCTGCGAGCGGTACGCGAACCGGTCCTTGGCGTACCGGCCCCGCTTCTCCAGCGGGATCTGCCCGTGCGCGGCCGCGAGACCGAAGGCCGGCATGTCCCCGTAGATCGCCTCGTACGAGCCCTCCGGCACGACGTACGTCTCGTGCCAGATCCCGACCTGCCCACGCAGCCTCCCGCTGCGCTCCTTGCGGTTGAGCGTGGCCCACGCCCGGTGGTGGAACGCCTCCGGCGCGGTCGCGTAGGCGTACAGCTTCTCCTTGGACTCCCAGTACTGCACGACGTAGTACGTGCGCGGCGAAGCCGTCAGCAGCACATGGCCGCGCAGGCCCCGCGCCGGGTCCTTCCCGAGCTCCCGCAGCATCCGGAGCATCGCGAGCATCACCGGCAGCCACAGACGCACCGCCCAGAATCGGTTGATGCGCATGCCGATCAGCAGGACGACGACCTCGCCCTTCGCGTCGGCGGTCGTACGGGACACCATGAGACTTCCCCTCGTTGGCGAGCGGCGCTATCCAAGTGCCAATGATTGGATAGTGCCGTTATCCAAGAAGGGGCGCAAGACATGCGGCTGGCCGAACTGAGCAGACGCAGCGGTGTGTCCACCGCGACGATCAAGTACTACCTGCGCGAAGGCCTGTTGCCGCCGGGCCGGCAGCTCAACACGACCACGGCCGAGTACGACGAGGAGCACCTGCGCCGGCTGCGGCTGGTGCGGGCGATGATCCAGGTCGGCGGGCTCCCGGTGGCCACGGTGCGGGAGGTGCTGCGCAACGTCGACGACGAGTCCCTGAGCCGCACGATCCGGCTGGGCGCGGCCCTGTGGGCGCTGCCGCAGGTGCCGGAGCCGGACGAGGAGGACGACTTCGTGCGGGCCGCGCACCAGGAGGCGGACGCGCTGCTGGAGACGCTGGGCTGGTCCAACGCCCGGCTGCTGACGACCGTCTCGCCCGCGTACCGCTCCCTGGTGGTCGCGGTGGCCGCGTTCCGCCGGCTCGGCTACGACTGGGGCACCGAACTGCTACTGGAATACGGGAAGTTGATGCACCAGGTGGCGAAACTCGACCTGGACTTCGTGGAGACGCATCCGTCGGAGGCGGAGAAGGTGGAGACGGCGGTGCTCGGCGCCGTGCTGACCGAGCCGATGCTGCAGGCGCTGCGCCGGCTGGCCCAGGAGGAGGAGTCGGGCCGGCGGTACGGCTTCGAGTAGGGCCGGGTACGACGAAGGCCCCCCACCGAGGTGGAGGGCCTTCCCTGTGCGTACCCCCGACCGGATTCGAACCGGCGCTACCGCCTTGAGAGGGCGGCGTGCTAGGCCGCTACACAACGGGGGCGTGGACTCTGCGTTTCCGCAGGCCCGGGCTGGTCTACCTGGACTCGAACCAAGACTAACTGAACCAGAATCAGTCGTGCTGCCAATTACACCATAGACCAATGATGGTTTAGACCAATCAGTACCCCCGACCGGATTCGAACCGGCGCTACCGCCTTGAGAGGGCGGCGTGCTAGGCCGCTACACAACGGGGGCCCTAGCGATCCCGACAAGATCAGGATCAGTACCCCCGACCGGATTCGAACCGGCGCTACTGCCTTGAGAGGGCAGCGTGCTAGGCCGCTACACAACGGGGGCTTTGCAGATAAGCTCTGCGAGCTGGCCTACCTGGACTCGAACCAAGACTAACTGAACCAGAATCAGTCGTGCTGCCAATTACACCATAGGCCACTGGAACTCAAGCCCCTGCGGGGTCTCGTTCTAGCGTGCTCCGTGGGGCTCCGGCCTTCCGGCCCGCTCCCCTCGGCGCAGGAAGAACATTACCTGAAGGTGGACGGGGCTCCAAAACGGGTATCCGCGCGGACGAGCGCGGGGAGTTCGGCGAGGGTCGAGATCCGACGCCAGACGACCTCCCCGACGGCCTGTACGGCGCCCGTCTCGCGATCGATCCACACGGACAGCAGCCCGGCCTCGGCGGCGCCCCGCCCGTCGATCTCCGGGTGGTCACCGACGTACGCCACCTCGTGCGCAGGCAGCCCCAGCGCCTCGCAGGCCGCCAGGAAGGCGCCGGCCTCCGGCTTGGACACGCCCAGCTCGGCGGCGCACAGCACGACCTCGAAGCGGTCGAGGAGGCCGAGGGTGCGCAGCTTGTGCTCCTGGACCGTGATGCTGGAGTTCGACAGCACCGCGTGCCGGTGGCTGGCGGAGAGTGCCTCCAGAGCGGGCAGGACGTCCGGGAAGAGGGTCCAGGCGGCCTCGTAGTGCCCGATGTACCGCTGGAACCACGCGTCGCACTCGGCATTGGTCAGCTCCGCGCCCAGAAACACCCGCACGCGGTCGCGCCGCTGCCCCTCGAAGCTGACCTCCCCCGCCGAGAACCGCGCCCACTGCCGGTCGGTGATCTCCCGCCACCGGCCGAGCGCCTCCTCGGGGCTGCCGTACCCCGCGAGCAGCCCCTCCGCCGCCAGATGCGCCCGCATCCCCGCACGGTCGGCGGAGGTGTAGTCGAAAAGGGTGTCGTCGACGTCCCAGACCACGGCTCTGATCGTCATGCCACCGACGGTACTGCCGGGACGCGGCCCGCGTCCGGGCAAGTGCGATCACAGTGCGTGACAGAGGTCACACGACGGGTGCGCGGGTCCGGCGGAGCGTCACATGGACGCGGGGCCGTGATCCCGGAGGGTGCCGCCGAAGACACGCTGCTGGACGGAGGTGAAGAGCTGGTCGAGCGTGGCGAGGTGAGCCGACTGGACCTCGCGCTGGATGCGCACACGGCGCGGCAGAGCGGCGAACCGCTCCTGCGCTTCGCAGGGGCGGAACAGACAGCGGGAGCCCCGTCAACCTGCCCTTGGAGATGTTCACCCTGGAAGCGGCACTGCCCGACGCGAGAGCCTGAACACGCTTCCGCACGGCCGGATGGGTCATGGCGGCGTGAAGGTACTCGGCCGTCGCTCCCGAGTCCTCCGCCGGTACCAGCCGGTAAATGAGGTCCGGCAGCAGGAGACGCTCGGGGGTGGAGGTCACGAGCGCCACGGCCGCAACCAGGTCGGGGGTGTTCTTCCGCGAGAAGAGCAGGTCCCCGGCGCGTACTTCGAAGCGCCGGTCGACGGCGAAATCCTCCGGCAGCGCCTTGTTCTCGTCGGCGTCGTAGACGCAGCGTGTCACCGCGCCGAGCTTCAGCACGCCCCACTCCCCCGGCCCGGCCCCAGTTCACCGTTGAGGCCCGCGCCACGTACGACGCGCTGCCCGGAGAGCGTCGGGCGCAGTTGGACAAGGCCGTGCGGATACTGGCCCGCGACCCGTTCCGCAAGACCTCGACGGCTCAGCTCGGCCCGGACGAACACCTGCGGAAGGCGTATGCGGCCCCCGGCGTGATGCTGGAATACATGATGGCCGGCGCGATCATGGTCATCGTCGCGCTGGAGATCTTCGACGAGAGCGCCTACCTGATCGACGAAGCCGACGCACAGTGACCAACGCCTGAGGGGCGGCGCCCGGAACCCCGGGTGCCGCCCCTCGTGCACGCTTCGGTCACGCGGTGAGCTTCACCAGCGCCGCGTCGATCCGGGCCAGCGTCTTCTCCCTGCCCAGGACTTCCAGGGACTCGAAGAGCGGCAGGCCGACGGTGCGGCCGGTGACGGCGACGCGGACCGGGGCCTGGGCCTTGCCGAGCTTGAGGCCGTACACCTCGCCGGCGGCCAGGACGGCCTCCTTCAGCGACTCGGGGGAGGTCCAGTCGGCCGACTCCAGCTTCTCCCGGGCCGTGCGGAGCAGGGCGTCGCTGCCCTCCTTCATCGCCTTGGTCCAGGACGCCTCGTCCTGGACCGGCTCCGGCAGGAAGAGGAAGTCGACGTTGTCGGTGATCTCCGAGAGCACCTTCAGACGGGTCTGGGCGTGCGGGGCGATCGCCTGCCACTTGGCCTCGTCGAACTCCTCGGGCGCCCAGGGGGCGAACGGGGCCTTCAGCCACGGGCGGCAGCGCTCGGTGAACTCCTTCACATCCAGCATGCGGATGTGGTCGCCGTTGATCGCCTCGCACTTCTTCAGGTCGAAGCGCGCCGGGTTGGGGTTCACGTCGGAGATGTCGAAGGCGGCGACCATCTCGGCGATCGTGAAGATGTCCTGGTCCGCGGAGAGCGACCAGCCCAGCAGCGACAGGTAGTTGAGCAGGCCCTCCGGCAGGAAGCCCCGCTCGCGGTAGAGGTTCAGCGACGACTGCGGGTCGCGCTTGGAGAGCTTCTTGTTGCCCTCGCCCATCACGTACGGCAGGTGCCCGAACTGCGGGGTCTGCTTGGCGATGCCCAGCTCCGTCAGCGCCTTGTACAGGGCGATCTGGCGGGGAGTGGAGGAGAGCAGGTCCTCGCCGCGCAGGACGTGGGTGATCTCCATCAGGGCGTCGTCGACCGGGTTCACCAGCGTGTACAGCGGGGCGCCGTTCGCGCGGACGATGCCGTAGTCCGGCACGTTCTCCGGGGTGAAGGTCAGCTCGCCGCGCACCAGGTCGGTGAAGGTGATCGTCTCGTCCGGCATCCGGAAGCGGACGATGGGCGTGCGGCCCTGCGCCTGGTACTCCTCGACCTGCTCGGCGCTCAGATCGCGGCAGTGGCCGTCGTAGCCGGAGGGCTTGCCGGCGGCGCGGGCGGCCTCGCGGCGGGTGTCCAGCTCCTCCTGGGAGCAGTAGCAGTGGTAGGCGTGGCCGGCGTCCAGCAGCTTCCGGGCGACGTCGGCGTAGATGTCCATGCGCTGCGACTGGCGGTACGGGGCGTGCGGGCCGCCGACCTCGGGGCCCTCGTCCCAGTCGAAGCCGAGCCAGCGCATCGCGTCGAGCAGCTGGTTGTAGGACTCCTCGGAGTCGCGGGCGGCGTCGGTGTCCTCGATGCGGAAGACCAGGGTGCCCTGGTGGTGCCGGGCGAACGCCCAGTTGAACAGGGCGGTGCGGACCAGACCCACGTGCGGGTTACCGGTGGGCGAGGGACAGAAACGGACGCGTACGGGTGAGCCGGATGCGCTAGCCACGCTTGACAACCTTGTTGGTGAGAGTGCCGATGCCTTCGATGGAGACGGCGACCTCGTCGCCGACGTTCAAGGGGCCGACCCCCGCGGGGGTGCCGGTGAGGATGACGTCGCCGGGCAGCAGGGTCATGGCCTCGGAGATGTTGACGACCAGGTCCTCGATGGGGTGGACCATCTCGCTCGTACGGCCCAGCTGGCGCTGTTCGCCGTTGACGGTGAGCTGGACGGTGAGGTCGTTCGCGCGGTCGAGGTCGAGGCCGGTCTCCACCCAGGGGCCGAGCGGGCAGGACGTGTCGAAGCCCTTGGCCCGGGCCCACTGCTTCTCGCGGCGCTGCACATCGCGGGCGGTGACGTCGTTGGCGCAGGTGTAGCCGAAGATCACGTCCTTGACGCGGTCGCGCGGGACCTCGCGGCACATGCGGCCGATGACGACGGCCAGCTCGGCCTCGTGGTGCAGTTCCTCGGAGAAGGAGGGGTACTGGATCTCGTCGCCGGAACCGATCACCGAAGTGGACGGCTTGAAGAAGGCGAAGGGGGCGTCCGGCACCTCGTTGCCCAGCTCGCGCGCGTGCTCGGCGTAGTTGCGGCCGAACGCCACGACCTTGTTGGGGAGTACCGGCGGGAGCAGCCTGACCTTGCTCAGCGGCACCTTCGTGCCGGACAGCTCGTAGTCCGCGAACGGGATGCCCTTGATGATGTCGAGGACGAGTTCGTCCTGCTTGTCGCCCTCGACCGCGCCGAAGGCTACGTTCCCGTCGATGGAGAACCTGGCGATGCGCACGGGATCCTTGCGCCCCTTACTGAGAACCGGCGTACTGACGCCCCAGGTTAACCGGTCGGGCCGCCGGACGTTCGGCCGGTGCGACGGGGCTCGCGGCGTTTTTCCGGTGCGGGAATGGGGCCGCCCGGAATTCGGGGTTCGCGGTGTTCGGCGTGCGCCCCGGCCGGCCTCGACCTGCGGCCGTACGGTGCGCCGGTGGCCGTGGGAGCACGGCCACCGCCGTGTTGCGGATGATCGCCGAGGCGCCCGGAAAAGCGGTCCGGGGGAATTCCGAAGGGCGCGTCACGGCCGGGCCGGGTGTCGCACGAAAACGGGGTCCCGGAAATTCAGCGGAATAGGTGAGCGCCGGTCGGCTGCCGTCCGGGCCGGTCGGCTACTCTCCGGCGGTGGCCGTCGCGCCGGCCGGGACGTCCACCAGGACCGTGCGCCGCGGGTTGGCCGTCTGGGTGGGGAGCTCGAGGGAGTGCTCCGGCAACTCGGGGGTCTGCAGTTCGTCGGCGTCCGCCAGATGCGCCAGGGTGGTGCGTCGCGGGTTGGCGATCTTGTGGAACATCATCGTCGTCTTCACCGTTGTGATCCTGTGCCCTCGGGTCGAGTGGGTTGTCAGAGCCGTCCCTCTTGTAAAGCGTCAGGCTAAACATCCAATTCCCCACCGACGACGCCAACTGCTGACGAGGCGTGTGTGAGTTTGCTCACGAGCTCGCGGACAATTCGGTCAAACCTCATGGGCAACGCAGCCCAGCGAAACGGACATTGACCCACTGAAGCCGTCATTCCGCTCCTGATCATGGCGACTCAGACACCTGACGCCGAGCGGCGAGTCGCAGGGATACGCCCGATATGTTGGGCATCGGCCCCCACTGCTGGTGACCCGGCACTCACAGCCCGTCACGTAGGTCACAGCTAGGGGCACGGCCCTTGTTGGAGATCCGGCACTGTGCTGGAATTCCACGGACCGCCGCGGGGATCGAGCCGGCGCACAAGGGGCGCGAAGCAGCGCCGAGTGGCGGGCGAGACAGGGGGAACCAGCGCCGGTCACTCAAGACCATCGGGGGGCGTTTTCAGGGCGCTCCCCACACGCCGACACCGTGTCCCTCCGTTCGCGCGGAGGGGCGCCTGGTCCAGAGGTTGCGACGCTAGTGCAGGGACGTTTCAAGAGGGATGGCAGCGCTTCGGCGGAGCCGGAGTCGCACGACGGGACTGGCCCCATGAAGGGCAGCTCCTCGCCCCAGCACGCCCAGAACCCGGGCCCGGCCCCGTCCGCGGACGGCGGTGAGCGCGGCGGACGCCCCGGCGTGTCGGTCACGTCGGCCGCGACCGGGACCGGCACCTCCGGCGCCGCCCCCGCGCCGGCCATCAAGCCCATCAAGGGCTCCACCGGCCCCGGCTCCCGCGTGGCGCTGCGCAACTGGCGCATCTCCACGCGTCTGGTGTCGCTGCTCGCGCTCCCCGTGGTCGCGGCGACCTCGCTGGGTGCGCTGCGCATCGACCAGAACATCACCGACATCCAGCAGCTCGACAACATGAAGCTGCTGACGGACATGACCAAGCAGGCGACCGAGCTGGCCCAGGCGCTCCAGGACGAGCGCGACCAGTCCGCCGGTCCCATGGCGCACGGCCTGAGCGCGAACGACTACACGGTCAAGGCCTACCGGGGCAAGACCGACCGGGCCCTGTCGAACTTCGAGAACTCCACCCAGGACATCGACGCCGCCAGCAAGGACGGTCAGCTCCAGGGCGTTCGCGACAACCTCGTCGGCATCTTCAACCAGCTCGACCAGCTGGCCAAGATCCGCAAGGGCGCCTACTCGACCAAGGACAACTCGACCCAGACGATCGAGTCCTACCACCGGCTGATCACCCAGCTGATCGACCTGTCCCAGGACATGGCCCAGGCGTCCAGCAACCCGGAGATGATCTCGCGCACCCGCGCCCTGGCGGCCTTCTCCACCGCCAAGGAGTACGCCTCCGTGCAGCGCGCCACGATCGCCGCGGCGCTGCCCGCGACCCCGTCCACCAAGGGCGACCTGTCGACGAACGACCGCCTCTACGGCCAGTCGGCGTACCAGAGCGAGAACTCCGAGATCGCGATCTTCCGGAAGATCTACGCGAACAACAACGCCGAGGAACTCCTCAAGCCGATCGACGAGGGCAACCCGACGATCGAGTCCGCGGACACCTACGCCAAGCGCGTCCTCGACTCCCCCGACGGCCTCCAGAGCCTGAACGCCCGCTCGTACAAGGACTGGGTGGACGACAGCTCGGCCAAGATCGATCAGATGAAGAAGATCGAGCACACGCTGCTCGAGGACATGGAGCAGAAGGCCCGCGAGCTGAAGAGCGCCACCCAGCGTGACGCCATCATCTCCGGTGCGCTGATCCTCCTCGTGCTCGGTGTGTCGCTGGTCGGCGCCTTCGTCGTGGCCCGCTCCATGATCCGCTCGCTGCGCCGTCTGCAGGAGACCGCGACCAAGGTCGCCCAGGACCGTCTGCCCGAGCTGGTCAAGCAGCTGTCGGAGTCCGACCCGCAGGACGTCGACACCTCCGTGGAGTCGGTCGGTGTGCACTCGCGGGACGAGATCGGCCAGGTGGCCGCGGCCTTCGACGACGTGCACCGCGAGGCGGTCCGCCTCGCCGCCGAGCAGGCCCTGCTGCGGGGCAACGTCAACGCGATGTTCACCAACCTCTCGCGCCGCTCCCAGGGTCTGATCCAGCGCCAGCTGTCGCTGATCTCCGAGCTGGAGTCCCGCGAGGCCGACCCGGACCAGCTGTCCTCGCTGTTCAAGCTCGACCACCTCGCGACGCGTATGCGCCGTAACGGTGAGAACCTCCTCGTCCTCGCGGGTGAGGAGCCCGGCCGCCGCTGGACCCGCCCGGTCCCGCTGGTCGACGTGCTCCGCGCCGCCGCGTCCGAGGTGGAGCAGTACGAGCGCATCGAGCTGGCCTCCGTGCCGACCACCGAGGTCGCCGGCCGCGTGGTCAACGACCTCGTGCACCTGCTCGCCGAGCTGCTGGAGAACGCCACCTCGTTCTCCTCGCCGCAGACCAAGGTCAAGGTCACCGGTCACGCGCTGCCCGACGGCCGGGTGCTGATCGAGATCCACGACACCGGTATCGGCCTGTCCCCCGAGGACCTCGCGGCGATCAACGAGCGGCTCGCCTCGCCGCCCACCGTGGACGTCTCCGTCTCCCGCCGCATGGGCCTCTTCGTGGTCGGCCGGCTCTCCCAGCGGCACGGCATCCGCATCCAGCTGCGCCCGTCCGACTCCGGTGGTACGACCGCGCTGGTCATGCTGCCCGTGGACGTGGCCCAGGGTGGCAAGAAGCCCGCTCCCGGCAAGCCGGGCGCGCCCGTCGCGACCGGTGGCCCGGCCGCCGCGCAGGCGGCCGCCGGTGCGGCCGCGGCCCGGCGCCAGGCGGGCAACGCGGGCGGCGGCGCCCTCGGCGGTGCCCCGTCCGGTGGCGGTCTGCTCGGTGCGGGTTCCGCTCCGCGCGGCCAGGTCGGCGCCGGCCAGGGTCCCCGGGCCGCGCTGCCCGGCACCGGTCAGGGTGGCCGTCCCGGTGCGCCGGGCGGTGCGCGCGGTCCCCAGGGCGGTCCCGGTCTCGGTGGCCCGCCGGGCCGGCCGGCGGCCGCGGGCGCGGGTGCGGGCGGCTTCGGCGGTCAGGCGTCCGGCGCCCCGCAGGGCCTGCAGTCCGCGAACCCGGGCGGCCCGCAGCAGGACGCCTTCGGCGGCCGTGGCGCGCAGCGGCCCGGTGCCGGCTCCGACCAGGGCCGCCAGCCCCAGCTGCCGCCGCGCGGCGGCCCGCGGGCCGAGCTGCCCGGCGGTGACCAGCAGCCGCGCACCCCGGACTGGGCCGACGCCCAGAGCCCGCTGTCGCGTGCCTCGCTGGACGCCCCGCGCGGGCACGACGAGCAGGACCCGGCGCACACCGCGCGCATGCCCCGCGTCGACGACCGGCAGGGTCCGGGCTCGACCGCGGAGATGCCCCGGATCGACGCACAGGGCCCGTCCGCCACGGGCGAGTTCCCGCGCCCGGACCTGAACGGCCTGGGCGGTCCCCAGAACACCGGCCAGTTCGCGCGTCCCGAGAACCCGCACCAGACCGGCCAGTTCGCGCGTCCCGAAAGCCCGCAGCAGACCGGCCAGTTCGCGCGTCCCGACGCCGCCCAGCTGCCCGGCCGGTTCGACGGTCCGGGCGCCGGGGACGGCTCGGGGCAGTTCGTCCGCTCCGACGTCTTCGGCACGCCGGCGCCGCGGCAGGACGACCCCGCGCGCAACACGGGTTACAACACGGGCCAGTTCGCGGCTCCGCAGGGCTACGACGGCGGCTCCACCGGCCGCCATGCCCTGCCCGGGCGCCAGAACCCGGCCCACACCGGCCAGTTCGAGCGCCCGCAGCCGACCGGCCGGGACGGCTTCGGCGGCCAGCGTCCGCAGGCCCCGCAGCAGCAGCGTCCGGTCCACCGTGAGCCGGAGGCCCTGCCGCCGGCCAGCGGCCCGGTCGACGGCCGCACCCCGCTGTACGACACGCTGGAGACCAACTGGTTCCACGGCGGTTCGCAGCAGCAGGAGCCCGCGCAGCAGCAGCCGGCGTCCGCCCCGGCTCCGCAGCGTCCCGCGGGCACGAACGGCAACGGCTCCACCACCGGCTCCTGGCGCACCTCGCCGAACGACGAGTTCGTCCGCCAGGCAGAGCGCGTCCGGCAGCCCGCGGCGGGCGGTGTCACCACCTCCGGCCTGCCGCGCCGGGTGCCCCGGGCGAACCTCGTCCCGGGTACGGCTCAGCAGCAACAGCACCAAACCGGTCCGCAGGTCTCGCGTGCGCCCGATGACGTACGCGGACGGCTGACCAATCTCCGTCGGGGCATCGCTCAGGGCCGTCAGGCCGGCAGCGGCCAGACCGGCAGCTTCCCGAGCCCCACTCACCAGCAGGAGCGTTAGTTGAGTCCGATGAGCCAGGCGGCACAGAACCTGAACTGGTTGATCACCAACTTCGTGGACAACACCCCAGGGGTGTCGCACACGGTGGTGGTCTCCGCCGACGGCCTTCTGCTGGCGATGTCCGAAGGCTTCCCGCGCGACCGCGCCGACCAGCTCGCGGCCGTCGCCTCAGGTCTGACCTCCCTCACGGCCGGGGCCTCCCGGATCTTCGAGGGCGGCGACGTGGCGCAGACGGTCGTCGAGATGGAGCGCGGGTTCCTCTTCCTGATGTCCGTCTCGGACGGGTCGTCCCTCGCGGTCCTGGCCCACCCGGAGTGCGACATCGGTCTCGTCGGCTACGAGATGGCTCTGCTCGTCGACCGCGCAGGGGCGGTACTCACCCCGGACCTGCGCGCCGAACTGCAAGGCAGTCTGCTTCACTGACCGGCCCGGCACCACCCACCTCACCAAACCACCGTCCGGCCGCCACAATCCCCCCACCGGCCTCGTCCGACGGCTTGACTGACCACTTGCTGTCCCGCCCGGAGGATTCATGACCCCGCCCACCGCCCATCACGATCCGTACGCGGAGCCGTACGGGGACGAGGGCGACCAGCCACTGGTACGGCCGTACGCGATGACCGGTGGCCGGACCCGGCCGCGGTATCAACTCGCGATCGAGGCGCTGATCAGCACCACGGCCGACCCGGCAGCGCTCATGGGACTGCTCCCGGAGCACCAGCGCATCTGCCACCTGTGCCGTGAGGTCAAGTCGGTCGCGGAGGTCTCCGCGCTGCTGACCATGCCGCTCGGGGTGGCCCGGATCCTGGTCGCCGACCTCGCCGAGGCCGGCCTGGTCGCCATCCACCAGCCGGGTGGCGACGAGAACAACGGCGGCGCACCGGACGTGACGCTGCTCGAAAGGGTGCTCAGTGGACTTCGCAAGCTCTGACGGAGGGCGGGCGACCACCTCCGCGAAGATCGTGGTGGCGGGTGGATTCGGCGTCGGCAAGACGACCTTCGTCGGCGCCGTCTCCGAGATCAACCCGCTGCGCACCGAGGCCGTCATGACGTCCGCTTCGGCCGGCATCGACGACCTCACGCACACCGGAGACAAGACGACGACCACCGTCGCCATGGACTTCGGCCGCATCACCCTGGACCAGGACCTGATCCTCTACCTGTTCGGCACCCCCGGTCAGGACCGGTTCTGGTTCATGTGGGACGACCTGGTGCGCGGTGCGATCGGCGCGGTGGTGCTCGTGGACACCCGGCGCCTCGCCGACTGCTTCCCCGCGGTCGACTACTTCGAGAACAGCGGCCTGCCGTTCGTCGTCGCCCTCAACGGCTTCGACGGCCAGCAGCCGTACGCGCCCGAGGAAGTGCGGGAAGCGCTGCAGATCGGCCCGGACACGCCGATCATCACGACGGACGCCCGGCACCGCGCGGACGCCAAGAGTGCGCTGATCACGCTGGTCGAGCACGCCCTGATGGCGCGCCTCAAGTAGCACGGGCGTACGTACTCAAGTACGACGTCACATACGGCAGTTGTCGTAAAGAAAGCCGGAGCCGACTGTGGCCTTTGACACGGTCGGCTCCGGTGTTCATAACAGTTCGGCAGAGGAATCCCCCGGTATCACCACGCGACGCGATCGCGCCGTACCGCTGTGCTCACAATCGCCCTGCCTTTTGCCAGGGCTCGCTCTTTATGACCGTTTTATCTGGGCCTTACAAGAGCATCACGATCGGGTTTCCGCTGTTTGGAAGAGCACTGGTCCACGTGCTGGAATGCCTGAACTGCCCAATAGTCAAAGACGTACTCAAGTGTCGATGGCGAACGGGGCTCTGAGAGACTGCGGCACGACGTAGGTGCCGACCGCCGAGAGGTTGTTGGTCGAGTGAGGCGAAGCAAGAACGGTCCCGAGCCGTCGGCGCGGGGCAACTTCACCCCGCCGCCGCGCGCTGCGGCGCCCTCCCCTGTGACCGGTGCGGAGCCGGCGGCCGCTCCCGCGCCGAGCGGCGGCCGGTTCTCCCCGCGCAACTGGCGCGTGCCGACCAGGCTGAACGCGATCCTGCTGATACCCGTGACAGTCGGTCTCGTCATGGGCGGTTTCCAGGTGAAGAGTTCGATCGACACCTGGCAGCAGGCCCGCGACGCCGAGAACACCGCCCGCCTGGTGCGTGCCTCCCTCACGTACGCCAACGCGCTCGAGAACGAGCGTGACGTCACCGCGGGCCCGCTGCTGCGGGCCAAGCTGGCGAAGCCCGAGGACAAGGCGACCATCAAGGCGACCATCAAGGCGGCCCGCAACGAGACCGACCAGGCCGCCGACGCCTTCGACCAGGCCGCGCAGAACATGCCGAACGAGTCCGGCCTGCAGCGTCGGCTGAAGCTGTTCCGGCAGATCGAGCCGTACCTTCAGACGCTGCGTAAGGGCGCGTACACGAGCAAGTTCAAGGGTGTGGACACCGAGGAAGGCTACGTCAAGGTCGCCCACCCGCTGATGGAGTTCGCCAACGAGCTGGGCCTCGGCACCGGCAACATCACCTCCTACGGCCGTACCGTCTACGCCTTGTCGCTCACCAAGGCGGCGCTGTCGCTGGACCGCTCGATCGGCATGCACATGCTGGTCAGGCCGGGTCCTGACGCCCCCAACCTGGCGAGCCAGCGGGTCGCCCTCTCCTCCTACGCCTACCTGGAGGGCATCGCCGTCGAGGAGTACCTCGGCGGTGGCACCCAGGCCGACGCCGACAGGCTGGACGCCGAGCAGAGGGACATCGAGACCAAGGCCGCGGCGATGGCCCAGCAGCAAAAGAGCAAGAACCCGAACTATGTGCCCCCGCCGTCCAAGCCGCAGGTCATGGTCACGGACCTCGCCTCGCTGGACTCCCCGTCCCCGGCCTCGCTCCAGCAGCTCGCTCTGAAGGGCGTCACCCCGGAGAACTGGTGGGCGGTCAACACCCTCAAGTTCGACGCCTACCGCCACATCGAGTCGGACATGGCCGACAAGGCGGTGAACGAGGCCTCGGACATCGCCGACAACGCCAAGACCTCGGCGTTCATCACCGGTGCCGTCGTCGTGATCGCCCTGCTGCTGGCCTTCATCCTGGCCGGTGCGGTGGCCCGACAGATGAGCCGCTCGATGCGCCAGCTGCGCAACGCCGCCTTCGGCATCGCCGAGCAGCGCCTGCCGATGCTGGTCGACCAGCTCTCCCGCACCGACCCCGGCCGGGTCGACACCCGGGTCGCCCCGATCCCGATCACCACCAAGGACGAGATCGGCGAGGTCGCCCGCGCCTTCGACCAGGTCCACCGCGAAGCGGTCCGGCTCGCCTCCGAGCAGGCCCTGCTGCGGGGCAACATCAACGCGATCTTCACCAACCTCTCGCGCCGCAACCAGTCGCTGATCGAGGGCCAGCTGACCCTGATCACCGACCTGGAGAACAACGAGGCCGACCCGGACCAGCTGGAGAACCTCTTCAAGCTGGACCACCTGGCCACCCGTATGCGCCGCAACGGCGAGAACCTCCTGGTCCTCGCCGGCGAGGAGCCCGGCCGCCGCTGGGACCAGCCGGTCCCGCTGATCGACGTGCTGCGCGCCGCCTCCTCCGAGGTGGAGCAGTACGAACGCATCGAGCTGTCCGGTGTCCCCGAGGCCGAGATCCACGGCCGTGCGGTCACCGACCTCGTACACCTGCTGGCCGAGCTGCTGGAGAACGCCACCACGTTCTCCTCCCCGCAGACCAAGGTCCGCGTCACCGCGACCCGGCTGCCCGACGGCCGCGTCATGATCGAGATCCACGACAAGGGCATCGGCCTGACGGCCGAGGACTTCGCGGACATCAACCACAAGCTGGCCAACCCGCCGACCGTGGACGCCGCGATCTCCCAGCGCATGGGCCTGTTCGTGGTCGGCCGGCTGTCCGACCGGCACGGCATCCGCGTCCAGCTGCGCCCCTCGGGCGAGCAGGCCGGTACCACCTCGCTGGTCATGCTGCCGGACGCGATCACGCACGGCGGTGGCGGCGAAGTCCCGCTGGACCGCGAGGAGTTCACCGTCTCGCAGATCATCCCGGAGCAGCGGTTCCAGGGTGAGAACTTCAACCAGCACCAGCCCCTGCGCACCGCCGCCGAACTGGGCTTCGACGACAGCCGGTACGTGGACGTCCCCGACGACATCCGCGAGCTGGACCCGGTCGGCCGCTCCCTGATGCGCGAGGAGCGCCGGGCGGCCCTGGAGGCGCAGACGCACGGCGAGCAGCCGGCCCTGCCGCAGCAGGAGGCCACGGAGGCCCCCGCCGGCTACGCCGACCCGCTCTTCGACGGCCCGCAGGGCTACCAGGAGCAGCCGCGGCCGTCGTACGAGGAGCAGGCCTACCAGGAGCAGCCGCAGCAGACGTACGAGGAGCAGACGTACGCCGAGCCGCAGCAGGCCTCGTTCGAGGAGCAGTCGTACGACAAGCCGTACGACGAGCAGTACTACGCGCCCAACGGCGGCTACCCGGACCCCGCCTATGCGGAGCAGCCGCAGGCCCCGTCCTTCCAGGACGACTGGCCGCAACAGCCGCAGCAGGACGGCTTCCGCAACGGCTATCAGGCCCATTACGCTCCGGAAACGGAATCGTCGCAGGCCGCTGACGCGAGTGAGCGGAACCGCGTAGGCTTCGAGCGTCCGGGACCGGCCTCTCCCGCCGCCCACAAGCTGACCGACGCCGGGCTGCCCCGCCGCGGATCCGCAGCGAGCGGCTCCAACGGCTCGGCCACTTCGGGTGGCACGGCGCGCGTGCAGCAGGAAGCTCCGGCACCGGGCAACACCCCGGCGGCGGGCGACGACAGCGGCTGGCGTTCGCAGAACGACGAGCGTTGGCAGCAGGCGTCGCAGCTCCGGAAGCCCAAGGCAGGCGGGGTCACCGCCTCGGGCCTGCCGCGGCGGGTGCCCAAGGCCAACCTGGTCTCGGGTGTCGCCGAAACCACCCCCCAGGGGGGCCCACAGGTCTCCCGCGCCCCGGAGGACGTCCGGGGCAGGCTGAGCAACCTGCGCAGGGGCGTCCAGCGCGGACGCAGCGCAGGCAGTGAAACGAACGGCCAGGGCTTCGGTCCTGACAGCACCTACAACCAGGAGCGTTAGTGTGAGCCCGATGAGCCAGGCGGCACAGAACCTGAACTGGTTGATCACCAACTTCGTGGACAACACCCCGGGGGTGTCCCACACGGTGGTGGTCTCCGCCGACGGACTCCTTCTGGCGATGTCCGAAGGCTTCCCCCGCGACCGCGCCGACCAGCTCGCGGCCGTCGCCTCCGGTCTGACGTCTCTGACGGCAGGCGCCTCCCGGATCTTCGAGGGAGGCAGCGTGAATCAGACGGTTGTGGAGATGGAGCGGGGATTCCTCTTCATCATGTCCATCTCCGACGGCTCCTCGCTCGCCGTGCTGGCCCACCCGGAAGCGGACATCGGCCTCATCGGGTACGAGATGGCCCTTCTGGTGGACCGCGCAGGCACGGTCCTCACCCCGGATCTGCGCGCAGAGCTCCAGGGAAGCCTTCTCAACTAACAGACGAACGATGCGTATACGCGTCCCGGGGCCGTAAGGTTTCGGGACGCGGCTCCACACGGATCGGTGCCCGGCGCAGTCGGAGGAGGAGAAAGTGGCAACACCCCCAGGCGGTTCGTCTTCGGGCAACTGGTCGTACGGTCCTGCCCAGGGCCAGGACGGCGGCTCGGCGAACCGGTACAACTTCCCCTCCGCCCCCAGCCATCGGCACCCGTACGCCCCGCAGGGTCCCGGCCCCTCGCCGTACGAGCAGCCGCCGGCCCCGCGGATCCAGCCGGTGCAACCGCAGCGCCGCCCCGAGCCGTCGCCGGCGCCGGCGACCGCATCGAACAACCCCTTGGTGCGTCCGTACGCCATGACCGGCGGCCGGACCCGCCCGCGCTACCAGCTCGCCATCGAGGCACTGGTGCACACCACCGCCGCTCCGCACCAGATGCAGGGTCAGCTGCCCGAGCATCAGCGGATCTGCAACCTGTGCCGGGAGATCAAGTCGGTAGCCGAAATCTCCGCGCTCCTGACAATCCCCCTCGGCGTGGCCAGGATCCTCGTCGCCGACTTGGCGGAGGCGGGCCTGGTCGCCATCCATCAGCCCGGCGGCGACGAGAACGCCGGTGGCCAGCCAGACGTGACACTGCTCGAAAGGGTGCTCAGTGGACTTCGCAAGCTCTAGCGGCGGTCCTTCCCGCTCCACCACCTCCGCGAAGATCGTGGTGGCGGGCGGCTTCGGCGTGGGCAAGACCACGTTCGTCGGCGCCGTCTCGGAGATCAACCCGCTGCGCACAGAGGCCGTCATGACGTCCGCTTCGGCCGGCATCGACGACCTCACCCACACCGGAGACAAGACGACGACCACCGTCGCCATGGACTTCGGCCGCATCACCCTGGACCAGGACCTGATCCTCTACCTCTTCGGTACGCCGGGTCAGGACCGCTTCTGGTTCATGTGGGACGACCTGGTACGCGGCGCGATCGGCGCGGTGGTGCTCGTGGACACCCGGCGCCTCGCCGACTGCTTCCCGGCCGTCGACTACTTCGAGAACAGCGGCCTGCCCTTCGTCATCGCCCTCAACGGCTTCGACGGCAACCAGCCGTACAACCCCGACGAGGTCCGCGAGGCCCTGCAGATTGGCCCCGACACCCCGATCATCACGACGGACGCCCGCCATCGCGCTGACGCCAAGTCCGCGCTGATCACTCTCGTGGAGCACGCTCTGATGGCTCGGCTTCGGTAGTTCGGCCCCTGGGCTGCCGCAGTAGGTCGTACGCCGTCCTGCGGGTGGTTCCCGGTCAGTCGCGTGGTGCCCCGCGCCCCTTTTCGGGGCGCGGGGTTTCTCTTTGCCCGTCGGCGCACACAGCGAGAAGGGCCCCTCCGCGGTGGAGGGGCCCTTCAAGGAACCGGTGGAGCGACGCGGCCTAGCCGTGCCAGCTGTGCGGGGCCCGGAAGCCGCCTTCGCGCTCCAGGCGACGCCAGGGGGCCTTGGCACGGCCTCGGTGGATGTGGACCGAAGGCGCCTGCTGGGCGGCCGCGCGGGCCAGGAGGACGGCCGTGATGGCGGCGACTTCCTCGGGCTCGGCGTGGCCCTTCTCGACGCGGATGTCAGGAGTGCTCATGGGTGTCAGTCTCCGTGAGAGAGAGGTCCGCGGGGTTGCCGCGGCGGGTCCGCTCGGTTACTGCGGGGGGTTGCCGTGCTTGCGGGAGGGCAGGTCGGCGTGCTTGGACTGCAGCATGGCCAGGGACTTGACCAGGACCTCGCGGGTCTCGGCCGGGTCGATGACGTCGTCCACGAGGCCGCGCTCGGCCGCGTAGTACGGGTGCATCAGCTCGGCCTTGTACTCCTTCACCATCCGGGCCCGCATGGCCTCGGGGTCCGGCGCATCGGCGATCTGCCGGCGGAAGATGACGTTCGCGGCGCCCTCGGCGCCCATGACGGCGATCTCGTTGGTCGGCCAGGCGTAGGTGAGGTCGGCGCCGATCGACTGGGAGTCCATGACGATGTAGGCACCTCCGTACGCCTTGCGCAGGATGAGCGAAATCCTCGGCACGGTCGCGTTGCAGTAGGCGTACAGCAGCTTCGCGCCGTGGCGGATGATTCCGCCGTGCTCCTGGTCGACACCGGGGAGGAACCCCGGCACGTCCAGGAAGGTGACGATCGGGATATTGAAAGCGTCACACATCTGGACAAAGCGCGCAGCTTTTTCACTCGCCTCGATGTCCAGGACGCCCGCCAGCACCTGCGGCTGGTTGGCGATGATGCCGACGACCTGGCCGTCCAGGCGGGCCAGCGCGCAGATGATGTTCCGCGCCCAGCGCTCGTGGACCTCCAGGTACTCGCCGTCGTCGACGATCTCCTCGATGACCTTGGTCATGTCGTACGGGCGGTTGCCGTCGGCCGGGACCATGTCCAGCAGCACGTCCGAGCGGCGGTCGGCCGGGTCCGAGGACTCCACCCGGGGCGGGTTCTCCCGGTTGTTCTGCGGCAGCAGCGACAACAGGTACCGCACCTCGGCGATGCAGGTCTCCTCGTCGTCGTAGGCGAAGTGACACACACCGGAGGTCTCGGCGTGGACGTCGGCGCCGCCCAGGCCGTTCTGGGTGATTTCCTCGCCGGTGACCGCCTTGACCACGTCCGGGCCGGTGATGAACATCTGCGAGGTGTCGCGGACCATGAAGACGAAGTCCGTCAGGGCGGGGCTGTAGGCCGCGCCGCCCGCGCACGGGCCGAGCATCACCGAGATCTGCGGGATGACACCCGAGGCCCTGGTGTTGCGCTGGAAGATGCCGCCGTACCCGGCGAGCGCGGAGACGCCCTCCTGGATACGGGCGCCCGCGCCGTCGTTCAGGGAGACCAGCGGCGCGCCGGCCGCGATGGCCATGTCCATGATCTTGTGGATCTTGGTGGCGTGGGCCTCGCCCAGCGCGCCGCCGAAGATCCGGAAGTCGTGGGCGTAGACGAAGACCGTGCGGCCCTCCACCGTGCCCCAGCCGGTGATCACACCGTCGGTGTACGGCTTCTTCGCCTCCAGACCGAACCCGGTCGCCCGGTGCCGGCGCAGCTGCTCGACCTCCTGGAAGGACCCCGGATCCAGGAGCAGTCCGATCCGCTCCCGCGCCGTCAGCTTGCCCTTGGCGTGCTGCGCCTCGGTCGCCTTCTCGCCGGGGCCCGCCACGGCCTGCGCACGGATGTCGTGCAGCTCGGCGACCCGTCCGCGTGCGTCCGTCGGCTCGCCGGTCGGCTCACCCGTCGTCTCTTCCAAAACGGTCATGTAGCGACCTTACGAAGGACACCAAGGAAAGCGAGCCGTTGACTCCGTACAGTCTCCGGCCCGTTTTCCTGGTACGAGTGAACAGAACCATGGCCGCGTGCAGCCGTTCCGACTGCTCACAGGGCGTCGGGGTTGTAGGGGCGCCACAAAGGCGTCACCTGAGAGCCGCCCCACATTCACGGCCGGCGCATGCCATCGCCGGGGTGACGGACAGCCTCGGGCGGCTGCCCGCCGAAAGGACCACCGCCCCCCACGGTACCGGTCGACTCAGGGGGACACGTGGTGACCAAAGGTTACCGCAAAGTCACTCTGCGGATGATGTTGAAAACCGGACGGAATAGGTTTACGGTCGAACTCGTTGGGTTCGTTGAACGTTAAATAGAAACCTCCAGGAGAACGTCATGGGCATCTTCAGCCGCAAAGAGAACACCCCGCAGGCCCCCGCCGCCGGTCGCGACCTGACCGCGCTGACCGGCGACTACACCATCGACCCGGCGCACACCACGATCGGTTTCGTGGCGCGCCACGCGATGGTCACCAACGTCAAGGGCTCCTTCCAGGACTTCACCGGCACCCTGCACCTGGACGGGGCGAACCCCGCCAGCTCCACCGCCACGCTCGACATCAAGATGGAGAGCATCGAGACCGGCAACACCGACCGGGACGGCCACCTGAAGTCGTCCGACTTCTTCAAGATCGACGAATTTCCGGTCATGACCTTCCGCTCCACCAAGGCGGAGGCCCTGGGCGGCGACGACTACCGCATCACCGGCGACCTCTCCCTGCTCGGCGTGACCAAGTCGATCACCATCGACCTGGAGTTCAACGGCGCCGCGAAGGACCCGTTCGGCAACGAGCGCGTCGGCTTCGAGGGCAAGGCCGAGATCCTGCGCTCCGAGTGGGGCCTCACCTGGAACGCGGCGCTGGAGACCGGCGGGATGCTCGTCTCCGACAAGATCAAGCTGCACTTCGACATCTCGGCGATCAAGCAGGCCTGAGCCCCGGCCGCCCGGCCGGCACCACCGTGAGCGCGCCCGCCCCCGGAAACGGGAGGCGGACGCTCGCGTGTCCCGGAACGTGGTGGTCAACGGACCTCATCCGCCCGCCTGGTGGCACGCTGCCGGCGAACGGTACGCCCGCCGGCACGGCCGCCGACGGGCAGAAGCCACCACGCCGCCGCGATCGACAGGGCCGCGCCCACTGCTATCGCGGCCAGGCGGGTCGGAAGCAGATCCGTCGCGTCCTGGCCGAAGTAGCCGAGGAGGAGGGACAGGGCCGTGGTCATGCCGGCCGCCCAGTAGGCGTAGTTGAGCGGGCGCAGCCACAGGGCGACGGCGAGGACCGCGAACATCACCGCGACGGAGGCCTTGCCGTCGATGCCCGTGGCCGCCACGCCGGTGGCCAGGAGCGTGCCCGCGGTCGCGCCGCAGAAGCGCTCGACTCCCTTGCGCAGCACGTCCTTCCGGCCCCGGTTGCCGCCGGCGGCGACATAGACCGTGAGGACGGCCCAGGGCCAGTGGTCGTCGAAGAGGAGCCGGCCGCACAGGAACGCCGCCGCGACCGCGGCCGCCATCTGCAGGGCCATGCGGGTGCTGGGGCGCGGGTACAGCCGGGAGGCCCTGCGGGGCGCGGGCTGCTCGGGCTCCGGGCGCCAGGGGCCGTACCGGTCGCCGAGGCCTTGGACCAGCCAGACGCAGGAGCAGGCCAGGAGGCCGATCACCGCCGACCAGAACCAGCTCACCAGCCCGCTCTCGGCGGCGGGCGGCAGCGCCGGGCCGGGGACGACCAGCAACGCCACGAAGGGCAGGGTCATCAGCGTGCCCGCCCTGGTCGCGGCGGGGCCGTAGCGGCGGATCCAGATGCACACGGAGATGCCCAGCGTGAAGACGGCGGCGCCGAGGGCGTAGTGGTGCATGATCAGGCGGCCCAGGAACGGGGCGCCGGCGGCCGTCACGGGCAGCAGCGCCAGCGCCGCCAGTCTGCGGCGCGTGGGCGCGGAGCGCTGCGTCGAGGACAGGGTCAGGGTCAGGGCGACCGCGAGGACGGGCACGTCGGTGTGCAGTCCGGCGGCGCCCTCCAGCCACAGGGCGGCTCCCCAGCACAGCAGGACCGCCGTCATCGTCACCAGAGATTCGTACGCGTTGCGTATGAGTTTTCGGTGCACGGGCCGACCATACAGGGCATGTATCCAGTGAACTACTAAGTTGTTGCGTACGATCTTCCCATGGACTATCTCTTTGAGGCCGCCCGGCTCCGTCGCGCCGTCGTCCTGCTCAACCGGCGGCTGCGGCAGGAGCGCGGGGACGGCGGTCTCAGCCCCAACCAGCTCGCCGTGCTCGGCTGTCTGCACCGGAACGGGCCGTCGACGCCCGGGGAGATCGCGGCGGAGGAGCGGCAGCGGCCGCAGTCGCTCACCCGGGTCTACGCCGAGCTGGAGGCCGAGGGGCTGATCGTGCGGGAGCGGGGGACGGACGACCGGCGCCAGTCCGTGCTGTCGCTCACCGAGTCCGGACGGCGGGCACTGGAGCGGGACATGGCCGAGCGGGACGCCTGGCTGGCCGGGGCGCTCGGGTCGCTCGGCGAGACCGAGCGCGGCGTGCTGGCGCTGGCGGCCGGGCTGATGGAGCGGCTGGGGTCCCTGGAGACGGGCCAAGAGGGCGAGCGCCGCTGACGGACGGGCGACTCCGGCGCGTGAGGCGTTCAGAACCCCCCGCCGAAGTCACCCCCGCCACCGTCGCCCCCTCCCCCGCCGAAATCGCCTCCCCCGCCGAAGTCTCCGCCGTCGCCGAACCCGCCCCCGAAGTCCTGCGCGTCGAAGTCCGTCCCGGAGACGTCGCCGCCCTGGTAGTCACCGCCGAAGTCGCCGTACCCGGTGCCGTAGTCGGCCGCGTACGAGGGGGTGGCCATCATGCTGCCGAGGAGGGTTCCGACGAGCAGGCCGGGCAGGATGCCGCCGCCGAAGTAGCCGCCCGCCCAGGGGCCGTAGGCGGGGCCCGCGTCCCAGTAGGGGCGGCGGCCGTAGTCGGTGTCCACCTCGCGGATGACCGGGTCCCGGCCGTCGGCCAGCCGGGTGGCGTCGGCCGCGCAGACGGGGACCTGTCGCGGGGCTCCGCCGGGCGGGGTCCAGTCGGCGTCGGTCACCGAGGGGCCGTGCCGCGGGTCGAAGAAGCAGGGCGGCCGGCGCTCGGGCAGGGGCCGGCCCTCGCGGCGGGCGGCCAGCCGGGCCAGGGAGAAGCGGCCGTCCTCCAGGGCCTCCGTGACTGTGCGGACGTCCTCCGGCCGGCTCGCGGCGGCCATGCGCTGCTTGGCGGTCTCGTAGGCGTCCAGGGCGTGTTCGTAGTCGCCGCGCATCGCGTCGTCGGCGCCGGGCTCGGCCGGCTGGAAGTCGAGGCGGTCCAGTTCCTCGCCGAAGGCGGTGATGTCCTCGTCCACGACCACCCGCAGCCGGTCCAGGGCGGCCCGCTGCTCCTGCTCGCGCCGCCGGCGGCTGCGGCGCACCAGTGCGTAGGCGCCGGCACCGCCCGCCACCAGCACCGCGGCCACCACGATCAGCGCCGCGCCGGAGGAGCCCCCGCCGGAGCCGCCCCAGCTCGACGGGGCATGGCCGCCCATGTTGGCCAGAGCCCGGTCGGTGAAGTCGGAGAGCTGGGCCTTGGCCGGCTCGCCCTGGACGCTCTGGACCAGGTTCCGCCGGGCCGTCGCCGACATGACGGAGGAGTCGGCGCGGGCGTCGAAGCGGTCACCGAGGCGGATGCCGTACAGGCCGGTGATGCCGGTGGCCGCGCGCAGGTCCGAGAAGAGGTTCGCGGTCGGGTAGCCGGCCGGAAGCACCGCGATGAACAGGGGTTTGTTCGCGTCCTTGATGCGTTTGACGAGCGCGTCGGCATCGGCCTTCGGCAGCTGGGCCGAGGCGGCCGGGTCGACGTAGACCGGGCTCTTGCGGAGGGCCTGGGCGACGGCGGAGATGCTCGTGTCCGCGCCCGCCGCGGGGGCGAACAGGGTCGCGACGGCCAGGGCGAGGGCGGCCAGCAACAGGGCGGGGAGGCTGCGGGTCCGCAGGACGGCCTTCATCCTTCGAAGCTACCCGAAGCCTCCCCTGATCGGTCATACCGCGCTGATCTACGCGGCCCCGTACGCCTCGAGCAGCTTCCCCACCGCCTCTCCGTACCGGCCGGTCAGCAGCAGGTGGTCGGCGTCGGCGAAGGGTTTCGCCACCGTCTGTGTCATCCGGTCACCGATCTTCTGCTGGACCAGCAGCCGCGCCTCGGTCACCAGCTCACGGCCGGCCCGGTCGTCGCCCCTGCGCTCGGCCGCCGTCGCCGCCGCGCCCAGCGCCTTCAGGGTGGCCGTACCGCCCCGCGGGACGTCGGTGAGCGTGGTCAGGCCCCAGCCGTAGGGGAACTGCGGGTCGTAGGACGCGTCGCCGACGTTGATCGGGAGCTGGGACTCGGACCTCGGCCAGGTGACGGGGAGCTGTCCGGTGAAGGGGCGCTTGCCGTAGAGGACGTCGGCGACGCCCTCGCCCTCGGTACCGGGCAGCCAGGAGGCCACCAGTGCGTCGACCTCGCCGAGCCGGTCGCCGACCAGCTGCGGGCGGCCGGAGACGATCAGCACCGCGCACTTCATGGCGGCGCACACCTTGTCCACGGCCGCCCGGTCGGCCGCCGACAGCTGGAGGCTGTGGCCGTTGCCGACGTCGCCGACGCCCTCGGCGTACGGGGTCTCGCCGACGACGACCACGCCGACGTCGTAGCCGTCCGTCGGGGCCGAGGCGTCCTTGGAGTAGGTGACGTTCCCGCCGGCCGCGCGCATGCCCTGCAGGATGGTCGTGCCCTGGGTGTGGGTGCCGGACGCGCCCTGCCAGGTCAGGGTCCAGCCGCCGGTCTGGTTGCCGAGGTCGTCGGCGTTGGACCCGGCGACGTACACCTTCTCGCTCGTCTTCAGCGGCAGCAGGCCGCCGCTGTTCTTCAGCAGCACCTGCGACTGCGCTGCGGCCTGGCGGGCGACCGCCCGGTGGGCCGGGGAGCCGATGGCGGCGGCGCCGGAGGTGTCGGCGTAGGGGTGCTCGAAGAGGCCCAGCCTGAACTTCTGGGTCAGGATGCGGGAGACGGCGTCGTCGATCCGCTTCTGACTGATCCGGCCCGCCTTCACCTCGTCGGCGAGCGTGCCGCTGAAGTCCTTGTAGGAGTACGGCACCATCATCATGTCCACGCCCGCGTTCACCGCCGTGCGGACGTGCGTGGCGTAGTCACCGGGGAGCTGGTCGATGGCGTTCCAGTCGCTGATGACGAAGCCGGTAAAGCCCATCCGGTCCTTGAGCACGCCGTTGATCATGTCGCCGCGGGCGTGCATCTTCACCGCCCCCTGACCGTCGCCGACGATGTCGAGGGAGGAGTACGACGGCATGACCGTGCCGATGCCCCGCTCGACGGCCGTCCGGTACGGCGCCAGGTGGATGTCCTCCAGCTGCTGCCGGGTGACCGTGGTGACGCCCTGGTCGGTGGTGTAGGTGCCGGTGGTGGAGGAGCCGTACGCGGTGCCGCCGTCGCCGACGAAGTGCTTGGCGGTGGCCAGCACCTTGTCGTCACGGCTCAGGTCCCGTCCGTCCGCCCGGCCTTGGAGGCCCTGGATGACGGTCTCCATGGATTGCACGAGGGCGGGATCCTCGCCGAAGGACTCGTAGGAGCGGCCCCAGCGTTCGTCGCGGCTCACGCACAGGCAGGGCGCGAAGTCCCAGGGAATGCCGGTGGCGCGGACCTCGGCGGCCGTCACCGCCCCTGTGCTCTCGGCCAGTCGGGGATCCCGGCTGGCGCCGATGCCGATGTTGTGCGGCATGATCGTGGCGCCGGCCAGGTTGTTGTGGCCGTGGACCGCGTCGACGCCGTAGATCAGCGGGATCTGGAACCGCGTCGCCTGGGCGCGGAGCTGGAAGCCGTCGACCATCTTCGCCCAGGCCCCGGGGGTGTTGGGCGTGGGCGTGGAACCCCCGCCGGACAGCAGCGAGCCGAGGGAGTACGTGGCGATGTCGCCCCCGGTCCCGACGGCCCCGCGCTCGGCCTGGGTCATCTGCCCGGCCTTCTCCGCCAGGGACATGCGGGACAGCAGGTCCGCGACGCGCTTCCGCACGGGCAACCTGCTGTTCAGGTACGGCAGTCCGTGCGCGTCGACGACGACCTGCGGGGTCTCGGCGGGAGCCTTGGCGCCGGTGACCGTGAGCTTGAGCGGGATGGTCTTCGCGGGTGCGGCGCCCTTGGTGTTCCGGGTGGACACCGTGATGGTCTGCGCCGTTCCGGAGGGGGTACCGGCCGGGAAGGTGAGGGTGCCTTGGACCGGGGTGTAGTCCCGGCCGGCGGTGGCGGTGCCGCCCTGCGTCGCGTACGTGACCGTCACCGGGTCGTCGACGGGCCGGTCCCCGGTGGTGGCCAGGGTGACCTTGACCTCGGCGGTGCCGCCCGCCCTGACGGGATACACGGGCGCGTCGGTGCTGACGGAGGCGCGCAGCGACTGGTCGGCCCTTCCGTACAGCTCGACGTCGTCCATGGCGAAGTCGCCCTTGGTGCCGGCCGGGAGCGTGACGGCGTACCCCCACATCCCGGTGAGACCGAGGACGTGGTCGATGCCGCCGACGGGCTGGTAGTCGGTGCGGTAGACGAAGTCGGTGAAGGGGATCTCGATCCGCTTCCAGCCGGTGAAGTCGTCGGTGAAGGAGGTCGTCCAGAGTTCGGAGGCCTCGCCGTTCGCGCCGCCGTCCTTGATCTCGAAGGCGATCTTCCGGCCGTTGTCACGGCCCTCCCACCAGAAGCGGATGCCCTGGTGGGCGGACCAGTCGTGGGCGGGCTCGGCGGCGGCGAAGTCGTGGGTGAAGCCGCCGTAGCCGCTGATGTCGTAGGTGCCGGTGAGGACCTTGCCGCCCTCGGGGGCGTCGCTGCGGTCGGTGAGGTGCAGGGTGGGCGGGTCGTCGGCGTCGCTTCCCCAGGTGAAGATGCCGTCGGCGGGCTGGGCGGCGAAGGGGACCTCGCCCTCGAAGCGGTCGACGGGGACCGGCGCGGGGTCGTCGGCGGCGTGCGCCGCGACGGACAGGGGCAACAGGGCGGCGAGCAAGGCCCCGGAGACGAGCAGGGCGGTTCTCGGCATAGACCTTCCCTCGGCTCTCATGGTTCACTCATGGCTTAGATCACGCCGTGAGTTAACTAACGGCACCTCAACCCGTCAAGACCGCACGTCAGTTGTGCCGGTCCCCGCTCTGTCGACCCGAGAGGAAGGGCGACGCACCATGAGGAGAACCCCCCGCACAGTCCGGCTGCTGCTGGCCGGGCTGCTCTCCGCCGCCGGCTTCACCGCCGCCGTACCCCCCGCGCACGCGGCCGGCGAGCAGGTCACGGCCTGGCTCACCACCACCGACGACTCCGCCGGCCGGCATGTCGTACGCGGCCTGCAGGCCCAGGCCCCGTTCGCCTTCCAGTCCGGCACGGGCGGCGGTGGCACGAACATCACCGTCGACGAGAACACCCGCTACCAGACCTTCACCGGCGGCGGCGCGTCCTTCACGGACACCGCGGCCTGGCTGATGAACAGCAGCGGGGCGCTGTCCCAGACCACCCGGGACGCGACCATGCGCAAGCTGTTCTCGCCGACGGACGGCATCGGACTGTCGTTCCTGCGCAACCCGATGGGCGCCTCGGACCTCGCACGCTACGGCTACACGTACGACGACGTGCCGGCCGGCCAGACGGACCCGAACCTGAACAGCTTCTCCATCGCGCACGACCTCGCGGACGTCGTGCCGCTCACCCGGCAGGCGCTCCAGCTCAACCCGTCCCTGACGGTGATGGCCTCGCCGTGGACCGCTCCGGCCTGGATGAAGGACAGCGGCTCACTCAACGGCGGCTGGCTCAAGGCCGAGGACTACGCGGCGTACGCCTCCTACTTCGTGAAGTACCTCCAGGCGTACAAGGGCCAGGGGATCGACGTCTCGTACGTCACCCCGCAGAACGAGCCGACCTGCTGTTCCGGCTACCCCTCGATGAGCTGGAACGCGTCCGGCATCCAGTACTTCCTCAAGAACGACCTGCTGCCGCAGCTGCAGTCGGCGGGCCTTTCGACAAAGGTCCTGGCCCACGACTGGAACTGGGACACCTACGACTCCTACGCGGCCCAGAGCGTCGACGACCCGGCGATCCGCAACCACCCCAACTTCGGCGGGATCGCCTGGCACGGCTACGGCGGTGACGTCACCAAGCAGACCACCGTGCACAACCAGTACCCCGCGCTGGACGCCTTCGGCACCGAGCACTCGGGCGGCACCTGGATCGCCGACCAGCAGCGCGAGGACATGTCCAACATCATCGACTACACCCGCAACTGGGCGAAGTCGGTGACCAAGTGGTCGCTGGCCGTGGACCAGAACGGCGGTCCCCACAACGGCGGTTGCGGCACCTGCACCGGGCTGATCACCGTGCACAACGGGGACGGGCAGAGCGGCACCGTGGACTACACCGTCGAGTACTACGACATGGGCCACCTGACCAAGTTCGTCCGGCCGGGCGCCCAGCGGATCGCCTCCACGGCGTCCACCACCGTGCCGAACGTGGCCTGGCGCAACCCCGACGGCAGCAAGGCGCTGATCGCGTACAACGGCTCGTCCTCGGCGCAGACGGTGACCATCGGCTGGGGCTCCGAGCACGCCACCTACTCGCTGCCCGGCAAGACCTCGGCCACCTTCACCTGGTCCGGCACCCAGTCCGGCGGCGGCACGCGGACCGGCTCCTTCGTCGGCCTGGCCGGCAAGTGCCTGGACGTGGCGGGCGCTTCGAGCGCCAACGACACGGCCGTACAGCTCTACGACTGCAACGGCACCGCCGCCCAGCAGTGGACGGTGGCGGCCGACGGGTCGATCCAGGCGCTCGGCAAGTGCCTGGACGTGACGTCGGGTTCGACGGCGGACGGCGCCAAGGTGCAGTTGTACGACTGCAACGGCACCGGTGCCCAGCAGTGGTCGTACAACTCCTCGACCGGTGACGTGGTGAACCTGGCGGCCGACAAGTGCCTCGACGTGACGGACAACTCGTCCGCGAACGGGGCGCGGGCACAGATCTGGTCGTGCACCGGGGCCGCGAACCAGAAGTGGAAGCTGCAGTAGCGCGCCCGGTCCGGGGGGCCCCCCCCCCGGCACCCCCGGCCTGGCGGATCCGCTGCACACGGCACATGGTGGGGGTATGACCACACCGCAGGATCTGTTCCTCGTCAGTCTCGACGTGCCCGGCGATCACCCCGTCGAGCCGGGCGATCTGTCGCTGGCGCTCGCGGGGGCCGAGCTGATCGACCTCCTCGGGGCGCGGGCGCTCACCCTGGACGGTGAGCGCATCGTGCCCGGTCCCGTCCTGACCACGGGTGACCGGATGCTGGACAAGGCCGGGGCCGCGCTCGTGCGCGAGGAGCCGTACGAGACGGTCGAGGACTGGCTGTGGCGCCGCGGGGAGGGGCTGGCCACGGCCTACCGCGACGTCCTGGACACCTCCGGGCAGCTCTCCGGGAAGCGGCACCGCTGGCCCCACCGCGCGGACAAGGCCGCGGCGGCCGACACCCCGGCCCGCCGGCACGCCGCCGACCGCTGGTGGTCCCACGAGCCGGTGCTCGCCTCTCTCGCCGCCACCCTGGGCATCCGGGGCGAGCGGCCGCCCGAGGAGGAGCCCGGGGAGGAGGCGGTGGTCACCGTTCTGGTGGCGGTCGGCGACGCGGTGACGGAGCTGGGGGCCGTGCGGGAGCGGCGCCGCATCGAGAACGCCGCTTTCGACAACATCTGGCGAGCCCCGTAGCCGGGCGGGGCCGGGGGCGCCGCCCGCCGGGACGTTCCGCTGCCGCGGCTACTCCGCCGGTTCCACCCCCGCCCGCAGCAGCCCGTACGTGTACGCGTCCTCCAGGGCCTGCCAGGACGCGGCGATGACGTTGTCCGCCACGCCGACCGTGGACCACTCGCCGGCGCCGTCCGAGGTGGAGATCAGCACGCGGGTGGTGGACTGGGTGCCGTGCTTGCCCTCCAGGATGCGGACCTTGTAGTCGACCAGGTCCAGCTTGGCGAGCTGCGGGTAGATCTTCTCCAGGGCCACGCGCAGGGCCCGGTCCAGGGCGTTGACCGGGCCGTTGCCCTCCGCCGTGGCGACGATCCGCTCGCTCTTGGCCCACAGCTTCACCGTGGCCTCGTTGGCGTGGGTGCCGTCGGGGCGGTCCTCGACGATGGCCCGCCAGGACTCCACGTCGAAGTACTTCAGCGGGCGGCCCTCGACCTCGGCGCGGAGGAGGAGTTCGAAGGAGGCGTCGGCGGCCTCGTAGGTGTATCCCTTGAGTTCGCGCTCCTTGACCCGCTCCACCACCCGGCCGACCAGCTCGCGGTCGCCGCCGAGGTCGATGCCGAGCTCCTTGCCCTTGAGCTCGATGGAGGCGCGGCCCGCCATGTCGGAGACCAGCATGCGCATGGTGTTGCCGACCAGCTCGGGGTCGATGTGCTGGTACAGGTCCGGGTCGACCTTGATCGCGGAGGCGTGCAGTCCGGCCTTGTGCGCGAAGGCCGACACGCCCACGTACGGCTGATGGGTGGAAGGGGTCAGGTTGACGACCTCGGCGATGGCGTGCGAGATCCGGGTCGTCTCGCGGAGCTTGCCCTCGGGCAGCACCTTCTTGCCGTACTTCAGCTCCAGGGCGGCGACGACCGGGAAGAGGTTGGCGTTGCCGACGCGCTCGCCGTAGCCGTTGGCGGTGCACTGGACGTGGGTCGCGCCCGCGTCCACGGCGGCCAGGGTGTTCGCCACCGCGCAGCCGGTGTCGTCCTGGGCGTGGATGCCGAGGCGGGCGCCGGTGTCGGCGAGGACGGTGGCGACGACGGCGTGGATCTGGGCGGGGAGCATGCCGCCGTTGGTGTCGCACAGGACGACGACGTCGGCGCCGGCCTCGGCGGCCGTACGGACCACGGCCTTGGCGTACTCGGGGTTGGCGCGGTAGCCGTCGAAGAAGTGCTCGCAGTCCACGAAGACCCGGCGGCCCTGCTCCTTCAGGTACGACACCGTGTCGCGGACCATCTCCAGGTTCTCGTCGAGCGTGGTGCGCAGCGCCAGCTCCACATGCCGGTCGTGCGACTTGGCGACCAGGGTGATCACCGGGGCGCCGGACTCCAGCAGCGCCTTGACCTGGGGGTCCTCGGCGGCTTTCGCCCCGGCGCGGCGGGTGGCGCCGAAGGCGACCAGCTGGGCGTGCCTGAAGACGATCTCCGCCTGCGCGCGGGCGAAGAACTCGGTGTCACGGGGGTTCGCGCCGGGCCAGCCGCCCTCGATGAAGCCGACGCCGAAGTCGTCCAGGTGCCGTGCGATGGCGAGCTTGTCCGCGACGGTGAGGTTGATTCCCTCGCGCTGCGCGCCGTCGCGCAGCGTGGTGTCGAAGACGTGGAACGAGTCGTCGAGCTCGCTGGTTGCCGTCTCGGTCATGGTCTCAAGGCTCCTGTTGTGGATCTTCGGTCTTACCGGAATGACCGGCTCCACCGTCCCCCCAATGGTCCCTCGCGCTCCGCTCCCGGCTGCGGGTGGGCCGGAAAACGAAAAAACCCCTCGCGGGTGCGAGAGGTCTGCGCGCGGGTCGAGGACGACGGTGGCCACCCGCACCTGGTCGTACGAGGTGGTCACTGCGGACCGGCGCGCCTGCTGCCAATAATCATGGCGAACGAGAGCACGGGGGCAGTCTGGCACAAACCCGCCCCCGGCTCGCCGTCCGTCTCAGGATGCGGTCGTCAGACTGGAATCCGTACGGTCCCTCACCCGGGCGAGGTCCAGGTCCCTCGTCTCCCGCATGGCGACGTACACCACCAGCGACACGGCGGCGCAGCCCGCCACGTACCAGGAGAAGCCGGACTCGATCCCGGCCTTCTTGAACCACAGGGCGACGTATTCCGCGGTGCCGCCGAAGAGGGCGTTGGCGACGGCGTACGGCAGGGCCACGCCGAGGGCGCGGACGCCGGTCGGGAACAGCTCGGCCTTCACACAGGCGTTGATCGAGGTGTAGCCGGTGACGACGACCAGCGCGAGCAGGGCGAGACCGAGCGCCGGCCAGTAGCCGTCGGCGTGCTTGAGCAGCGTCATGATCGGCACGGTGAGGACGGTGGAGCCGACCGCGAAGGTGATGAGCAGCGGGCGGCGGCCGATCCGGTCCGAGAGGGCACCGGCGAGCGGCTGGAGGCAGGCGAAGACGATCAGCGCGGTGAAGGACACGAGCGTCGCCGTCTCCTTGGACAGCCCGGCCGAGTTGGAGAGGTACTTGGTCAGGTAGGTGGTGTACGTGTAGTACGCGACCGTGCCGCCCATGGTGAGGGCGACGACCAGGAACGCCTCCCGCCGGTGCCGCCACAGGGCGCGCAGGGTGCCGCGCTCCTCGGCGTGGGAGGTGTCCTCCTCGTAGACCTCGGTCTCCAGCATGCTGCGCCGCAGATAGAAGACGACGGCCGCGCCGAGTGCGCCGACGACGAACGGGATCCGCCAGCCGTAGCTGTGCAGCGCGCCGTCGGACATGGTGCGTTGCAGGATGATCTGGAGCCCGAGGCCGACGATCTGCCCGGCGGTCATGGAGACGTACTGGAAGCTGGAGGCGAACCCGCGCCTCCTCGGGTCCGAGGCCTCGGTCAGATAGGTGGCGCTGGCCGCGTACTCGCCGCCCACCGACAGTCCCTGCAGCAGCCGGGCGACGAGCAGCACGAGGGCGCCGCCGTAGCCGGCGACCGCGTACGTCGGGGCGAGGGCGATCAGGATCGCCGAGGCCGACATCAGCGTGACGGTCAGCGTCAGCGCCGCCTTGCGGCCCTTGCGGTCACCGACCCGCCCCAGCAGCCAGCCGCCGACCGGGCGCATGAAGAACCCGACGGCGAAGATGCCCGCGGTGTTCATGAGCTGGGCGGTGGGATTCCCGCTCGGGAAGAACGCGCCGGCGAAGTAGGTGGCGAAGCTCGCGTAGACGAACCAGTCGAACCACTCGACCATGTTCCCCGCCGAACCGACCCAGATCTTCTTCCAGTGTTGTCGTCCCATGCGCCGGTACATGCCCGGCGGCGGAGGAAAGGATTCCTTTACCCGGCGGGCAGCACGAGGGAGTCGGCGATGAACTCCCTTACGTGGGCGAGTACTTGTTCGCGGTCCGTGCCGCGCAGGCCGATGGCGACGTGGATGGAGAAACCGTCGAGGAGCGCACGCAGCCTCGTCGCGAAACGGTCCGCGTCCACCCGCCGGAACTCCCCGCGCGAGACGCCCTCGGCGATCAGCGCGACCAGGTCGCGGTGCCAGGCTCCCTCGATGGCGACCTGCCGGGCACGCGCGTCCTCGTCGGCGTTCTGCGAGCGGTTCCAGACCTCCAGCCACAGCGTCCAGTGCGGATCGCGGTGCCCGTCGGGGACGTACAGGTCGACGTAGGCCGACAGGCGTTCGCGGGCGGTTCCGGGGCCGGTGAGCAGCCGGCCCCGCTCGGCGCCCAGCCGGCCCTCGCTCCACTCCAGGGTCCGCAGCAGCAGCTCGTCCTTTGAGCGGAAGTAGTACAGGAGATGGCCGCTGCTCATCCCGACCTCGCGCCCGAGCGCCGCCATGGTGAGCTTCTCCAGACCGCGCTCGGCGATCATGTCCATGGCGGCGGCGAGGACGTCCTCACGGGGCGGGGCGGGGGTGCGGCGGCGGGGGGACGGGTTCTCGCTCATGCGGGGACCGTCCGTACGGCGTCGGGCAGGAAATGGGTCTCGTACGGCCCGGAGCAGTCGGCGAACAGCGTCGCCGCCGCCCCGCACCCCGGGCACACGAAGTTCGGGCCCTGCCTGCCGGGTGGCCCACAGCACCCGAAGTCCTCGACGGCGTCGTTCGGAGCCAGGTATCCGCGGATGTCCTCCGGGTGGACCACCCAGGTGTCACGCGGCCCGGCCGACATCAAGCACCCCGGCCCGTCGGGGTCGAGGACGACCGTGCCGGGAACGGCGGCTCCCGTCCAATCCGGGTCCGGATGCGGCACGAACGGCGCCCCGGACGGCTCCGGATCCACCGAGTACATGCCCTGCGGCACGGTCGACGGTGCGTGCCGGGACCCGTCGGGGAGCTTGCGCCCGTCCCGCGGCGGGCGTTCGGTCAGCTCGGGCAGCAGCCGCAGCGGCGGGCTGAGACGGCGGCCGCAGGCCGCGCACACCAGGACGTTCACCCGTATGTTCTACCCGAAGCGGGCCGTCACCGGACCTTCGGCTGCTGCTGGGTGATGCAGTGGATGCCGCCGCCGCCCGCGAAGATCTGGCGCGCGTCCACGAGGGTCACCGTCCGCTCGGGGAAGAGCCGGCGGAAGATCCCGGCGGCGATCTCGTCGCGCGGGTCGTCGAAGCCGCACAGCACCACGCCGCCGTTGCAGATGTAGTGGTTGATGTAGGAGTAGTCGGCCCAGTGGCCGTCGGCCTCCAGGACGGTCGGCGCGGGGACCTCCACGACCTCCAGGGCCCGGCCCCGGGCGTCGGTCTGGGCCCGCAGGATGCCGATGACCTCCTTGGTGACCTCGTGGTCGGGGTGGGCCGGGTCCGGCTGGGAGTGCGCCACCACGACGCCGGGCCGGGCGAAGGCGGCCACGATGTCCACGTGGCCCAGCGTGCCGAAGCCGTAGGGAGGGTAGTCGCCGGTGAGGCCGCGCGGCAGCCAGATCGCCTTGCTGGTGCCGAGGTGGGCGTGGATCTCGGCCTCGACCTCCTGCTTCGACCAGTGCGGGTTGCGCTCGGGGCCGAGCTGCACGGTCTCGGTGAGCAGCACGGTGCCCTCGCCGTCGACGTGGATCGCGCCGCCCTCGTTGACCAGCTTCGAGGCGTACGTCCTGGCGCCCGCGAGGTCGGAGACGTACGCGGCGATCTTGGAGTCGTGCTCCCAACGGGCCCAGTCCTGGGCGCCCCAGCCGTTGAACGTCCAGTCGACGGCGGCCAGTTCACCCTTGCCGTCGGTGAGGAACGTCGGGCCGATGTCCCGCATCCAGGCGTCGTCCAGGTCCCGCTCGACGGTGTCGACGTCCGGGCCGAGCAGCGCCCGCGCCTCGGCGGACTGGCCGGGGCCGCAGACCACGGTCACGGGCTCGAAGCGGTGGATCGCACGGGCCACCGAGGCCCAGGCGGCGCGGGAGGCGGCGAGGTCCTCCGGGCTGTCGAAGGTGGGGTTCGGGCCCGGCCACGCCATCCAGGTGCGCTCGTGCGGGGTCCACTCGGCGGGCATACGGAAGCCGTCGGCGGCAGCAGACATGGTGTTCCTTAGCGGGATCAGAGGAAGTAGAGGCGGTTGAGCGGGACGGAGTCGGCGGGCTCGGAGCGCAGGGGGTCGCCGTCGAGGGTGACCAGACCGGTGCGCTGGTCGACGTCGACCGCTCCGATGCGGGCGTTCAGCCGCAGGTCGGCCGGGCCGATGCCCCGGGTGCCGCGCACGGCGACCCTTCTGCGCCGGGTCGGCATCGTGTCGCCCCCCTGGTCCACGGCCGCCCGGGCGACGAACGCGACCGAGAGGTCGGCCGCCGTGGCGCCGTAGGAGCCGAACTGGGGCCCCAGCACGAGGGGTTCGCAGGTGTCGGTGGCCGCGTTCGGGTCGCCGACCACGCCGTACGCCGGGAAGCCGGCCTTGAGGACGAGCTGCGGCTTGGCGCCGAAGTACTCCGGGCGCCACAGCACGATGTCGGCGAGCTTGCCGACCTCGATGGAGCCGACCTCGTGGGCGAGGCCGTGCGCGATGGCCGGGTTGATGGTCAGCTTGGCCATGTAGCGCAGGACGCGGGCGTTGTCGTCGCCCTCGCCGTCGCCCTCCATCGGGCCCAGCTCGGCCTTCATCTTGCCGGCCATGGCGAAGGTGCGGCGGACCGTCTCGCCGGCGCGGCCCATGCCCTGGGCGTCGGAGGAGGTGATGGCGATCGCGCCCAGGTCGTGCAGCACGTCCTCGGCGCCCATGGTGCCGGCCCGGATGCGGTCGCGGGCCATGGCGGCGTCGCCGGGCAGGTCGGGCTTGAGGTCGTGGACGGAGACGATCATGCCGTAGTGCTCGGCGACCGCGTCCCGGCCGAAGGGCAGGGTGGGGTTGGTGGAGGAGCCGATGACGTTCGGCACACCGGCCATCTTGAGCACGTTGGGCACGTGTCCGCCGCCGCAGCCCTCGATGTGGAAGGCGTGGATGGTCCGCCCCTCCAGCACCCTCAGGGTGTCCTCGACCGACAGGCACTCGTTCAGGCCGTCGCTGTGCAGGGCGACCTGGACGTCGTGCTCCTCGGCGACGCGCAGGGCCGTGTCGAGGGCCCGGGTGTGGGCGCCCATGTCCTCGTGCACCTTGAAGCCGGAGGCGCCACCCTCGGCCAGCGCCTCGATCAGCGGGGCGTCCGAGGAGGACGAACCCCGGCCGAGGAAGCCGATGTTGACCGGCCAGGCGTCGAAGGCGTTGAAGGCGTGCCGCAGCGCCCAGGGCGAGTTGACGCCGACGCCCCAGACCGGGCCGAACTCCTGTCCGATGATCGTGGTCACGCCGGAGGCGAGGGAGGCCTCCATGATGCGCGGCGACAGCAGGTGGACATGGGTGTCGACGGCCCCTGCGGTGGCGATCAGCCCCTCGCCGGAGACGATGGAGGTGCCGGTGCCGACGACGACGTCCACGCCGTCGAGAGTGTCCGGGTTGCCGGCGCGCCCGATGGCGCAGATCCGCCCCTCGCGGATGCCGATCGACACCTTGCGGATGCCCTGCACCGGGTCGATCACGACGACGTTGCTGATGACGACGTCACAGGTCTCGCGGACGGCGGCGGCCTTCAGGTGCAGCCCGTCGCGGGCGGTCTTGCCGAAGCCGGCCAGGAACTCGTCGCCGTAGCGCTGGGAGTCGGACTCCACGCGTACGGTGAGCCCCGAGTCGCCGAGGCGGATGCGGTCGCCGGCGCGGGGGCCGTGGGTGGCCGCGTAGGCGTGCGGGTCGATGTGGATCGCCCGGCTCACCTCTCGTCCCTTCGAGCGGCTCATCGCTCCTCGCCTCCTTCCGGCGTGACGGCGTGTGCGGTTCCCAGGTATCCGCAGGCCGCGGCCCTGTGCAGGGCCTCCTCCTTGGCTCCGGGCGCGTCCAGTGGCCCGTCGACCAGTCCGGCGAAGCCGATCGCGATCCGGTCGCCGCCGATCGGCACGAGGCCGACCTCCTCGCTCTCGCCGGGGCCGAAGCGCATCGAGGAGCCCGCGGGGACGGCGAGGCGCATCCCGTAGGCCTTCTCCCGTACGAAGTCCAGCCGCGGGTTGGCCTCGAAGAAGTGGAAGTGGGAGGTGACGGAGACCGGCACGGTCGCGGTGTTGGTGACCGTGAGCCGTACGACCGCCTCGGGGTCGGCGTGCTCGGGCCCCGGCAGCAGCGCGCCCGGGGCGTCCTTGCCCAGACCGCCGCCGATGGGGTCGGAGACCACCGCGAGCCGGGAGCCGTCGTCGAAGACCGCCTCGACCATGACCTCGGTGACGACGTCGGCGACGCCCGGGAGCACGTCCTCGGGGCCGAGCACGGACCGGGCCGCCTCGATGGCCTCGGCGAGCCGCCTGCCGTCCCGCGCCGCCTCGCACACGGTGTCCGCGATCAGCGCGGTCGCCTCCGGCACGTTCAGCCGCAGGCCGCGCGCCCGGCGGGCCCGGGCCAGCTCGGCGGCCCCGAAGAGCAGCAGCCGGTCACGTTCCGTAGGAGTCAGTCTCACGACGCGACACCTCCTTGTCTTTCCATACTTTAGAACATCACTCTAAACACAGAATTCATGAAACTGAAGCATTGACCCGGGGCCGGGCTTCACGTCACATTGAACGTCGCTCAAACTGAACCGGCGGTAGTCGAGGGAGACCAGCCATGCCGATAGAACAGCGCGGAGTCGACACCATCCCGGACGAGGAGCGGACCAGTGGTCCGCGCGACCTCGTCTCGATCCTGCTCGGCTCCAACCTCTGCCTCGGGGTGATCATCTTCGGCTGGCTGCCGCCGTCCTTCGGGCTCGGCTGGTGGGCGTCGGTCAGCTCGATCGTCGCGGGCACGATCGTCGGTACGGCGGTGACGGCACCGCTGGCCCTGATCTCCCTCCGCACCGCGACCAACCTCTCCACCTCCTCCGGCGCCCAGTTCGGCGTCCGGGGCCGGCTGGTCGGCTCGGTGGTCGGCCTGCTCCTCGCCCTCGGATACACCGCGCTGACGGTGTGGATCGGCGGCGACGTGGTGATCGGCGTCCTCGGCCGGATGGTCGGGCTGCCCGCGGACGGGGTGTCGTACGCCGTCGTCTACGCGCTGCTCGCCGGTGCCACGGTCGCGGGCGCGGTGTACGGCTACCGGGTGCTGCTGAACATGTCCAAGGTCCTGTCCATCGGCATGACCTTCCTGCTGGTGCTCGGCGTGTTCGCCTACGCCCCGCACTTCACCACTGCGGCGCTGCCGCAGACCGGCGGCTACCTGCTCGGCTCGTTCTGGCCGACCTGGTTCCTGTCGGCCGTGGCCGCCGGCCTGTCCGGTCCCATCGCCTTCATCACCCTGCTCGGGGACTACACCCGCTACATCTCCCCCACCCGGCACTCGGGCCGCCGCGTTCTGAAGGCCACGTGGGCGGGTCTGATCCTGGGCCTGCTGGTGCCGCAGCTGTTCGGCACGTTCACGGCGTACGGCGCCCGCGCGGCGCTCGACTACGCCGGTCCGCTGGTGACGGCCTCCCCCACCTGGTACCTGATCCCGCTGCTGCTGGCCGCCTCGGCCGGCTCGGTCGGCAACGCCGGTCTGATGCTGTACTCCATGGGCCTGGACCTGGACGCCATCCTGCCGAGGGCATCCCGGGCCCGCGCCACCCACACGGTAGCGATCGTGGCCACGGCCTGCGTGTTCGTCGGGCACTACGCCTGGAACGCGCAGTCCGCGATGACGTCCTTCGTCCTCCTCCTCACCGCCATCGGCACCCCCTGGGCCGTGATCACGCTCATCGGCTTCGCCCGCTGCCGCGGTGTCTACGACGCCGACGCCCTGCAGGTCTTCAACCGCCGTTCGCGGGGCGGGATCTACTGGTACCGGGCCGGCTGGAACATCCGGGCGACCGTCTCCTGGGCACTGGGCGCGGGCGTCGGCCTGCTGGCCGTGTCCCTGCCGTCGTACCAGGGCCCGCTGCTGCACCTCACCGGCGGCGTGGACTGCAGCTTCCTGCTGTCGGGCGCGGTCGGCGGGCTGATCCACCTGATCCTGGCGCCGCGGCAGCAGGCATCGGCCCGCGTCGAGGCCGCGCGGGAACCGGTCGGCGCGGAGAGTGGGCGCTAGCTCCGCAGCAGCCCGACGCCCGCGAGGCCGGCCAGGCTCAGCCCCATGGTCGCGGAGAAGACCACCGCGGCGGCCGGAAGCGCGTCAGTGAGCCGGCCGGCCGTGCTCGTCCGGACGATCACGGCGAGCAGGGCGGCGGTGAGGGACAGCAGAACCGCCACGGTCAGCGCCAGGCCGGCCACCGCGGCCGTCGGCTGCGACGACGAGGACATTCACCCCACCTCCAGACCCGGCAGGAACCGCTCCGCGCCGAACGCCGGCTTCAGGTCGGTGAACCAGGTCGCGCCCTCGTCGTACGCGGCGAAGAACGGCCGGTCCACCAGCTCGGGGTCGCGGGCCTGGATGAGGTGGAGGACGAAGACCTTCTCGCCCGCCACCTCGGCGATGCCGTCCACGCAGACCTTGCCCGGCATCGCCGACATCACCGGTCCACGCACCGTGCGGGCGAGCCCGGAGACCCGGGCGTAGGCGTCCCGGAAGATCGCGTGGCCGCGGGCCAGCGGCACCCCGAAGTAGCCCTGCGGGCCGGTGTCCCGCTCCACGAACTGGTAGTACGGCACCGCTCCCAGCGCGGTCGTCTCCTCCCACAGCTCCGCCCACGCCTCGGCGCTGTCGTTGATCCCGGCGACCAGCGGGCCCTGGCAGCGGATCACGGCGCCGGTGTCCCGCACCCGGCGCATCGCCTCCCGCACCACCGGCGGGCGCAGTTCCCGCGGGTGGGTGAAGTGGGCCATGAGCGCCAGGTGGCGGCCACTGGCGACGACCTTCTCGAAGAGCCGCAGCAGGTCGTCGGCGTCCCGGTCGGTCAGAAAGCGGTACGGCCAGAAGGCGAGCGCCTTGGTCCCGATCCGGACCGAACGGACGGTGTCGATGGCGAGCAGCGGCTCCACATAGCGGCGCAGCACCTCGGTGCTCATCACCAGCGGGTCGCCGCCGGTGATGAGCGTGCTGGTCACCTCGGGGTGGGCGCGCAGATAGGCGCTGGTGGCGGCGATGTCGTCGGTGGCGATGCGCAGCTCGGACTCGCCGACGAACTGCGGCCAGCGGAAGCAGTAGGTGCAGTAGGCGTGGCAGGTCTGGCCCTGCCGCGGGAAGACCAGCACCGTCTCGGGATACTTGTGCTGAAGTCCCGTCAGACGGCGGCCCTCGTGCGCGGGGACGTTGGCGTCGAGCTGGCCGGAGGGGTGCGGATTGAGCCGCATCCGGATCTCGTGCGCGGCGCGCCGGATCTCGGTGGCGGGCGCGTCCTGGGCGAGCAGGTCCGCCATCCGGCGCAGTTCGTGCGCGGGCAGCATGCCGCTCTGCGGGAAGGTCAGCCGGAAGACGGGGTCGTCGGGGACGGCCGTCCAGTCGATCAGTTCGTCCACCACGTAGGAGTTCGTACGGAAGGGCAGGACCGCCGACACGGCCCGCAGGGCGAGCCGTTCGGCAGACGGCAGGGACACGCGATCCAGCAGTCCGTCCAGGTCGCGGGGGGTGAAGGCGCGGTAGCGGGGTTTGGCGTGCAAAGCGGAGTGGTGCGCTGAACTCATCTGTGCCAGGGCCTCTATTCTGTGCCAGGTCCGCTATTCCGTGACCAGGACCGGGGGTCGCAACTCCACGAAGGCGGCCGCCGACGCATCGTACTTCTCCGCGTAGTGCTGGATGAGGAGCGCGTGCAGCGGACTTTCGTCGTCGACCACGATCGGCTCGTGCCCACCCGGCACGGTCAAGGCCTCGCTGTAGGCGGAGAGTTGGCCGCGGCGGTGCCGCGCCAGGTACGACACCAGGTCTGGCGCGGCGACGTACAGGCGGTCCTCGACGGACACGAACGGGCAGCGGAACTCCCGGCGGACGTCGGAGGCGTCCACCAGGGTGAGCGGCAGCCGGGTGAAGTGCTCCATCGGCTTGCTCTGCCCCCACAGCTCGTCGAAACGCTGCTCCACGAAGGTGCCGAGCGGCGAGCGGACGGCGACCTCCAACTGGACGCCCTCGCCGGAGAGCCGGCCCACCGTGAGGAAGGAGACCAGACAGCGCTCGTCCCAGCGGTAGAGCGTCACACCGGGGGACGTCTGGCACAGGCGGACCTCCAGCAGGGCGCGGGAGCTGTCGTCCAGGCGGCGGGCGAAGAGGTCCAGGGTGCGCAGGTTGCGCATGATGTCGCGGCGGATGTCGGCGCTCTGCTCGCCCAGTTCCCGGCCGCGCAGGATGACGGCGAGCGAGTCGGGGTCCAGCAGCAGGATCTGCACTCGCGCCCCGTGCGCGGTGGCCGCTCTTATCCCCCGGAAGAGACGCTCGGAGAACTGCGGCCCGAACAGGTTGGAGAAGGTGTCCAGCACCTTCACACAGGCCGTGGCGCCGTGCACCTGGGAGGCGAACCACTCGTAGTCCAGCCGGGTGTGCTCACGGACCCGGCCCTCCTGGGCGCGGGAGATCAGCGGGCCGATCACGAACACGGTGATGACCACGCCGACGAGGTCGGTGCCGAGATTGAGGGCGAGGTTCTGCTGGTAGGCGTCCATGCCGTGAGCGGTCCACAGCAGCAGGGCCGCGCAGCCGGCGAGGGCCGCCAGCGCGGTGAGGCTCTGCGGCCGGCGCGGCGTGCGTAACGCGCGCAGCAACCAGCGCAGTCGTGGCACCGGCGACCATGCGTTCACGTGCGCCCCTCCCCCCGTGCCGGGTGTCGTCCCGGACATGTCTCCGCGGGGGCACGCGCCCCCGCGGAAGGGGTGGATACCCGGACGGGAGTGGGGGTACGCCTCGAACGCGCGCGCCATTCGCTTGCGTCGGGCGGCCGGTGCGGCGGACCTCAGCCGATCTTGTGCATCCAGCCGTGCTTGTCCTGCGTCACGCCGCGCTGGATGCCGAGCAGGGCCTCGCGCAGGCGGAGGGTGACCTCGCCGGGGGTGCCGTCGCCGTGGGTCCAGGCGTCGGTCTTGGTCTTGACGTGGCCGATGGGCGTGACCACGGCGGCGGTGCCGCAGGCGAAGACCTCGGTGAGGGCGCCGGAGGCCGCGTCCGCACGCCACTGCTCCAGGGTGATCACGCCTTCCTCGGCGGTGTAGCCGAGGTCGCGGGCGACCTGGAGGAGGGAGTCGCGGGTGATGCCCTCCAGGATCGAGCCGGTCAGCTCCGGGGTGACGATCCGGTCGCCGTAGACGAAGGCGACGTTCATGCTGCCGCTCTCCTCGACCTTGGTGCGGGTGACCGCGTCGAGGTAGACGACCTGGTCGCAGCCGTGCGCGGCGGCCTCGGCCTGCGGCAGCAGGGACGCGGCGTAGTTGCCGCCGGTCTTGGCGTCGCCGGTGCCGCCGGGGACGGCACGGACGTGGTCCTCGGAGACCCAGATGGTGACCGGCTTGACGCCACCGGCGAAGTACGCGCCGGAGGGCGAGGCGATGAGCATGAACAGGTACTCGTTCGCCGGGTGCACGCCGAGCGCGGCCTCCGTGGCGAACATGAACGGCCGCAGGTACAGGGACTGTTCGCCACCGTGCGGCGGAACCCAGTCGGCGTCCTGGGTGAGCAGCGCGTCCAGCGCGGCGATGAACAGCTCCTCGGGCAGCTCGGCCATGGCCATGCGGCGCGCGGAGTTGCGGAAGCGGCGGGCGTTCGCCTCGGGGCGGAACAGCGCGATCGAGCCGTCGGGCTGGCGGTAGGCCTTCAGTCCCTCGAAGATCTCCTGGCCGTAGTGCAGGACGTGGGTGGAGGGGTCGAGGGAGATCGGGCCGTACGGGACGAGCTGGGCGTCGTGCCAGCCGCGGCCCTCGGTCCACCTGATCGTCACCATGTGGTCGGTGAAGTGGCGGCCGAACCCGGGGTTGGCCAGGATCGCCTCGCGCTCTGCGGCGGCGAGGGGGCTGGCGGAGGGCTTGAGCTCGATCGTGGGCGTCGTCATGAGTGGTTTGTCCTTCACCGGTTGTAGTGACGGGCCGCGCTCACACCCCGTCACTGCGACCTCTCAGTGATAGGACGTCCGAGCTTTCCCTCATACCGCGGCTCCGCGTTCGATTATCGCGCGGGGCCCACGGCGGAAGGAATGGGAGTGAAAGCGGCCCAGGGGTCGATGGTGGCACCCGGCGGGGACATGGAAAAGCCGCCGGGCGGTCGTCCGACCCGGCGGCTTCGTGGGTGGAGCGCCGGGTCAGCCGGCTACTCGGGCGGCGAGCGCGTCGCCGATCTGCGAGGTGCTGCGGGCACCCAGCGCGGCGCGCTCGGTGAGGTCCGCGGCGACCGCCGTGTCGATGCGGTCGGCCTCGCCGTCGTAGCCGAGGTGGCGCAGCAGCAGGGCGACGGACAGGACCGTGGCGGTGGGGTCGGCCTTGCCCTGGCCGGCGATGTCGGGCGCGGAACCGTGGACCGGCTCGAACATCGAGGGGAACTCGCGAGAGGGGTTGATGTTCCCGCTCGCGGCGACGCCGATGCCGCCGGAGACGGCCGCGGCGAGGTCGGTGATGATGTCGCCGAAGAGGTTGTCGGTGACGATGACGTCGAAGCGACCGGGGTCGGTGACCAGGTAGATCGTCGCCGCGTCGACGTGGATGTAGTCCGTGGTGACCTCGGGGAACTCCGCGGCCACCTTGTTGAAGATGTTCGTCCACAGGTGCCCGGCGAAGGTCAGCACGTTGTTCTTGTGAACCAGCGTGAGCTTCTTGCGCGGACGGGCCTGGGCGCGGGCGAAGGCGTCCCGGACGACCCGCTCGACGCCGAAGGCCGTGTTGACGGAGACCTCGGTGGCGACCTCGTGCTCGGTGCCCTTGCGGATGGTGCCGCCGTTGCCGGTGTACGGGCCCTCGGTGCCCTCGCGGACCACGACGAAGTCGATCTCCGGCTGGCCGGCGAGCGGGGTGGCGACACCGGGAAGGAGCTTCGACGGGCGCAGGTTGACGTGGTGGTCGAAGGCGAAGCGGAGCTTCAGGAGGAAGCCGCGCTCCAGGACGCCGGACGGCACCGACGGGTCGCCGATGGCGCCGAGCAGGATGGCGTCGTGCTGCTTCAGCGCGCCGAGATCGGCGTCGGTGAGGGTCTCACCGGTGGCGTGGTAGCGCTTGGCGCCGAAGTCGTACTCCTTGGTCTCCAGCTTCACATCCTGCGGCAGGACGGCGGAGAGGACCTTGAGACCCTCGGACACGACTTCCTGTCCGATGCCGTCCCCGGGGATCACTGCGAGATTGATGCTGCGAGACATGCGGGCATCCTACTCCTCGTCCCAGGGAATGACATGACCCGTCCGCCATATGGACGACATGGGCGGCGTGGACGGCATCGGACGAGGTGTCAGTGGCCGGTCTCGCCGCCGTTGTCGCGGCGGTCGAGGGCGCGCTGGAGGGCGGCGGCTGCGTTCTTGCGGTCGGACTCGCTCGCGCGGGACACGTGGCGGACTCGGCGGCGGACGGTCGTCTCGGCCATGGGAATCGACTCCTTCGCATACGGAGTGCGGCAATGAGGGGTTACGAGACGCCGGAAGGGGCGGGGAACCAAGGGCCGCAGGGGTTGCCTGCACCGGGCCCGGCTCACGACCGCCATTCGCTTGATCGAGCGAGACGTTCGGCTCCTACAAAATTAAGGGAGCGGCCCGGTTCTGTCTGCACAATTACTCGGACTTCCTACTATCTGAGACGGCGGACCCCGTCACACCGCTCTGAGCTGGCCTTTCGCGTGTTCGGGTGACGGCGTTCCGAGGGACCGCAGGGTGCGGATCAGGGCCCGTACGGCGCTCGTGGCGGCGAGCTCCGGGGTGGTGACACAGCCGACGGAGCGGTACGGCCGTTCCGGCCCGAGGTCGGTGATCTCGACGGCGGGCGGCGCCCCGGTGAGGGAGAGCGCGGGCATGATGGCCATGCCGAGCCCGCTGCCCACCATCGACAGCACCGCCCCGTCGTCCTCGGCGTTGACGGTCGCCGCCGGGATCCAGTCCTGGGCGGCCCACCAGGCGCGCGTGTAGGAGCCGCAGTTCTCGGCCCAGTCGACGAGCGGCAGGGAGCGCGGATCCGGGTGCCCGGCCGGATGCACCAGAAAGTACGGCTCCTCCAGCAGCGCCCCGCCGACCAGCCCTGCCGGCGCCGGCCCGCTCAGGGTGGCGATCCCGAGGTCGGCCCGCCCGGCGGCGACCTCGCCCGCGGTGCCGGCGCCCAGTTCCCGTACGACGGTGACGGTCACCTCGATGCCGGGGTGCTGTGTTGCGAGCCGTTCCAGGGCGGGCGGCAGCAGATGCAGGGCGGCGCTGCGGAAAGCGGCGATCCGCAGCGGCCCGGACAGCTCGCCGGTATCCGCCCCGCGGGCGTCGGCGGCCAGCGCCTGCAGCATGCGCAGGACCCGTCGCGCATGGGCGGCCGCCCGCTCCCCGGCTGGCGTCGGCCGGGCCCCGAACCGGCCCCGTTCGAAGAGCACGACGCCCAGCTTCCGTTCGATGCCGCGCACGGCGTGGGAGACGGCGGACTGGGTGGCCCCGAGCCGGGCGGCAGCGGCGGAGAAGGAGGCCTCGTCGGCCACGGCCACCAGGATCCTCAGCTCCTGCGGGGCAAGGTCGACGGCTGTCATTCGGGGCTCCCACCTGCGTCTATGAGACTGCTTCATGGATCGGCGCGTTCCATGAGCCCAACCCCCTGCCTGTATCCGGCATTCCTCCCTACCGTCCCCTGCCATGACCGAGACCGCGCTCACCGTGCAGCAGACCGCCCGCCCCACCGGCTTCCCCACCGCCGGACACTTCCGCTTCGCCGAGTCCCCGGTGCCCGAACCGGCGCCCGGCACGGCCCTGGTGGAGAACCTGCTGTGGTCCGTGGACCCGTACCACCGCGAAATGATGGACGGGGACTTCCCGTTGAACGCCCCGCTGGAGGGCCGCACGCTGGGCCGGGTCACCGCCTCCCGCACCCCGGAGCTGCCCGAGGGCGAGATCGTCTTCCACCGCCGGGGCTGGCGCACGCACTCGGTGGTGCGCCCCGAGGAGGTCAGGCTTCTCCCGCGGCGCCCGGGCGTGCCGCTGTCGGCGCATCTGAGCGTGCTGGGCGGCACGGGCCTGACGGCCTACGTCGCACTGACCCGGATCGCCCGGCTGCGCGAGGGCGAGGACGTGTTCGTCTCCGGCGCGGCGGGCGGGGTCGGCACGGCGGCCGGCCGTTTCGCGCGGCTGCTCGGCGCCGGCCGGGTGATCGGCAGCGCGGGCACCGAGGAGAAGGTGAAGTACCTGACGGAGCAGGTCGGTTACGACACCGCCTTCGACTACCGCACGGCCCCGGCCGCCGACCTGCTGGCCGAGGCGGCACCCTCCGGCATCGACGTCTTCGTGGACAACGTCGGCGGCGGGCAACTCGGCGCGGCGATCGGCGCGCTGCGCGAGCGGGGCCGGGTGGTGCGGGTCGGCACGATCAGCCAGTACAACACCCCGGATGCCCCGCCCGTCGTCTTCGACCACGCGGACGTGGTCGAGAAGAGCCTGCGCATCGAGGGCTTCCTGGTGAGGGACCACCGGGACGCCCAGGAAGCGCTGTACGACTTCGCCGTACCGCATCTGCGCAGCGGGGCGCTGGCGGCGGACGAGACGGTGGTCGAGGGGTTCGGGCGGATCGTGGAGGCGTTCCTGCTGATGCTGCGGGGCGGGAACACGGGCAAGATCCTGGTCCGCGCGGCCTGACGTGCCCTCAGGTGACATCCCCGTCGCGCCAGTCGAAGACCAGCTCGCCGCCGTGGTCGAGGGGACCGGCGAGCGCGGGTCGCAGCCAGACGCCCCCTTCCTCCTCCTTGAGCCGCACGATTCCGTCCGGGGACAGGGCGTGCACCTGCCCGCCCCACTGCTGCCAGCCCCGGGCGGCGTACAACAGGGCCCCCTCCTCGCTCGCGGAGAGCGCGCCGAGGTCGTACGCCCGGTCGATCACCCGCTCCAGCTCCCCCATCACCCGCCCGCCGAGCCCGGTGCGCCGGGCGTCCGGCCGTACGGCGACGGCCTCGACATACCCGGTGCGCAGCCAGCGCCCCCGGTGCCGGATGCGCCGCATCACCACGGACCCGTGCGCGGCGAGCCCCCGCCTGTCCTGGACGAGCGCATGCAGCCCGCCGAGCCCGTGATCCCAGTCGTCGTCGGAGAAGTCCCCGCCGAACGCCTCGTCCAACAGGGCCCGGGCGGCGCCGAGTTCGGCGGGGTCGAGGTCGCAGGTGTGGGCGAGACGCAGTCGGAGGGTCATGGCGTCATCGTCCCACCCGACTGCCGAGGAAGAACCGTCCGCGGATGGGAACGGGCCGGCAAGCCTGCTCAGAGGTCAGGCTTGCCGGCCCGTGTTCACGGGGGCCGGAGATCAGCCCATGTGCGGGTAGGAGTAGTCGGTCGGCGGGACCAGGGTCTCCTTGATGGCGCGGGTCAGGGTCCAGCGCAGGAGGTTCTGGGGGGCACCGGCCTTGTCGTTGGTGCCGGAGGCGCGGCCGCCGCCGAAGGGCTGCTGGCCGACGACGGCGCCGGTCGACTTGTCGTTGATGTAGAAGTTGCCCGCCGCGTAGCGGAGCTTCTCCATCGTGTAGGCCGCGGCGGCGCGGTCGTTCGCGATGACCGAACCGGTCAGGGCGTAGTCCGACACCGACTCCATCTGCTCCAGCATCTCGTCGTACTTGTCGTCCTCGTAGACGTAGACGCCGAGGACCGGGCCGAAGTACTCGGTGCGGAAGATCTCGTTCTCCGGGTCGGTGGAGACGATGACGGTCGGGCGGACGAAGTAGCCGACCGAGTCGTCGTAGCTGCCGCCCGCGACGATCTCGCAGGTCGGGTCCTCCTTGGCGCGGTCGATCGCGGCCTTGTTCTTGGCGAAGGCACGGTCGTCGATCACGGCGCCGATGAAGTTCGACAGGTCGGTGACGTCACCCATGGTGAGGTAGTCGACCTCGGCCGCGAACTCCTCCTTGAAGCCCGAGTTCCAGATGGAGGCCGGGATGTAGGCGCGGGAGGTGGCGCTGCACTTCTGGCCCTGGTATTCGAAGGCACCGCGGGTCAGGGCGGTCTTCAGCACCGCGCGGTCGGCGCTCGGGTGGGCGACCAGGAAGTCCTTGCCGCCGGTCTCGCCGACCAGACGCGGGTACGAGCGGTACTTCTCGATGTTGGTGCCGACCGTCTTCCACAGGTACTGGAAGGTCTTGGTCGAACCCGTGAAGTGGATACCGGCCAGGTCGCGGTGCTCGAGGGCGACCTTGGAGACCTCGATGCCGTCACCGGTGACGAGGTTGATGACGCCCTTGGGCAGACCGGCCTCCTCCAGCAGCTGCATCAGCAGCACGGCCGCGTGGGTCTGCGTCGGGGACGGCTTCCAGACGACGACGTTGCCCATCAGCGCGGGCGCGGTCGGCAGGTTGCCGGCGATGGCGCTGAAGTTGAAGGGCGTGATCGCGTAGACGAAGCCCTCCAGCGGGCGGTGGTCCAGGCGGTTCCAGACGCCCGGGGAGTTCGCCGGGGGCTGCTCGGCCAGGATCTGCCGGGCGTAGTGCACGTTGAAGCGCCAGAAGTCGACCAGCTCGCACGGCGTGTCGATCTCGGCCTGCTGGGCGGTCTTCGACTGGCCGAGCATGGTGGAGGCGGCGATCGTCTCGCGCCAGGGGCCGGCCAGCAGCTCGGCGGCGCGCAGGATGATCGCGGCACGGTCGTCGAAGGACATCGCGCGCCAGGCCGGGGCGGCGGCCAGGGCCGCGTCGATGGCGTCCTTCGCGTCCGCCTGCGTGGCGTTGCGCAGGGTGCCGATCACGGCCTTGTGGTTGTGCGGCTGGACGACCTGGAACGGCTCGCCGCCGCCCATCCGCTTCTCGCCGCCGATGGTCATCGGCAGGTCGATCGGGTTCTCGGCCAGCTCCTTGAGCTTGGCCTCCAGCCGGGCGCGCTCGGGCGAGCCGGGGGCGTAGCCGTGCACCGGCTCGTTGACCGGGGTGGGGACCTGGGTCACAGCGTCCATAGGTTCCTTGACTCCTTGTACGTGAGCGGGTGTTCGGACTCAGCCCTTGCTGACCATCGAACGGAGGAAGAAGCGCAGGTTCGCCGGCTTCTCCGCCAGACGGCGCATGAAGTAGCCGTACCAGTCGGTGCCGTAGGCGGTGTAGACACGCATGCGGTGACCCTCGGCGGCCAGTCGCAGGTGCTCGTCACCGCGGATGCCGTACAGCATCTGGAACTCGTACTCGTCGAGCTTGCGGCCGGCCTTGTGGGCCAGTTCCTGGGCGATGGAGATCAGGCGCGGGTCGTGCGACCCGATCATCGGGTATCCCTCGCCCTCCATCAGGATCCGCAGGATGCGGACGTACGCCTTGTCGATCTCGTGCTTCTGCTGGTAGGCGACCTCGGCGGGCTCCTTGTAGGCGCCCTTCACCAGGCGGACGCGGCTGCCGGCGGCGGCGAGGCGGCGGGCGTCGGCCTCAGTGCGGAAGAGGTAGGCCTGGATGACGCAGCCGGTCTGCGGGAAGTCCTTCCGCAGCTCCTCGTGGATGGCGAACATCGAGTCGAGGGTGGTGTGGTCCTCGGCGTCGAGGGTGACGGTCGTACCGATGGCGGCGGCGGCTTCGACGACCGGGCGGACGTTGGCGAGCGCGAGCTCGTGACCGCCGGGGAGCGCCTGGCCGAACATGGACAGCTTGACCGACATCTCGACCTTCTCGCCGAGCTGCAGCTCCTTGAGCTGGTCGATCAGCAGCAGGTAGGCGTCCCGCGCCGCGGTGGCCTGCTCGGGGGTGGTGATGTCCTCGCCGACGACGTCCATCGTCAGCTCCAGGCCCTTGGCCGTCAGGTCCTTGATGATCGGAACGATGTCGTCGACGGTCTCACCGGGGATGAAGCGGTCGACGACCTGCTTGGTCACCGGGGCCGCCGAGATCAGGCGTCGCATCCGGTCGCTGCGCGACGCGGCGAGAATCACGGGACCCAGCACGGGGCACCTCCACAGACAAGCATCAAATAGGCCATTACCCAACGCTTCGGGTACGGCACGGAGAACCACCGTGAAACCTAAGGATCTCTCCGATCGTGGGCCATCGACAGCTGTCACGCATCCGTGCACAGGATCTCAGACAGATGTATGAAGGCCGCCGGAAAATGAGGGAGAATGCCCGAGTGGCGGCGGATTTCAAGGGTGACTACCAGGAGCTCGTGGACGAGATCTCGGAGCTGCTCGGGGTCCCGGCGACCCTGGAGAACCGCGACTTCGAGCTGATCGCCTTCGGGGCGTACGACAGCGAGGGCGACCTGGATCCCTCCGCGCTGGACCCGGTGCGCACCCGCTCGATCCTGACCCGGCGCTCCACGGCCACGGTCCGGGCGTGGTTCGAGGGCTTCGGCATCACCCGCGCGACCGGCCCGGTGCGGATCCCGCCGAGCCCGGAGGCGGGCGTGTACCGCGGCCGGATCTGTCTGCCCGTACGCCATCGAGGTGTCGTCCTCGGTTACGTCTGGCTGCTGGACGGCGATCCCGGGCCGACGGACGCGCAGCTGGCCGCCGCGATGGAGGTGGCCGGCCGGATCGGCGCGCTGCTCGCGGACGAGGCGGAGGCCGGGGCCGGGCTGAGCCGGGAGCTGCGGGCGGTGCTCACCGCCGAGCCCGGCTGGCAGCAGGACATGGCGGTGGCGGAACTGCGCACCGCCCTCGGCCCCCGCGCCGACGGCCCGCTCACCCTCGTCTGCGTGGCCCCCTGGCCGTCACCCGATCCCGACGACGCCCCCGCCGCCCGCACGATCCCGCACGCCACCGCCCTGTGCACGCTGCCCTGGGGGGCCTCGCAACAGAGCCTCGCGCTGCTGGTACGACTCCGGGCCACCGAGGTGACCGCGCCCGCGCTGGCGGCGGCCGGGCGGTTGCTGAAGGAGGCGGAGGGGGCTCGTGGGGGGCGGGGAGGCGCGGCATTCGGGGGCGGAGGCGGGGCAGGCTCAGGCGCTGGTGTTCCGGCGCCGGGCAATGCGGCACGCGGGGCCGGGGCCCGGGCGGCCGCGGCGGCCGCGGCCGGATTCACCGGTGCGGCCGGGGGCGGCGGGGGTGCCGGATGCGCCGCCGGGGTCGGTGACGCCCGGATCGGCCTCGCCGGGCTGGGCGCGGTCTGGCAGGAGGCCGCCGCCGCCACGCGCGCCGCGCTGGCCGAGCCGCGGTTCGGGCCGGTCGCGGAGTGGGCGCGCATCGGGCCGTACCGGCTGCTGACCGCGCTGCCGCCGCAGGCCGCGCACGATCCCGTGGTCGGCCCCCTCCTCTCCCCCGCCCACCGGGAACTCGCCCGCACCGCCGAGGTCTACCTCGACTGCGCGGGCCAGGCCGCCCGCACGGCCGCCGAACTGGGCATCCACCGGCAGACCCTGTACTACCGCCTGTCCCGGGTGGAGCAGCTGACGGGCCTGGACCTGGACGACGGCGAGGACCGCCTGCTGCTGCACATGGCGCTGAAGCGGGCCCGGCTGTGACCCTGCCCTCTCGGCGCAGGCCTCACCGGGCGCCGCCCGCGCTCGTCGCCGCGATGATCCGCCGCAGGCCCTCGGTGAGTTGCTCGGCCGTGGTCGCCGAGTCCGGGTCGAAGAGCCACTGGACCATCAGGCCGTTGAGGAGGGTCTGGTAGAAGCGGCCCTCGGTGTCGACGGCCTCCTTGTCGACGTCGGACTCCGGGATGCCGCTGAACATCGCCACCAGCCCCGAGCGGCCCCCCTCCTGGGCCTCGGCCAGCAGCTTGCGCACCTCTTCCAGCCGTTCGTCCTGGAACATGAGCTCGAAGCTCAGCATCCAGATCGGCCGTGACTCGGGCACCGTGCGAAGGACGCTCGTCCACACCTCCTGGAAGCGCTCCAGCGAACCCGGAGGCTCTGTCACCGTCCCGCCGAGCCCGGGCTCGAACCTCTCCCCCACGCCCTCGATCAGCGAGATGTAGGCCTGCACCAGCAGCTCGGCCTTCGACCCGTAGTGGTAGCCGATGGACGCCAGGTTGGTGCCCGACGCCTTGACGATGTCCCGCGCGGTCGTGCGCAGGAACCCCTTCTCCAGCAGGCAGCGCTTGGCGCCTTCGAGCAGATCCTCACGGTGTCCCATGGCCCACAGCCTAACGCCGATCCATACGGTCGTCCTAGACGCATGAACTATACAATCGTTCTAGACAAGCGTTTAAGACGCCCGTACAGTCACTGGCATGACGAACTCGACGAGCACCACCCCCTCCGTCGGCGCCGACAGCGCCGCGCCAGTCCGCGCCGGGCGCCGCGAGTGGACCGCTCTCGGCGTGCTGATGCTGCCGCTGCTGCTGGTCTCGATGGACGTCTCGGTCCTGTACTTCGCGACCCCTGCGATCGCCGCGGACCTGCACCCGAGCGGCACCCAGCAGCTGTGGATCTTCGACATCTACGGCTTCGTCCTGGCCGGCCTGCTGATGACCATGGGCTCCCTCGGCGACCGCATCGGCCGCCGCAAGCTCCTGCTGATGGGCGCCGCGGCCTTCGGCGGCGCCTCGCTCCTCGCGGCCTACGCCGACAGCGCCGAGACCCTGATCGCGGCCCGCGCGATCCTCGGCATCGGCGGGGCGACCCTGATGCCGTCGACGATGGCGCTGCTGCGCACGATGTTCACCGACCCCGGCCAGCGGGCCAAGGCGATCGGTCTGTGGTCCGGGGTGATGACCGGAGGCATCGCGCTGGGCTCGGTGATGAGCGGCATCCTCGTCGAGCACTTCTGGTGGGGCTCGGTCTTCCTGGTCAACCTGCCCGCGATGGCCCTGCTCCTGCTCCTCGGCCCGGTGCTGCTGCCGGAGTCGAAGGACCCGAGCCCCGGCCGCTTCGACTGGCTGAGCGTCCCGCTGTCGATGGCCGCCGTGCTCCCCGTGATCTACGGCCTGAAGGAGATCCCCTCCGAGGGCTGGCACCCGCTGTACGTCGTCTCCGTCACCGTCGGCCTGCTCTTCACGGCTCTGTTCGTCCACCGGCAGCGCACCAGCGCCTCCCCGCTGATCCCGCCGGCCCTGCTGAAGGGCCACGGCTTCGCCCCGGCGCTGGTCCTCAACCTCGTCGCCGCCCTCGCCATGATGGGCTCGGCCATCTTCACCACGCAGTACCTGCAGTCGGTCCTCGGCAAGAGCCCGCTGTCGGCGGCCCTGTGGAGCCTGCTGCCCTCGGTGTTCATCGGGTTCGCCGGTCCGGTCACCGCACAGCTCATCCAGCGGGGCGTCAACCGGGGGTACGTCGTCGCCGGCGGCTTCGCGGTCATGGCGGCCGGCTACTCGATGCTCGCCCTCGTCGGCACCGATTCGCTGTGGCTGGCGCTTGCCGGGGCCGGCGTCCTCGCCTGCGGGATGGTCGCGATCGTCTCCCAGCTGACCGACCTGGCCCTGAGCGGCGCCCCGGTGGAGCGGGCGGGCACGGCCTCCTCCCTGCTGGAGACCAGCTCCGAGTTCGGCGGCGCACTCGGCATGGCAGTCCTCGGCTCGATCGGTACGGCGGTCTACCGCCACGAGATGCCGGCCACCGCCCCGGCCGCGGCCCGCGAGACCCTGGGCGACGCCCTCGCCACGGCCGCCCGGCTGCCCGGCGCGGCCGGTCAGTCCCTGCTCGCCACGGCCCGGGAGGCCTTCACCACGGGCATGCAGGGCGCGGCGATCGCCGGGGCGGCGCTGCTGGTGCTGGCGGCGGTGGGGGCGGCGCTCAGCCTGCGGACCATCGAGGTGCGGGACGACGAGCAGGGCACACGGAAGTAGGGCACGGAAAAACGCCGGACGGGCTGAGAGATCTCAGCCCGTCCGGCGTTTGCCGATGCGTCAGACGAGATTCACCGAGCGGGCGGACGTCGCACCGATCTCGGAGGCGACCTCGCTCAGCACACCGGCGGACACCGTGTCGTCGACGGTGAGCACGGCCAGCGCCTCGCCGCCGGCGACCGCGCGAGCGACCTGCATGCCGGCGATGTTGATGCCCGCCTCGCCGAGGATGCGGCCGACGGTGCCGACGACACCGGGACGGTCCTCGTAGCGCAGGACGACCATGTGGTCGGCGAGGGCGAGATCGACGTCGTAGTCGCCGACCGCGACGATCTTCTGGACGTGCTTCGGGCCGGCCAGCGTGCCGGACACCGACACCTCCTCGCCGTCCGCGAGCGTGCCGCGCACGGTGACGACGTTGCGGTGCTCGGCCGACTCGGAGCTGGTGGTCAGCCGGACCTCGACGCCCCGCTCCTGCGCGAACAGCGGCGCGTTGACGTAGCTCACCGTCTCGTCGACGACGTCCTCGAAGACACCCTTGAGGGCGGACAGTTCCAGCACCTTCACGTCGTGCTGGGTGATCTCGCCGTACACCTCGACGTCGAGGCGGACCGCGACCTCGCCGGCGAGCGCGGTGAAGATACGGCCGAGGCGCTCGGCGAGCGGCAGACCGGGCTTGACGTCCTCGGCGATGACACCGCCCTGGACGTTGACCGCGTCCGGCACCAGCTCACCGGCGAGGGCGAGGCGGACGGACTTGGCGACCGCGATGCCCGCCTTCTCCTGCGCCTCGTCGGTGGAGGCGCCGAGGTGCGGGGTGCACACGACCTGGTCCAGCTCGAACAGCGGCGAGTCGGTGCACGGCTCCTTGGCGTACACGTCGAGGCCGGCGCCGGCGACCCGGCCCTCCTTCAGCGCCGCGTACAGCGCCGCCTCGTCCACGATGCCGCCGCGCGCGGCGTTGACGATGCGCACGCTCGGCTTGACCTTGCGCAGCGCCTCGTCGCCGATGAGGCCGAGGGTCTCGGGGGTCTTGGGCAGGTGGACGGTGATGAAGTCGGAGACCTCCAGCAGCTCGTCCAGGGAGAGGACCTTGACGCCCATCTGGGCGGCGCGGGCGGGCTGGACGTAGGGGTCGTAGGCGACGACCTTCATGCCGAAGGCGGACATGCGCTGGGCGACCAGGGCGCCGATGCGGCCGAGGCCGACGACACCGAGGGTCTTCTCGGCCAGCTCGACGCCCGTGTACTTGCTGCGCTTCCACTCGCCGTTCTTCAGCGCGGCGTTGGCCTGCGGGATGTTGCGGGCGCTGGCGAGGATCAGACCGCAGGCCAGCTCGGCGGCGGTCACGATGTTGGAGGTCGGGGCGTTGACGACCATCACGCCGGCCTTGGTGGCGGCGGAGACGTCGACGTTGTCCAGGCCGACGCCGGCGCGGGCGACGACCTTGAGCTTCTTCGCCGCGGCGATGGCCTCGGCGTCGACCTTGGTGGCGGAGCGGATCAGGATCGCGTCGACGTCGGCGATGGCGGGGAGCAGTTCGGCTCGGTCGGCTCCGTTGGCGTGCCGGATCTCGAAGTCCGGGCCGAGTGCGTCCACGGTCGCGGGCGACAGCTCTTCAGCGATGAGTACGACGGGTTTCGAGCTCACGTGAGGTCCTCACAAGTCCAAAGCATGCGGACGGCCGTCCCGACGGCCGCAGGCGGAGGAGGGGGGCTAGCCGCGGAAGACGCACGACGCTGTGGGCCTGACGCGTGTTTGTTCAGCAGTGTAGTGGCGTGGCGCAGGGCGTCTTGCGCCTCCACGGAAGGATCACCCGTCCGGGGCTGGACGGGGTGGACAACAGATGGACGACGGGGGCCGGAGCATCCTGCCCCGACCCCCTGACGTGAGGCTTACGCCTCCTCGTTGACCCAGCTCATCAGCTTGCGCAGCTGCTTGCCCGTGGTCTCCAGCAGGTGCTCGGAGTCCTGCTTCTTGTACTCGTTGTACCTCTTCAGCCCGC